>DATMHT010000399.1:0-23739 GCA_035554795.1 Gemmatimonadaceae bacterium | reverse complement strand
TCCACGATCACCATGACCTCGCCGAGGTGGGCGCGCTGCACGACGGAGCTGACGATCTCGACGCTCCCCTCGCGGCCGAAGCCCGCCATCTCGGTGACGCCGTAGCCGCGCTCGCGCAGCGACTCGGCGATCTCGACGCCGCCATGGCGCGACACGATCCGAACGGCCGTGAGCCCGTACGCGACCGCCTTCTCGATCGAGATGCCGACGATCGTCCCCGCCGCGTAGCCGCCGGCGTAGCCGAGCACGTGCAGCCAACTGTCCAGGTGCCGCACCGCGTTGCCGACGGCGAAGATCCAGACGAGCGCCTCCACGAAGCCGAGCACCCCGGCGATGGCCCGCTTCCCACGAATCGCGAACAGCACGCGCATCGTGTCGCACGAGACGTCCACGATGCGGAGGCAGAAGATGAGGAGCGCCCCGGTCGGTGCGGCGAAGGCGGCGTCTATGGACACGTTGAGCGGTCGGCGGTGGGCGGTGGGCGCCGGCGGCGCGCGAAGGTGGGAATAAAGTAGTCGCGTCGTGGTCTACTCCGTATTCGACTGCGTTCGCGCCCACCGCCCACCACTTACCGCCCACCCGTATTCCCGACTCCAATTGACGGGATTCCTTTCGCCCGTGTAGATTCAATCACGCCCTTTGAGAACGATTCTCAACTCCCGCGAGCCCGCGTGTTCAGCTTCCTCCGCAAGCGTAAGTCTCTGCCGCGACAGGCCGTCGTGACCGCGCCGGACGTGGTCGCCACGGCCCTGGTGGCCACGGCCGCCGCGCCGGTGGCCGGCTCGTGCTCGCTCGCCGCCTGCGCCAGCGGGGCCCGTGCGACCGTGCTGACGATGGGCTGTGGCGACGCCGAAGCGTGCCGGCTGCGCGCGCTCGGGCTGTGCGAGGGAGCGAGCGTGAGCGTGGTCGAGAAGCGCCACTGCATGCTGCTGGAGGTGCGCGGCGCGCGCCTGGCGCTCGGCGCCGCGATCACGGCCGGCATCACCGTCCTGCCGCAGCCTCGCTGACGATGCGCGAGCGCGCGTCCATCGCGTCGCCTCGGCGCGCGACGCGCGTCGCGCGCTGACGCCGCCGAGCGCCGACGCGGGAACGGTGAGACGACGATGAGCGGGACGGTCGAGCGGGAGCGCGGAACGGCGGCCGGCACGGGGCGCGCCCTGCCGGTGGTCGGCGACCGCCCGGCGGCTCCCGACCTCGGGCTCATGCGGGTCGCCCTCATCGGCAACCCGAACACCGGCAAGAGCACGCTCTTCAACGCGCTCACCGGCATGCGCCAGCGCGTCGGCAACTTCGCCGGCGTCACGGTCGAGCGCGTCGAGGGTTACTACCGCGGCCCCGACGGGCGCCGCGTCACCGTGCTCGACCTGCCGGGCAGCTACTCGCTCTCGGCCGGCTCGCCCGACGAGGAGATCGCCCTCGAGGTCCTGCTCGGCTTCGGCCAGAACGAGCCGCTGCCGGACGTCGTCGTCGTCGTCGCCGACGCGCAGCACCTCGAGCGCAACCTCTTCCTCACGAGCCAGATCCTCGAGCTCGGCGTGCCGGTCGTCGTCGCGCTCAACCAGATCGACGCCGCCGAGAACGCCGGCACGCGCATCGACGTCCCCGAGCTGATCCACGAGCTCGGCGTCACCGTGATCCCGACCGTCGCCAAGCGCGGCGAAGGGGTGGACCATCTCCGGCGCGCCATCGCCGCGGCGCCCGACCTGCCGCGCCCGGAGCGCAAGTTCGCGCTGCCGCCGGCGATCGCGACCGCGCTCGCGCCGCTCGCGCGCCTCGTGCGCGACGCCGGCTGGGCGTCGGAGGCGGCGGACATGGAAGCACTGCGCCTGCTCGCCGTGCCCGCGCCCGAGTCGCACCTGGCCGCCGTGCCCGGTCTCGACCGCGCGCTGGCCGCCGCGCGCGCCGCGGTGACCGCATCCGGCCGCAGCCCGCGCAGCGTCGAGGCCGAGCTGCGCTACGAGTGGATCGCCGGCGTCGTGGACCGCACGGTCACCCACCCGCCGCGCCGAGAGCGCACGACGAGCGACCGCATCGACGCCGTCGTGCTCAACCGCTTCGCGGGACCGGTGATCTTCCTCGTGCTGATGGCGCTCGTCTTCCAGGCGATCTTCACCTGGGCGCAGCCGCTGATGGACGCGATCGAGGGCACGGTGTCGTGGCTCGGCACGACGGTCGGAGCGATGCTGCCGCCGGGCGACCTGCAGAGCCTCCTCGTGGACGGCGTCATCGCCGGCGTCGGCAGCGTGCTCGTCTTCCTACCGCAGATCTCGATCCTCTTCCTGTTCATCGGGATCCTCGAGGACTCGGGCTACATGGCGCGCGCCGCGTTCCTGATGGACCGGCTGATGCGGCGCGTCGGGCTGCACGGCAAGAGCTTCATCCCGATGCTCTCGGGCTACGCCTGCGCGGTGCCCGGCATCATGGCGACGCGCACGATCGAGAATCCGAAGGACCGCCTCGCGACGATGATGGTCGTGCCGCTCATGAGCTGCTCGGCGCGGCTGCCGATCTACACGCTGCTCATCGGCGCGTTCGTGCCGCCGATCGCGGTGCTCGGCGGGCTCGACCTGCAGGGCGTGACGATGCTCGTCATGTACCTGCTCGGCACCGTCTCCGCGCTCGCCGTCGCGGCGCTGTTCAAGCGCACGCTGCTGCGCGGACCGATGCGGCCGATGATCCTCGAGCTGCCGCCCTACCGGTGGCCGAGCGCGAAGACGCTCGCGCTGACCGTGTGGCAGCGCGCGAAGCTGTTCCTGCGGCGCGCGGGCACCGTGATCCTGTCGCTCTCGATCGTGCTCTGGGCGATGGCGACGTATCCGAAGAGCGCGCCGACGCCGGGCCTCGCGCCGCAGGCGCAGCAGGAGCGACAGCTCGAGCACAGCGCGCTGGGCCGCGTCGGCAAGGTCATCGAGCCGGCGGTGCGTCCGCTCGGCTACGACTGGAAGATCGGCGTCGGCATCGCGTCGTCGTTCGCGGCGCGCGAGGTGTTCGTCTCGACGATGGGGACGATCTACGGCGTCGGCGACGCCGACCAGACGTCGGCGGCGCTGCGCGAGAAGCTGCGCTCGGAGCGGAACCCGGTCACCGGCGCGCACGTCTACACGCCGCTCGTCGCCGTCGGGCTGATGGTGTTCTACGTGTACGCGCTCATGTGCATGAGCACCGTCGCGGTGACGGTGCGCGAGGCGGGCGGCGGCCGACGCGGCTGGTCGTGGGCGGCGCTGCAGTTCGGCTACATGCTCGCTCTCGCCTACGCGATGGCGTGGCTCGTCTACCACGGCGGCCGCGCCCTGGGGTTCGGACCATGACTGGCCTGAGTGCATCCGCGGTGCAGACGCTCGTCGTCCTGCTCATCGTCGCGAGCGCCCTGCTCTACATCGGCCGCCGCTTCTGGCGCACGCTCGCGGCGTCGCGGGCGCGGAAGAAGGGGGACACCGGGTGCGCGGGGGCCTGCTGCGGACCGACGGCGATGACCACGGTGACGACGCGCGAAAAGGCGCGGCCGTAGAAGAGCGGGTCGGGAGTTGGGGGTCGGGGTCGGGGCCTGCACTGCCTCGGGACATCCCGAGCGGCCACTCCCCGACCCCCGACCCGCGTCACACCGGAAGCTCTCCCTCCAGAACGACCACCGCCCCCGCCGTCGTATCCGTGTGCGTCAGCGTGACGTGGGCGCGGACGACGCCGAGCTGTTCGGCGCGGCGCTTGGCGAGGCCGTGGAACTCGAGCGCGGGGCGGCCGTCGCCGTGGTTCACGACCTCGATGTCGCGCCAGCCGACGGCGCGCGCCATGTCGCTGCCGGAGAGCGCCTTGTAGGCCGCCTCCTTCGCGGCGAAGCGCGCGGCGAAGTGCTGCGCCGGCGACGGCCGGCCGCGCGCGTAATCCACCTCGCGGAAGGTGAAGAGACGGTCGAGCGCGTGCTCGCCCTTCTCGCGCAGCATCCGCTCGATGCGCGCGATCTCGACGAGGTCGATCCCGAGGCCGACGATCACGCGGGACGCGCTCCGCCCGGGCGCCGGAAGAGCAGCCGTCGCCAGAAGCGACCGGCGCGGCCGCGCGAGTCGCAGAGCGTCGGCACCGACTCGAGCCACGCGGCGTCGGCGGCGGCGAAGACCTCGCGCACGACGAGCGCCCACTCGCGCCAGCGCAGGAAGCGCGCGTCGTCCGGCGCCGCGCGGGTGGCGGCGGCGGCGGACGCGAGCCGTGCCAGCGCGACCTGCACGGGCTCGGCGAGCTCGCGCAGCTCGGCGGAGAGCGCGCGCCGGCCGGGACCCTCCTCGGGGAACCGGTCGGCGGCGAAGCCCGCGAGCGCGCCGTCGAGCGCGCGGCCGATCGCCGCCGCGTCGAACGCGGCCACACGGTCGGCGGCGCTGTCGGCGCGCTCGGCGGCGCGGCGCGCGGCGAGCAGCGGGCCGTAGAAGCGGTCGTGGTCCGAGCCCGGGTGCGCGCGGTGCGAGCCCAGCCCGCGCAGCGGAAGCGTCTGCTCGGTGAGCGCGCAGGCGTCGTCCTCGAGCCGGCGCGCGAGCGCGCGCACCGCGGCCGGCGTGCCCGTCACCTCGAGCACGTCGCCGCCGCCGAGGAAGACGGTGAGCTGCGCGCGCGCGTCGCGGTCGGCGGCCGCCGGCATGAGCTCGACGCGCGCGCCGTCCACGGCGGCGATCGGGTAGAAGAAGCGGGCGGCCACGCCGGCGCCGGCCGTGCGTGGCGTCGTCGCGATCAGCACGGCGACGCTGCCGTCGCCGAGCTCGATCCACGCCGCGCCGCCGAACTCCCGTCCGCGGTCGATGCCCCAGACGGTGAACGGCGGCGGCGCGACGTCGATCTCGTCGGGCACGCCGCGCTCGGCGGCGTCGTCAGGCATCGCCGACGCTGAAGCGGTAGTCGCCGGCGAGCTCACGATCGCAGAGCGCGGCGCGCTCGCCCGTGCGCGCCTCGAAGCGCGCGACGAAGGCGGGGAGGCGGTCGCTCGTGAACGTCTCGCGCGGCAACCCGGTGGCGCCGGCCGCGGCCTCGATCGCCTCGGGCGTGCCCTCGACCTCGACGAGCGTGTCCATGCGCGGGTAGCGCTCGAAGCGCACGACGGCGCCGGCGACCTCGTACTGCGCGATCTCGCGGTCGATCTCGCGCGTGACGACGTAGCCGAGTCCAGCGAGGATGTCGGCGAGCGCGCCGGGATCGCGCGTGTCGGACGAGAGCTCCTCGCGCACCTTGTAGCCGTTCTCGTATCCGGTCGGCCCCTTCCAGTCGAGCGCGGCCGAGCGCACCGCGCCGCTCGCGCCGTCGCGATAGACGCGCAGTTGGAGCACGTGGTCGCGCGCGGCAAGCGAGCGGTCGGGCGCGTCGTAGCGACGGTCCTCGAGGCGTCCCTCGTAGACGAGGCGCGCACCCGCGCGCTCGAGACGCGCGCGCGCGGCGCCGAGGTCGGGAACGAGAGCCTTGAGTTCGACTTCGCGCATGCGAGAAGCTCTGACTGCGGGGTGGGGGCTCTACCTGATGCCTGGTTCCTGCTTGCTTGTGCCGGCCCCTCAGAGCGGCTGGTACAAGCAAGCAGGCACCAGGCATCAGGTTAACGACCGACGATTGCCTTCACTACCGCCTCGGTATCCGTGAGATCGGGGAACACTGCCGCCGGAGAGTGCGACGCGAGCTCCTCGACCGAGTAACGGCCGGTGGCGACGGCGATGGCGCGAGCCCCGATGGCGCGGCCGCAGCTGACGTCGGCCGGCGTGTCACCGATGACGGCGACGCGGTCGCCCGGCAGGTGGAGACCGAGCAGCTCGCGGGCGCGCCGCTGGGCGACGGCCGGCAGCTCGGGGCGGTGCTCGGAGTCGGAGCCGAAGGCGTTCACCCGGAACCGGTCGGCGCGGATGCCGACGGCGTCGAGCTTGACGCGCGCGCCCCGCTCGAGGTTCCCCGTGAGGAGACCGAGGACGACGTCGTCGCGCGCCTCGAGCGTGTCGAGCAGCTCGCGCACGCCGTCGTAGACCGTCGGCCGGTGCGCGGGCGAGGCGAGCTCGCGCTCGAGGTACGTCACGTAGCGCTCGAGCAGCGCGTCCATGCGCGCGTCGATGTGCGCGTCGGCGTGCCCCTCGAGCCGCATCAGCTCGCGGACGATCTGCCGGTCGGTCTTCCCATCGAACCGGTACCCCTCGGGCCCCGTGCCGCCGAACAGCTCGACGAGCGCCGTGTTGATCGCGCGCCGGCCAGCGCCGTCGGACGAGAGGATGGTGCCGTCGATGTCGAAGAGGGCGAGGATCAAGGGAGAAAGGACGAGGGGTTCAGGGGCAGGGTGTCGGGTAGAGCGTGCAGGGTGTAGACCTGCCTCGGGACGCATCCCGAGCGGGTCGTCTACACCCTACACCCTGTACCCTACACCCTGGCCATCACAATTCCCGCCATGATCGCCGCCGCGCCGCCGAGCTGGAGGGCGGTGGGGATCTCGGCGAACATGAGCCAGGCGACGGCGAGGGCGACGACGGGCTGGAGGTTGCCGTACATCGCGGTGCGCGTCGGCCCGAGCACGCGGACGCCGCGGTACCAGACGAGATAGGCGACGACGAGCGCGAGCAGGCTGCTGTAGGCGACCGCCGCCCACGCGCTCGGCGCCACGTCGCGCCACGCCATGGCTGCGAAGGCGGGCGCGGAGACGACGAGCAGCGGCAGCGCGCCGCCGACCATCGTGATCGTGGACAGATGGAGGCCGTGCACGCGCTCGGTGTACGGCTTGAGCAGCACGGTGAACGTCGCCCAGCACACGCAGCCCGCGAGCACGAGCACGTTGCCGAGGAGCGAGTCACCGCTGGCGGGTGTCGCGCTCGCCGCGCCGTGCGCCGCCGACGACGCGCCGCCGATGATGACGAGCGCGACGCCGCCGATCGAGAGCGCGACGCCGATCGCACCGCGCGTCGTCAGGCGCTCGACGCCGAGCAGCCGCCCGATGACGGCGATGAACGCGGGCGACGCGGCGAGGACGAGAGCGGCGGTGCCAGCGCGCGTGCGCGACAGCCCCTCGATGAAGAAGAGCTGATACACGCAGTTGCCGAGCACGCCGAGCGCGAGCAGCCGCCACATCGTGGCGCCCGACGGCCATCGCTCGCGCACGACGGCGAGCGAGATGACGACGAGGGCGACGGCGGCGATCGCGACGCGCAGTCCGTTGAAGGCGAGCGGCGAGAAGTGCGTCGCGCCGAACTTGACGACGCTGTAGTTGACTCCCCAGATGACGGCCATGCCGAGGAGAGACAGGTCCGTCAGCCAAACGCCCGGCCGCGCGCGAGCCTCAGCGCGGCCGGGCGTGGACGACGCCCGTGATACCGTTGATGACATGGGAGAAAGATAGGGCCTATCTTACGCCCATGCACATCTCCTTCGCGCTCTTCGCCGACGCGGCGAACCTCTCCCAGGAAGGGAAGCTCAACGTCCTCGGCGTCTTCGACGCCGTGCAGGTGGCGACGCTGCCGGCCGTTCATCCGCGGGCGACGCTCGTCGTCCGGCTCAAGGGCGGGCGGACCGACGTCGGGTCGCACGTGCTCGCGTTGAGCTGGGTCAATCCGCGCGGCGCGGAGCTGTGGAGCTCGTCGGGCGAGGTCGCCGTCGGTGCGCCGCCGCCGGGCGTGCACGACATGGACCTGCCGGTCATCATCACGCTCGACCTCCCGCTCGACGCCAGCGGCGCCTACGCGATGCGCGTCTCCCTCGACGGCTCGCTGACGGCCGAGATCCCGCTCCAGGTCCGCGCGTCGGGCAACTCGGCGCCCCCGCGGGTCGGGGCGGCGGGCGGGTTGATGAGCTGAAGAAAGCGGGTAAGCGGGACGCGGCTGGCGGTAAGCGCGAGCCGATGCGGGAAGCGGGACGCGGGACGCGGTGAGCGCGAGCGCTCAGCCCCGGCTTCCGTGCGCCGGGGGCCCCCCACGTCAAAGTCTATGGCGCGCGCGGCATTTCGCGCCATCGAAGTGCCGCCATCCGCATCGGTTCGCGCTTACCGCTTACCGCCCACCGCTCACCCGCTTCCCGCTTACCCGCTCGTCGAGATCCTTCTCGCTCCCACGAACCGCTTCGCGAGCGCCGCCGCGTACTCGTCGCTGTTCCCGTCGAGGCGATCCACGGCGTAGCCGCCGCGGCCGAGGGCGAGGTGGACGATGCGCGGGCCGCCGGTGGAGATGCCGACGTGGGTGATGCGCCGGTCGTCGCGGTCGGAAAAGAAGAGAAGGTCGGCGGGGCGGAGCGCGGTGAGGTCGTCGCCGGCGTCGCTCCCCTCGAGCGCCTGCTGCCACGCGTCGCGCGGCAGGCCGATGCCATGGAGCGCGAACGTCGTCTGCACGAGGCCGGAGCAGTCGGCGCCCCAGGGCGTGACGCCGCCCCACTGGTAGCTCGTGCCGGCAAAGCATTCGAGGGCGGTGCGCACGATCGCCTCCGGGTGCGCCGGGAAGCGGCGCGTGAGCTCGTCGCGTGCGAAGGCGTCGCCCTCGATCACGTCCAGCCCGGGCGCGACGAGTGCACCGAGGGGGAGCGCGCGCGTCTGCCACGCCCTGGCGCCGTCGCGAATGCGGCAGCCGAGGGAGACGCGCAGCCGGTCCCGCTCGAGGTCGTGTGGCAGCGGCTCGTGCAGGTAGCCGACGTGCATCCATCCCTCGTAGCCGTCGTCGCCGCGCACGTGCCGCCAGTCGCCGCGCACCTCGAGGACGTCCACCGCATGTCCGTAGAGTCGCTGTGAGCTCTGAGGGCTCGAGACGCGCGGCTCGAGGTGCAGCGGCGCGATGGGCGACCCGACGACGAGGCGCGACGACGCGTCGCCGACCGAGGACATCTCGTCGGCGTTAGTCCGTGCACTACGGCCGGCTGTCTCGCTGTCCATGATGCGTCCCTCCCCCAGCCTCACCACCACCAGCCTCACGGTCGTCGCCCGGCTCGTCGTCGTCGCCGAGTCCCGGGATCCCGTCGCGGCCGCGCGCGAGGCGTACCGCGCGCTCGATCGCGAGCTCGAGCGCGGCCACGGCCAGCGCCTCCACCTGCAGCAGGGCGGCCGGCGAGAAATCGGCGCGCCGCGCGATGGATGGATGATGGCCGAGCGACGGCGATGAGGCAACGTCCCGGCGGGGGGGCCCCCCCGCGACCGATGCGGCGTCGCGCTTCGCGTCAGGCACCGCGTCAGGCACCGCGTCACGTACCGCGTCACGTACCGCGTCGCGCGCGGCGTCGCCCGAGTCCCCACTCACTTCTTCGGTGTCCAGCGGCGCGAGCGCGAAGACCACATCACCATCGAAGCTCGTGCCCGCCGGCGTGATCCGCCGGTGGAACGCCGCCGTCGCCGCCTGCGCCACCTGCTGCAGCTCGGCGCGCGAGAGCGGCACGCTCGCCATCACGACCGCCAGCGTCGTGTTGCGCATCGCGGCGGCGGCGACCTCGCCGTCGCCGCCGCGGGCGAGGAATCGTGCGACATCCACGAAGCCGCCGCGCCCGTCGCGCGCGCCGGCGAGGATCGCGCCCCGGTCGTCGCGCACGTCGCCGAGCGCGTTGACGACGGCCAGAGCGCCGACGTGCAGCGCGTCCGCGGCGACACCATCGCTCTCGGCCGACGACGCGACCGCGCAGCCGACGCCGCCCTTCATCGCTCGCTCGACGCCGGCGCCCTTCCCGACTGTCGTGCCGGTGCCCGCGCCGACGCTGCCCTCGGCGACGTCGCGCGACGACGCGCGCTCGCAGGCGTCGTACGCCATCGCCGGCGTCGGTCGTGCGTCGAAGCGGCCGAGCGGTGCGAGGTCGAAGACGACGGCGGCGGGGACGATCGGGACGACGCCGGGTCCGACCGCGAGGCCGCGGCCACGCTCTTCCATCCAGCGCATCACCCCCGCCGCCGCGTCGAGCCCGTAGGCGGAGCCGCCGGTGAGCAGCACCGCGTCCACGCGGTCGGCGAGATGATGCGTCGTGAGCGGCAGCATGTCGCGCGTGCCCGTCGCCCGGCCGACGATGGCGGCGGCGCCGCGCATCGGGCCGCGCTCGCCGCGCACGACGGTCAGCCCCGTCGCGCCCTCCTCGTCGGTGGCGTGGCCGACGGCGACGCCGCCGAGGAGCGCGAAGCGCGCCGCGCCTCCGTGCACGAGCGGCGAGCGCTCCGATTGCGCGCGCGTCGTGCGCCGCCGGCTCGTCACGCGCCCCGTGTCGTTCCGCCCCCGCCGCCGCCGCCGGCCGCGTCAGCGGGCTGCTGCTCGCCCGGATGCTTCGGCGCGCAGCCGCGGCAGTAGACGACGCCGCGCATCGTGCAGATGAGGCAGATGAAGGTGCCGCAGTCGGCGCACGGATAGCCCTCGGAGGCGCGCTCCTCGCGACCGCAGGCGCGGCAGGTCATGGCGTCGTGTTCGCGTAGCTCGGGCATGTGCGTCTCGGTGCGGGGAGGTCGGAGGTCAGAGGTTGGAGGTGGGAAGAAACTCCGTGCTCGTTCCCACCTCCGACCTCCGACCTTCAACCTCGATTCGTCAGCTCGCCGCCGTGTCGCCGCCGACGTCGGGCGGCTCCACTACCGGCAGCTCGATGTGGAACGTCGCGCCGACCCCCGGGCCGGGGTCCACGCGGATGCGACCGCCGTGCTCGCGGACGATGCCGTGCGAGATCGACAGGCCGAGCCCCGTCCCCTGGCCGACGGGCTTCGTCGTGAAGAAGGGATTGAAGACGCGCGCCGCGTGCTCGGGGGCGATGCCGGGGCCGGTGTCGGCGACCGTGATCACGATCGGGTCGGCGGCGTCGCCGCTCCACGAGGTGCGCAGGGTGATGCGCTTGGGGCCCTGCCACTCGTCGAGCGCGTGCTCGGCGTTGCCGATCAGGTTGAGCAGCACCTGCTGGAGCTGGAACGGGTCGGCCCACGTCGGCGGCACGCGGTCGTCGAGGTGTGCGGTGACCTCGACGCCGGCGACCCGCAGCGCGTAGCGGCGCAGCTCGAGCGTGTCGGCGAGCACGTCGTTGACGTTCGTCTCGCACCGCTCCGGATGGTGCTGCCGCGCGAAGGTGAGCAGGTTCGAGACGATCTTCGCCGCGCGCTGCGCCTCGTGCACGATCGTCTCGGCCGACGCACGCTCCTCCTCGCCGATCTCGGGCGACGCGGCGAGGATCTGCGAGAACGCCATCACGCCGGCGAGCGGGTTGTTCAGCTCGTGCGCGACGCCGGAGACGAGCTGGCCGATCGCGGCCAGCTTCTCCTGCTGGAGGAGCTGCGCGGTGAGTCGCTTCTCGTCGGTGACGTCGCGGACGACGGCGAGCGCGCCGACGACCTGCCCGTCCTCGATGACGGGCGTCGTCATCACCTGCGCCCAGCGCTCGTCGGTCACTCCCTCGGGGCCGAGATAGCGCACCTCGGCGCGCTGGCGGGCACCGTGCAGCGTGGCGGTGAAGATCTGCCACATCGCGTCCCGGTCGCGCGGGTCGCAGACGTCGGTGAAGAGCGCGCCGAGCAGCGCGTCGCGCGGCCGGCCCACCGACACCTCGAGGGCACGGTTGAGCGACGTGAAGCGTCCGGCCTCGTCCACGGTGAAGATGCCGTCCGGCGCCGACTCGACGAGGCGCGTGTAGCGGGCCTCGGAGCGCAGCAGCGCGGCCTCGCGCTCGCGATCCACGGTCACGTCGCGGGCGACGCCGAGCACGCCGACGACGTCGCTGCCGCGGCGGATCGGCGTGTTCGTCACCGAGAGCTGACGGCGCTCCCCGTCGGGGCGGACGAGCACGCACTCGTAGCGCTTCGGCTCGCCGGCGCGGGCGGCGAGGAACAGCTCCGTCACGCGCGCCAGATCCTCGGGCGCGATGAGCGGAATGATGCTGCGGCCGAGCAGCTCCTGGCGCGTCAGGCCGATGAGCCGGCAGGTGGCTTCGTTGACCGAGGTGCAGGAGCCGTGCCCGTCGAGCGTGTAGATCGCGTCGGAGGCGGTCTCGAAGAGATTGCGGTAGCGCGCCTCCGAGTGCGCGACGGCGTCGAGGGCGCGCCGCTCGTCCGTGACGTCGCGCAGCGAGGCGACGACCCCGGTGATCTCGCCGCGCTCGCGCAGCGGCGCCGTCGTGACGCTGACGACGCGGCGCTCGCCGTCTAGGCGCAGGATCGTCGCCTCGTAGCGCTGTCGCTCGCCGGCGAGGGCGCGGTCCTCGCGCTCCTCGACGTCGTCGAGCACCTCGCTCGCCGTCAGCTCGCTCACCGGACGCCGCACGAGGTCCGCCTCGCTCGCCGCGCCCCAGAGCTCGACCGCCGCCGGGTTGGCGAAGGCGATGCGGCGCGCGCGGTCGGTGATCACGATCGCGTCGCTCGCCGCCTGCAGCACCTGGCGGTGACGCTCGGCGAGCGCGTGGTGCGCCGTGACGTCCTCGAAGAGCTGGGCGTTGACGATCGCGACGGCGACGTGATCGGCGAGGCGCTGCAGCACCCGCGCGTCGCCGTCGGTGAACGGACTCTCGCGGTTGAACACCGACAGCACGCCGACCGTGCCGCTCCCGGTGACCAGCGGCACCATCAGCGCGCGGCGGATGTCGGCCGCGTCACGCGTCGGCGCGTACGACTCCGGGTCGGTGGTCGAGTCGTTCACGATCACGTACGTGCCTTCGCGGACGATGGTACCGCTGCGGCTCCCCGACACGGGCAGCCGCATGCCGACGAGGCGGTCGCCGGCACCGGCGCCGGCGACGATGTGCAGATCGTCGCCCGTGCGCAGCGACACCGACGCGCCACCGACGCGCAGCAGCGCGCTCGCGTGGCGTAGCGTGAGCTGCAGCACGTCGTTGAGCCGGAGCGACTCGCTGACGGCGCGGGCGACGTCCGCGAGCGCCTCGGTCTGCCGGCGCTCGCGCTCGCTCTCGGCGAACAGCCGCGCGTTGACGAGCGCGGTCGCCGCCTGCGCGCCGATCGCGCGCAGCACCTCCTCGTCCTCGGCCGAGAGCGCGTCGCGCACGTCGGCCCAGGCCGCGAGCACGCCGACGAGCTGCCGCCCGACGTGCATCGGCACCGCGATCAGCGACCGGCCGGCCGGCCCGACGCGCTCGCGCACCACGTCGTCGGCCGCCGCGAGCGCGGAGCGGTCGGGATGGTAGTCGGCGATGCGCAGCGGCCGCTCGTTGCGTGCGACGGTCCCGATCGGGCCCGCGCCGAGCGGGGCCGCGGCGACGTCCACCCACCGCTCGGTGCCGCGGACGAGCCGCAGCGCGGTGACCGTACGCCCCGCCGGGAGGTCCGGGTGCTCGATGACGACGCCGTGCACGGGCAGCACGCGCGACACCTGGCGCGCCAGCTCGCGAACGATCTCGCGCTCGTCGAGCGATCGCGCGAGCGCGGTCCAGATCTCGTGCAGCAGCTGCAGTCGCTCGGCGCGCCGCGTCGCGACGGCGACGAGCTGCGCCTGCTCGATGAAGCGCGCCACCTGCCGGCCGAAGAGCTCGACCGTGCGCACGCGCGTCAGCGTCGGCCGGCGGCGATCCTCGGGCTCGTCGAGGCAGAGCGTCGCCAGCAGCCGGCCGTCGCCGGCGCGCAGCGGCAGGAGCAGCACGTCGCGCGGGCTCCACTCCGGGTCGTCCGACTCGCTCGACGAGAGCGTGCTCCGCACCGCGCCCTTGCCGAACTCGCGGGCCACCCACTCGTCGCGGCCGTCGAGGTAGTAGGCGGTGCCGCCAAGGCGGAAGCGCTCGAGCTCGCGCGCGCTCTCGACCAGACGGCGGCGCCACCGCTCGCCCGTCGCGGCCGCGCCGCCGCCGCCCGACTCGTCGGCCAGCGCGCGCTCCTCGTCTTCGGACAGCCCGGCGGCGACGACGAGCGTCGGCGCCATCGCCGCGTCGCGGACGACGAGCGCGACGCGCCCGAAGCCGACGCGCGCGATCGCGGCGACGAAGACGCGCAGCTGCCCCTCCAGCGTCCGCGCTCGCTCGGCGTCGAGCAGGGCGTGGTGCAGGAGGAAGAGGTTGTCGCGCTCGCGTACGAGCTGGACGACCTCCTCGCCGTGGGCCGGCGGCAGCGCTTCGAGAAGCGCGACCGTGTCCACGTCGTAGGGGCGCAGCGGGCTGACGCGGCGCGGGGGGGCTTCGTCGGACATGAGGCGGGAAGCGGCTCGTCGGGGCGCGGTCGCCCGCGGGAACCGGGAATCTATGCATGAAACGGCGTCCGGGTCGAGACGGGCGCCGGAATGGACGTGAAAGGGGCCGGACGAGCGACGCACGGGCGGCATCGGGCGCAACGGAAAAAACCGGGAAGCGGGACGTGGGACGTGCGACGAGTGGACCGCCTACCGCTTACCGACTATCGCGTCCCACGTCCCACGTCCCGCGTCCCACGTCCCACGTCCCACGTCCCACGTCCCACGTCCCGCGTCCCGCGTCCCGCGTCCCGCTACCTGCCCTTCGGCACCAGCAGGCGCGCCGCGCCGGGCTCGACCTCGACGTCGAAGGGCGTCGGACCGATCAGCTCCCCGTCGGCCTGGGCGACGTGCGGCGGCTCGGTGGCGACGTGGAAGCGTGCGCCGCGGGCGTAGTGCAGGTGCGGCGTCGGCCGGAAGTCGCGGCGGAAGAGGCGCCACATCACCCGCGCCGCGTCGAGCAGGCCGCCGGGCGAGAAGACGCAGAGATCGAGGAGCCCGTCGTCGTGGCGGATGCCCGGACCGAGCGTGATGAGCTGGTTGAGCACCGAGCCGAAGTTGGCGACCATCACCGCCGACGCGCCGTCCACCGCCAGCGGCGCCCCGTCCACGGTCGCGACGACGCGAAACGTCTCCCGCCGCAGCACCGCGCGCGCCGCGCTCAGCACGTACGCGCCGACGCCGATGCGCCGCTTGAGCGCTGCCGGCGTCTGCTCGATCATCGCCGAGTCCACGCCGACGCCGGCGGCGAAGGCGAAGCGCTTCGGCGCGCCGGCGGGGATCGCCGGGCCGCTCAGCCGGCCGAGGTCCACGCGCGCCTCGTCGCCGTCGAGCAGTGCGCGCACGGCGCGACGCACGCCGAGCGGGATCCCGAGGGTGCGCGCGATGAGGTTCCCCGTGCCGCCGGCGAGGATGCCGACCGGCCGCCCCGTGCCGGCGAGCGCGCCGACGACCTCCATCGCCGTGCCGTCGCCGCCGAGCGTGAAGACGGCGTCGAAGCCGCCGTGACGCTCGGCCGCCGCCGCGCCCCCCTCGCCCGGCCGCGCGGTGAGCAGCAGCTCGGTCTCCACGCCCTCGGCGAGCAGCGCGGCGTGCGCGGCCCGCCACACCCGCGCGCCGCGCCGCGAGGCGGGGTTCACGACGAGCAACACGCGGCGTGGCCGGCGGCCGCGGACGCTCGCGGCCGGCGGCTCGCCTAGAACTGCCACGTCTTGAACAGGTCGAAGCCGAGCTGGCGCGGGGTCGGGACGAAGGTGCGCGACGTCGCCTGCGTCGAGCAGAGGAGCGCGCTCGTGGACGGCTCGAGGCCGAACGCCGCCGACAGGCCGCGATCGAAGCGGTACTCCACCTTGCCGCCGGCCGAGTTGGCGAGCGTCGCCGGGTCGAAGTTGTTGAGCCCCTGCTGACCCTTGGTCAGCACGCTCCCGAACTGGCAGAGCCCGAACGTCGCGCTCACGAAGGTGCGGTCGCCGATCTGAATGCCGAGGCCGAGGCGCGTGCGGTCGAGCAGGCTCCCGACCTGGGTCAGGCTCGCCGTCGCGCTGCGGTCCACGCCGGCGCTCTGGAGCTGCACGTAGTCGAACAGCTTGCCGGAGAAGCGCCCTTCGAGGTAGCTGCTGAACGTCGGCAGCGCCACCGACGCGAGCGTCGAGCCGACGGTGGAGCCGGTGCCGCCGCCCGAGGCGTTGCCGCCGATCTCGAAGCTCGGCTGCCCCGTGATCAGGTAGCTGAGGAGGTCGGACTGCTGCAGCCGGGAGTCGTCGCTCGACAGCTCGAGCGTCGGCTGGGCGAGCGTGCCGCCGATCTTCACGCGGATGCGGATCTCGCGCTTCGCGTCGCTCGACTGCTCGTACTGCCGCACCGTATGCACGGCGGTGATGGCAAGCTCCGGGTTCAGGTCCGGATCGGTGCCGTAGAAGCGCAGCGTCCCCCCCTCGATCGTGAACGTGCGCTGGACGACGCCGAGGTTGAGACGGTAGGTGCCGCGATCGGCGCGCAGCACGCCGTCGAGCGCGAACTGCACCTTGTCGCGGTCGCGCTCGTTGCGCGACGTCGTCACGCTGACCGCGCCGCCGAGGTTGACGTTCGCCTCGCTCGACCGGAGCCAGGTGTCGCTGCCCATGTCGATCTGCACGCCCTGCACGCTGAGGTTGCGCACGAACTCCGGCGGCGCGCCGGGCAGCAGCGTGCGGTTCGTGTAGAGCGAGGTGTCCACCACCTTGTAGAGCTCGGGGTCGTCGAGGCTGACGACCTTCTTCGTCGCGATCTCGGGGATGTAGATGTCGCCCCGCGCGATCTCGACGCCGCCGGTGAGCGTCGAGCGGCGCGACGAGCCGGCGAGATGGAGCGGGTTGCCGCGCACGGTCGAGAGCTCGAGGTCGGCGACCCGCGCGCGGTCGATGACGTGGAAGTTGCGCGCCTCGAGCGTCAGGTCGAGCGTCGGGTTGGCGAGCTCCTCGATCGTCGCGCCGCCGGTGAGCGTCGCCCAGCCAGTGCGCGCGCCAGTCGTGTACGCCTGCACCTTGCGCACGGCGACGCTGTCGCCCGAGAGCCCGACGTCGGCGGTGATGCGAGTCAGACGGACGCCGGCGTTGGGGAGCGAGAGCGCGCCGTCGCCGATCGAGAAGAGGCCGGTGAAGCGCGGCCGCTTCCAGGTACCGGCGACGTCCACCTGCGCCTGCACCTGGCCGCTCGCGCGCTGCACCGCCGGCGTCAGTGCCTCGAGCACGCTCAGGTCGGCGCTGTCGGTGCGCACGCTCGCCTCGAGCGGCGCGCTCTCGAGGAGCCGCTGCTCCACCGGCACGAGCGACAGGTCGAGCGGGAGCTTGCCGCGCGCGCTCACCACCGGCCGGCCGCCGCGGTAGAGGTCCACCGACGCGTCGGCGCGGTGGTCGGCGTAGGCGCCGGTCGCGGCCACGTAGTCGAGCGCGAGCCCGCCGAAGTGCGCGTCCCGCAGCGACGCGGTCCACTTCATCAGCGGCGCCTCGCGCGTGCCCTCGGCGCGCCAGTCGAAGGCGACACGGCCGCTGTACGGCACGCTCGACTGCGCGAGCGCGCTCAGGTCGGCGAGCGGGACGCTGTCGGCGCGCAGCATCAGCGACACCGGTCCGCTCGACGGCAGCGCGCCACCGAACTCGACCCGTCCGCCCGAGGTGCCGATCAGCGCGATCTGGTCGAACGAGACGCCGAGCGGGTTGGAGCGGACGACCGCCGGCGCGCCGAGCGCCCAGCGGTCGTCGCCGGCGACGAGGCCGAGCGTGTCGAGCGTGACCGCCGCCGTGTCGGCGACGAGCGCGACGCGGCCGGCGACGTTCAGCCGCGGCCCGCTCTGGCTCTCGGCGGCGAGCGAGAAGCCGCCGTGCGCGCGGTCGGCGACGCGCGCCTCCACGGCGAAGCGGCGCAGCGCGACGCCGGCCACCGACAGCGTGTCGAGCGCGAGCGACGCCGAGCCCGACGGCGCGCCGCGCAGGTCGAAGAGCGTGAAGCCGCCGGTCGCGCCGTGCGCGGCGGCGGTGCCGATGACGAGGTCGCGCGCCGCGAGCTCGCCGCGCGCGGCCAGCGTGTCGAGCGAGCCGGCGACGACGCCCGAGAGCGTGAGCGAGCCGGCGAGCGAGTCGGGCACGCTCGTCGAAGGCTTGGCCCCACTCGCCGCGAGCTGGCGGAAGCCGCCGAGCGAGTCCACCGTGACGACGTAGCGGAGCGAGTCGCGCCGCGACGGGATCAGACCGAGGCCGCCCGAGGCGCGCAGCGCGCCGAGCGCCGTCTCGACGGTGAGCGTGTCGGCGCGCACCGCGCCGGCGTCGAAGTGGAGCCGTGTCTGGGCGCCGTACACGCGCACACTGTCCACGCGCGAGCGGCGCAGCGTCAGCCCCACCGGTCCTCTGAGATTGCTGAGCGAGTCGCCCGTGATGTCGACGTCGAAGTCGCCGGTGAGGTCGGTGCTCGGCACGCGCAGCGGAGCGGCGCCCGGCTTCGACGGCGGCGGCAGCGCGACGAGCTGGGCGAGGTCGATGTTCGTGACGCTTCCCGCGCCGCGCATCGCGAACTGCGGGGGAAAGAGATCGAAGTGGCCGCTGACCGCGACCGCGCCGGCGGGGCCGGCGAGCGTCGTCGCCAGCTCGAGGTTCTCGATCGTTCCCTTCACCCGCATCGGGCCGCGCAGCGGGCCACGGAGCGTCATCGTCGGGTACGAGCGCGCGAGCGTCGTCAGCGACAGCGGCTGCGCGTCGAGATCGAGGTCGTACGTCATGAACTGCTCGCCGTACGTCACCCGGCCGCGCCCCGTCATGTGCGTCGGCTCGGCCGGCCCGTCGGTGTGCGTGAGGTCGGCGTCGCTGAAGCGGACGTCGAGCCACGACGAGTCGAGCGTCGCCCGCCCCGCCACCGTGCCGCCGAGGCGCGGGAAGTTCGGGTTCAGGAACTCGATCGTGCGCAGGTCGAGCCGGTCGGTGGTGACGGCGAAGTGGTGGAACGCCGTGAACGCCGGGAAGAGGATGTCGAGCTCCCCGCGCCCCGTGCCCGACGAGACCGCGCCCGGCACGTGCGCGTCGCGGAAGACGAAGCGCGCGCTGTCCACCTTGAAGCGCGTCAGCGGCCCGCCGCGAGCGACGACGTTCCCCGTGATCTGGCCGCGCCAGTCGTAGGGGAAGGGCTTGCCATTGAGCGTCCGGATCAGGTCGAAGTCGAGCGGCTGCGCGTCCATCGCCACGTCCTTCACGATCAGGACCGGCCCGCCGACGCCGAACGTCATGTTGCCGCGCAGCCGCGACTTCACCGACCGCACGTCCATGTCGCGGATCGCGTAGTCGATGACGCCGAGGTTCGACGGCTCGTTGCGGATCTGGAGGTGCATCTTCCCGCCGCCCGTCGTCGGGAGCGTCGGGTAGACCCAGGCGACGTCCTTGAGCGCGACCGAGTCGCCGGTGACGTCGATCGCGTAGCGGATCGGCAGGTCGCTTCCCCAGACGACCTTCCCGCGGGCCCTGCCCGTCGAGCCGGGCAGGTCGAAGTGGGGCAGGTCGAGCCAGATCGAGTCGCCCATGTGCTTGACGCCGCCGCGGACGTTGCGGAACTCGAACGGCGGATCGAACTCGCTCAGGTCGAGCTTCGAGACGGCGAAGTAGCGGCCGGCGCTGTCGCTGTCCGCGATGCGGATGTAGGGCGAGATCGCGTCGATATGCGTCCAGCGCCAGGTATGGTGCAGGCCGTCCGCGTCGCGGCGGATGATCTTGTCCTTGCGCGCCAGGTTGAAGGCGACCGCGGAGTCACGCCGGGCGCCGTGGAGCGAGTCGTCGGGCGCCCAGGGGAGTGTGAGCGTGAACGCGCCGTCGTGGACGACGGCGGAGTCGATGACGATGAAGTCGCCGAAGCCGGGCTCGGTGCGCTTCGGCCCCTTCGGCCCCTCGGGGAAGATCTTGCGCCAGTTCCACGAGCCGTCGGCGTGGCGGCGCATGATCACGACCGGGTGCTCGACCTCGACGTGCGAGAGAAGGATGCGGCGGTCGAGGAAGTCGCGCGGGTCGTAGGCGACGGTGACCTTGCCGGTGGCGAGAAAGAGCTCGCCGTCGGGCTCGCGCATCTCGAGCGAATCGATCGTGACGCCGGTGAGCAGCCCGCCGCCGAGGTGGCCGATGTAGACCTTCCCCCGGGCGTGCGACGTGTAGCTCATGATCAGCCGGCGCACGCGCTCGCGCCCGAACGGCGTCTGCGTGACCGTGACGAACGCCAACGCCAGGACGAGCCCGATCGCGAGGAGGGCGATCGCGCTGGCGGCGGCGACGAGACGGCGGCGGGTCAAGGAGCGGGGTCGGGGGTCGGGGGTCGGGGTCGCGGGAGTGACCCGCCGGGGCAAGAATATAGACGATCGAGAGGCAGCCGCGGCGTCAGCTCCCCGACCCGCGACCCCCGACCCCCGACCCGGTTTTCAGAATGCCTGCTGGATCGAGAACGTCGGGGTCAGCCGGCTGAGGAAGCCGGAGCGGCGCTGGGGCTCGAACTCGGCCGGGCACGAGCCGGGGTCCTGCTCGTAGACCGTGTTCCCCGCGACCGTGCGCTGGTGCACCAGCAGAGTGTTGCCCGGCGAGACGCAGTAGAGCGGCGCGCTGCCGGAGCCGCCGATCGGCGGCGAATAGTACGCCGGCCCCTTCGGTTGCGCGTACGGGTTGTACCCGACATCCACCCGCAGCGGTCCCACCGGCGTGAAGACGCGCAGGCCGATGCCCGGCGTGACGCGGAAGGTGCGCGAGCTGAGGTTGAGCCCCTGCCGGCCGCGGTCCCAGACGGCGCCCGCGTCGGTGAACACCGTCCACTGGAGCAGCTCGGTCAGGAACGGGCTGCGCATCCGGTACTCGGCGTTGGCGACGACGAGCGAGTTACCGCCCGACGGCACCGCGCGCTCGTAGCCGGCGCTTTCCACCGCCGTGTAGGCGAACGTCGAGTCGTCGAGCGTGTCGGCACGGAAGGCGCGCGCCACGTAGAGCAGCGGCCCGAGCTCGTTCTGCCGGAAGCCCCGCACGGTCGTCGAGCCGCCGGCGAAGAGCCGCTCCTCGGGCGGGATGAACGTCGCGCCGGCGTCGCGCAGCGAGAGATGGGTACCGAGCACCGCGCCCAGCCGCAGCCGCATCGCCAGCACGTTGCCGCTCCCGGCCGTCACGTACCACGACGCGTCGGCGAGCGCCTTGTTGAACTGCAGCGTGCGGTCGGAGAAGATCGCCTTCGACGCGTGCCGGAGCTCGAGCCGCGCCACCGTGCCGCGCGACGGATTGATCGGGTTGTTGGCGCGGTCGCGCGTGAACGCGACGCTCGCCACCGCCAGCACCTTGCGCTGCTCGAGCGTGTGGCGCGTCGAGTCGTCGCAGACGTTGAAGACCGCGCAGAAGAGCGCCGGCTGCGCCGTCGTCTCGCGCAGCGCGAGCTCGTAGGCGAGCGTCATCGGCACGCCGCGGCGCACCGACAGCGACGCGATGCCGCCGATCGGGGTCGTGCGCCGGTAGGCGTTGAACTCGGAGCGGACCTCGCTGTAGAGCGTCACCGTCGGCACGCTGCGGAGGCCGAACAGCACCGGCTGCCGGAGCGTCGCGCCGAGGTAGTAGTTGACCTTGTCGCTGAACGGATCGCTCTTCGCCTCGCTCGTGCAGAGGCGCCGCATCCCGCCGAACTGCGGTCCGACGCCGATCTTCGAAACGCGCCCGCTCAGCTCGAGGCGGCGCACCCCGGACGCGACCGGGGCGAAGTTGCGGTCGATGTAGTCCGCCTGGGCGCGGAAGCAGTCGAGAGTGCCGTAGCCGATGCCGGGCCGGAGCTCGTGCATGTAGCCCTCGCTCACGTTCACCGACAGGTCCACGAGCGAGTCGTGGGCGAGCCGCCCGCTGTCGATCACCTGGCGGATGTCCACGTGCTCGTAGGCGTCCGTCTGGTACAGGTTGCGCTGCGCCGTCGTCAGCTCGCCGTAGCGGTACAGGTCGCCCGGCTTGACGCCGAGGACGTTGCGCACGGCGCGCTCGGAGATCTCCGGCTTCGCCCCCGGCCGCGGCTCGATCGCGACGGCGATGCGGCCGATGTGCGCCCGCGGCCCGGGGATGACCTCGTACTCGACGGTGGCGGTGTGGGCGGCCGTGTCGGACGACGCCTGGCGCAGCACGATCGGGTCGGGATAGCCGTTGCTCTTGAGCCGGCGCTCGAGCGTGTCGCGCGCCGCCTCGATCGCGCCCTTGTCGAAGGGCTGGCCCCGCCGCACGGCGAGGCCGCGCTCGATCTCGCGCCGCTCCGGCACCGAGTCGAGGCCGAGGACCGCGAGCGAGTCGATGACGACCGGCCGCCCCTCGGCGATGCGGAAGCCGACGTCGATCCCCTTCTTCCCGGTGCGGACGACGGTGTCCACGGTCGCCTGGGCGTAGCCGTGGTTGCGGTAGAAGATGAGCAGGCGGAGCAGGTCGCGCGGCAGCTCCGAGCCGCGGTCGATGCAGCGGCGCGAGCCGAAGACGCGGAAGAAGCGCCGCTCCCACGCCGACGGCGTCGTCACGACCGCGTTCGCGAGCTCGCCGTCGGAGAAGTGGCGGTTGCCCCGGAAGTGGAGGCCGCGCACCTCGACGTCGCCGGGGTCGCAGTTGGTCTCCTGCGCCCGCGCCGCGCGCGGCGCCCCGGCGAGGAGGAGCAGCGCAACGGCGGCCGCGGCGAGCCGCAGCGGGTGCAGCGATGCCGCCGGCCGCGCCCTCACCGCCCTCGCCGTCCCTTCCCGCGCCGCGGCCGGTCGAGCGGCGTGCGCTGGAGCAGGACGCGCGCGACGTAGAACGCCGCCATCCCGACGCCGATCCCGACGCCGACCGCCGACAGCAGCGCCGGCCGCTCCAGGGAGCGGCGGTAGTAGTACTCGTCCTGCGCGGCGCCGCGGAGCGCGTCGCTCATGGCGTCGCCGTCGCGGGGGGTCTCGTCGGGGGACATGTCTGCGGGTTGGCGGTGGAAGGAGGGCGGGCCGATGCGGGAAGCGGTAAGCGGTAGGCGCGAGCCGATGCGGATAGCGGCGATTCGGTGACGCGAAGTTCGGCGCGCGCCATAGACTCTGACGTGGGGGGGGCCCCCGGCGCACGGAAGCCAGGGTCGAGGTCTCGCGCTTACCGCTTACCGCTCACCGCTTACCGGCCCCAAGGCCAGGACGACACCGGCCGGCCGCCGCTACACCGCGCCGGCGAGGATGGTCCCGTCGCCGCGCGCCTTGGCGAGCCGCTTCATCTCGGCGGCGGCGGCGCCGAGGTGGGTCATCGAGACCCAGCGCGCCGGGTCCACGATCAGCACCGCCGACGACACGCCGGCGAGCGGGAAGCGCTTGAGCACCCCGTCGCGGTCGCGCCCGATGAAGTGGCCGGCCGCCGCGACGTCCTCACCGACGGCGCGCCGGATCACGTCGCGAAAGCGCCGCGCGCTCTCCTCGGCCACCGGCTCCCCCTTGTCCTCGGTGGTGACGATGATGAAGTCGTCGCCACCGATGTGGCCGACGAAGTCGCCCTGCGCGCCCAGCGACGCCGATGCCGCCCGGAGCGCGCCGCCCATGTCGCGGATCACCTGGTCGCAGAGGGTGAAGCCGAAGGTGTCGGCGAACGCCTTGAAGTTGTCGAGGTCGAGGTAGCAGACCGCGAAGCGCTGCCGCCGCGCGACGCGCAGGGCGATCTCCTCCTCGATCGCCCGGCCGCCCGGCAGCCCGCTCGTCGGGTTGCGGTCAGCCTCGCGCCGGACGAGGCGGAGCAGCGCCGAGACCCGCGCCCGCAGCTCGCGCGGGTCGAAGGGCTTGGCCAGGTAGTCGTCGGCACCGGCCTCGAACCCCGCGACCTTGGACTCGATCTCGCTCTCCCCGGTCAGCATCAGCACCGGGATCCGGGCGGTGAACGGGTTCGCCTTCACCGTGTGGCACACGTCGAACCCCGTCATGCCGGGCATGGCGAGATCGAGGATCAGCAGATCGGGCTCGCGCTGCTGGATCGACTTGAGGGCGGCCGACCCGTCCGGCACGAGCTCGACTTCGTGGCCGGCCGACTCGAGGAGCGACCGCACCATCCGGCGCATGTCCTCGTTGTCGTCGGCGAACAGCAGGTAGCTCAAGGCGTTTGACGCACGGGGGGAAGGGCCGGTAAGTTCACGCGCGCGGAGGGGGCCTGTCAAC
>DATMHT010000398.1:0-4071 GCA_035554795.1 Gemmatimonadaceae bacterium | reverse complement strand
CTCGTCGGTCAGGGGCTCGACCGGCATGCCGCGCAGCGCGTCGAGCGGCGGACGGAGCGGAACGGTCCCCTCGCGCAGGCGCTCGAGGGGCACGGCTTCGTCCACGCGAAAGACACCGCTGCGCGTGCGGCGCAGCGCGCTGAGGTGCGCCGCGCTGCCGGCGAGGCGGCCGAGGTCGCGCGCGAGGGCGCGAATGTACGTTCCTCCGCCGCAGACGACGTGCACGTCGAGCTCGTCGCCGTCGGGCAGGCCGCGGCGCCACTCGCCGAGTTGCCATTCGTGCACGACCACCCGACTCGGCGCGAGCTCGACCGTCTCGCCCGCGCGCGCGGCAGCGTAGGCGCGCCGGCCGCCGACGCGCTTTGCGGAGTACGCCGGCGGCGTCTGGAGGAGCTCGCCCGTGAGACCCGGGATCGCGGTACGCACGGCCTCGTCGGTGGGCGGCGGAGCGACGCGCGTGACGACCCCGCCCAGGTCGTCGGTGTCGCGCTCCTCGCCGAAGCGGATCGTGGCGGCGTACTCCTTCGGCTCGCCGCTCATGTACGGCAGCAGCCGCGTCGCGCGGCCGATGAGGAGGACGAGCAGTCCCGTCGCGAACGGGTCGAGCGTCCCGCCGTGGCCGATCCGTCGCTCGCCGGTCGCGCGGCGCGCGGTCAGC
Organism: Gemmatimonadaceae bacterium; assembly: GCA_035554795.1. Taxonomy (GTDB): domain Bacteria; phylum Gemmatimonadota; class Gemmatimonadetes; order Gemmatimonadales; family Gemmatimonadaceae; genus DATMHT01. The sequence continues at coordinate 3,413 of DATMHT010000398.1, read as the reverse complement.
ACGACGTCGTGCGAGCTCACCCCGACCGGCTTGTCCACGAGGAGGACGGCGTCAGTCGACCCGGTTTGCCGCATCGCCGGTCGTGCCGCTTCCCTGCCCCGCACCGCTGGTGGTGTCGCTGGCGTCGCTGTTCGCGTCACCGCCCGCCTGGGCCGAGGCATCCTGCTTGATCTGCGAGAGCAGCGACTCGATGCGCGCCGCGCGGGCGACGCTCTCGTCGGGCGCGAACGAGATCTCCGGCGCCAGTCGCAGTCGCAGCGCGCGCCCGACCTTCGAGCGCAGGTGCGTGGCGACGCTCGCCAGCCCTTCGAACGTCCCCGCCTTCTCCTCGTCGCTGACGCCGAGGATGCTGACGAAGACCTTCGCGTGGCGGAGGTCCCGCGTGACGTCCACTCCGGTCACGGTGATGAGGCCAACGACGCGCGGATCCTTCACGCCCTCGGCGAGGAACGTGGCGACTTCTTCGCGGATCGCTTCGGCGACGCGATCCGGGCGGCGTGGGTTGCCTGCCATGGGACACTCTGGGCTCGGGACTCGGGCGGCGACGAGCAGCAGCGGCAGTCGCGCCGGGCGCGCGCGCCCGATCGTATGGTCACGGAAAGCTAGCCGCCGCCCCGCGTGAACGGCGGGGCGGCGGCGAAACGGCCGGTCAGGCCGACGGAGCGGGCGACGAATCCAGGGTCCGCGCGACTTCCTCGGTGCGGTAGCACTCGATCAGGTCGCCGACCTTGATGTCGTTGAAGTTCTCGATGCCGATACCGCACTCGAATCCCTCGCGGACTTCCTTGACGTCGTCCTTGAAGCGGCGGAGCGACCCGATCGTGCCGTCGTAGACCTCCGTACCGTCGCGGATGACGCGCACGCGCGCCTGGCGGTTGATGATGCCGCTGCGAACCGAGCAGCCGGCGATGACGCCGATCTTCGGCACCTTGAACGTCTCGCGCACCTGCGCCTCGCCGAGGATGACCTCGCGCTCCTCGGGACGGAGCAGCCCCTCGAGCGCCGCGCGGACGTCGGCGACCGCCTCGTAGATGATGCGGTACAGCTTGATGTCCACGCCCTCGCGCTCGGCCGCCGAACGCGCCTTGTTGTCCGGGCGCACGTGGAAGCCGATGATGATCGCGCCCGAGGCCTTGGCGAGCAGGATGTCGCTCTCCGTGACCGCGCCGACGCCGCGCTGGATGACCTCGACCTGGACCTCGGCGTTCGACAGCTGGCCGAGCGCGTCGGCGAGCGCTTCCGCCGGGCCGCCCTGGTCCGCCTTGATGAGCAGCTTGAGGGTGCGCTTCTCCCCGGCCGCCGACTGCGACATGAAGTCCTCGAGCGACACGACGCCCTTCGTCGTGCGCCGGCTCTTCGCCTCGCGGTCGAGGCGCTCGCGCCGCTGCGCGATCTCGCGCGCCTCGGTCGCGTCCTCGACCACCAGGAACTGGTCGCCCGCCATCGGCGTGCCGGTCATGCCCAGCACCTGCACCGGAATCGCCGGCCCCGCTTCCTTCACCGGCTTGCCGCGCTCGTCGAGCAGCGCGCGGACGCGGCCGGAGTAGAGACCGCAGATGAAGTCGTCGCCGACGCGCAGCGTGCCGTTCTGGACGAGGATCGTGGCGACCGGGCCCTTGCCCGGGTCGAGCTGCGCCTCGATCACCGAGCCGGCGGCGTGGCGATCGGGGTTGGCCTTGAGGTCGAGGATGTCGGCCTGGAGGAGCACCTGCTCGAGCAGCTCGTTGATGCCGGTGCCCTTCTTGGCGGAGATCTCCGACGAGAGCACCTGCCCGCCGAACTCCTCGAGCACGACGTTCTGCTGCAACAGGTCCTGCTTGACCTTCTGCGGGTTCGCCGCCGGGAGGTCCACCTTGTTGATCGCGACGATCATCGGCACGCCGGCATTGCGCGCGTGCGAGATCGCCTCGATCGTCTGCGGCATGACCTGGTCGTCGGCGGCGACGACGAGGATGACGATGTCCGTCACCTGTGCGCCGCGGGCGCGCATCGCCGTGAACGCCTCGTGGCCCGGCGTGTCGAGGAAGGTGATGTGACGGCCACCGGGCAGCGTGACGTGGTACGCGCCGATGTGCTGCGTGATGCCGCCGGCCTCACCCGCGACGACGTTCGCCTTGCGGATGTAGTCGAGCAGCGACGTCTTGCCGTGGTCCACGTGGCCCATGATCGTGACGACGGGCGGACGCGACACGAGATCCTCGGGGCGGTCCACCTCGAGCTGCGCGGCGTCCTGCGCGGCGTACTCCTCCTCGCGCACGGCCTGGAAGCCGAACTCGCCCGCGATCAGCTCGATCTGGTCGAAGTCGAGCCGCTGGTTGATCGTGACCATCAGCCCGAGGTTCTTGAAGGCGAAGGCCACGATCTGCGTCGCCGGGATCTTGAGGATCGCGGCGAGCTCGCTGACCGTGATGAACTCGTTGACGCGAACCGTGGTGCGCTCGCGCTCGACCTCGGCGGCACGCTGCGCCGCGACCTCCTCGCGGGACATCGCGTCGTCGAAGCGGCCACGCCCACCACGGCGCGACGGCGCGCCGCGCATCGCGGTCATCGTCTTGTTGATGTTCGCCGACACGGCTTCCTGATCCACCGCGCCGCGCTTCCCCTTCTTGCCGCCGCGACGGGCCGCCTGCTGGCCCATGCCGCCGCCCATGCCACCACCCATGCCGCCGCCGCTCGCCGGCGCACCGGCACCGGGGCGACGCTCGTCACGACGCGGGGGCGCGCCGGTCCCGCCGCTCGGCGACGCCGAGGCGACCGGACGCTGGCTGCTGAACGGGCTACCCGGCATGCCCGGGCGCGGACGCGGAGCGCCCGGCACGATCGGCGTCGGGCGCGGAGCGCCGGGCACGATCGGACGCGGACGCGGACGGTCGGCCGACGACGGCGCACCGGCGCCGGCGCTCGGCGTGGCCGAGGCGGCGGGCGCGAACGGCTGCGTCGGACGCGGCACCGACACCGGCGGCGCGACCGGCGCCGACGGCGTCGGCGCGGCGGGTGCGCTGGGCGCGGCTGGTGCCGGCGCGGCCGCGGCGCGCGCCGGCTCGGCCGGCTGCGCGGGAGCGGCCGTGACGGCGGGCGCTGCGGGCGCGGACGGCGCGGCGGCGGCGGGACGAGCAGCCGGCGGCGGCTCGGTCGCGCGCGGCGTCGCGACTGGCGTCTCGACGGCACGCGGCGGCGGGGCCACGGGCGCTTCGGCAGCCGGACGTGGGGCTTCGGCGACGGGCGCCAGCGGCGCCGCCGCGGCGACCGCTGCGGGAGCGGCTTCCTCTACTGGCGCGGCAGCCGCCTCGGCGGCGGCGACGTCGGCGGCGCGACGGCGGCGAACCTTGGTCTCACCGGCCGCGGCTTCGGCGACGGGTGCGGGGGCGGCCGGCTCGGCCGCGGCGGGCGCGGCACCACGACGACGCCGCGCG
>DATMHT010000397.1:0-21504 GCA_035554795.1 Gemmatimonadaceae bacterium | reverse complement strand
GGTGGCGAAGAACTCCTTCGCGCCGTAGTGGCCGTCGGTGAACAGCCAGTCGATCTCGCCGTGCGGCCCGGCGAGCTGGGCGTCGAGGCTCATCGCGACGAAGTACTTCACGCGGCGCATGGAAGGCTCCGTGGCGGCTGGTGCGCGCGCTGGTGCGCGGCTGGTGCGCGGTCCACCGCCGCTGTCCGGCGCGCGAACGCGGCGCCGGCACGCGGGGGCGGGATCGTCGGGCGGCTCACGATCTCCAGGTCGGGCGCGCCGAGAATACGAGGCGGCGGGCGCGGGCGCTAGCTCGGGCCGCCGCGCGGCTCGCGCTCCCACTCCGGGTCACACGACCTCCGCTGACGTCCGGCGCGGCTCCTCGCCCCACCCGCCGGCCTAGGACCGCGGGTCCTACCTCGCCGGACCGGACTCGCTTCCACGATACGCCGTTTGGAGCCCGCCGTCGCCCGTGACGCGGCCAAGATGTGAGCGTCCTAATCCATACGCGGGCACGACGGGCCACCGGCGCCGCCGCGACTCCACCCACCGTTCCACCGCGAGGAAGCTCCATTGAAGAGCCTCGACGACGTGCAGCGCGCGCTGCGCACCCGCGTGCGCAGCGACGACGCACTCAAGCTCCTCACGACGCGGGTGTTCCTGCGCACGGGCGTGAACCTCAAGCAGGTCCGCCCCGAGCAGAACACCGACTCCGTCGTCGTCGCCAGGGTGATCGGCGCGCTGGCCGCGTTCGGTCACCCTCTCTCCTGACCCGCCGCCAGCCATGCGCACCCATCCCACGCACGCGACCACTCCGCTGAGCCCGGCGAGCGACAACACCCACGCCGTCGGCCGACCCGCCAGCGCCCTCACGCGCGTGCGCGACAGCGGTGGCGCCGCCGCCGACCTCGCCGCGCAGTTCGCGGCGCACGGGCTCGGCGCCGCGCCGACGGTGATCGTCGTCTTCTGCTCGCCCGCGTACGACGGCGTCGGGCTGGCCGCCGCGCTCCGCGAGCGCTACCCGTCCGCCGAGGTCGTGGGGTGCACGACGGCGGGCGAGTTCGTCGAGCGCGACGGGTCGGTGGGCGGCGTCTCCGCGATCGCGCTGCCGGCGGGCACGGCGCGCGGCGCGTACGCGGCGATCGCCCGCTTCGACTACGGCGTCGAGGCGGGGATCCGCGCCGCGGCGCAGCGCCTCGGCCGCCTCGTCGACGCCGACCTCCGCACGCTCGACCCGAAGCGCTGGGTCGGCGTCGTGCTGTTCGAGGGCCTCGGCATGAAGGAGGAGGAAGCGAACGAGGTGCTCGGCATCGTCGCGCCGCAGCTCGTCTTCGTCGGCGGCTCGGCGGGCGACGACCTCGCCTTCCGCGAGACGCGCGTCTTCCACAACGCCGAGACGACGAACGACGGCGCGGTGCTGCTGCTGCTCGACATGGCGGTGCCGTTCACGTTCACGAAGACGTGCAGCGTCGAGCCGACGCGCCACCGCTTCACGGTCACGCGCGCCGACGAGGCGAACCGCGTCGTCTACGAGCTCGATGGCCGGCCGGCGATCGAGGCGTACGCCGAGGCCACCGGCGTCGCCCCGGCGCAGGTGGACGCGCAGCTCTTCATGAAGCACCCGGTCGGGATGCTCCTCGACGGCGACCCGTGGATCCGCAGCCCGCAGCAGGCAGTCGCCGGCGGCGGGATCAAGTTCTACTGCCGGATGACCGAGGGCGCCGAGGTGACCGTCATGCGCACCGCCGACATCGTCGCCGGGACGCGCGACGCACTCGCGCTCGCGGCGCGCGAGGTCGGCGGCCGCGCCGGCGGTGCGCTGCTCTTCAACTGCATCCTGCGCCGCCTCGAGCTCGACGCGTCGAACGCGCACGAGCAGTTCCGCGCCACGCTCGCCGGCATCCCGACAGCCGGGTTCCACACCTACGGCGAGACGTACGTGGGGCACGTCAATCAGACGTGCACCGGCCTGGTGTTCGGCTGAACGGAAGTCGGTAGCTCCCTCCTCGGTGTCGCGATGATCCTCTCTCTCCTGCTCGGGCCGCTGCTGCTCGGCGCGATGCTCGGCGGCGGTGTCGCGTGGGCGGTCACGTACCGCAGCGTGCGCGGCGCGGCGGCGGCGCTCGCCGAGGCGCAGGCGCGCGCCGAGGCGTGCCGCGCCGAGCGCGACGCGCTGCGCGCGACGGTGGGGCCGCTCGCAGGCGCGCTGCCCGAGGAGGTACGCGCGCTCGAGAGCGCGATCGGCGCGTCGCACGCGGCGACGTCGTCGAGCATCGAGGAGCGGGTGCGGCGCGGCGAGCAGGCGCGCGCGCAGCTCGCCCTCGTCGGGCGCGGCAGCGAGGTGCTCGACCAGTTCATTGCCGGCGTGCTGTACCGGAGCGAGGAGGCGACGCGGTCGGCCGAGGGAGCCCGCCGGGTCGCCGCCGACGCCGGCACGCACGCCGAGCGCGTGGAGCGGGCGAGCGCGCTGCTCGTCGCCCTCGCCGACGAGTTCGGCGGAGTGCGCGAGACGATGCAGGCGCTCGCCAGCGTCGGCGGCCGGATCGGCGAGTTCGTCGAGGAGATCGACGCCATCGCGCGGCAGACGAACCTGCTCGCGCTGAACGCGGCGATCGAGGCGGCGCGCGCCGGCGAGCACGGGCGCGGCTTCGCGGTGGTCGCCGACGAGGTGCGCAAGCTCGCCGACGACGCGACGCAGGCGGCGAACAGCGTGCGTCAGTCGGTGAACGACATCCGCGCCGCGATCGAGCGCGTCGGCGGCGTCGTCGGCTCGACCGACGACGGACTGTCCACCGTCCGCGCGGTGACGGACGACGCGCAGCGCGCGCTCGCCGGCGTCGTCGAGGGCCTCGGCCGCACGGTCGCCTTCGTCGAGCAGGTGGCCGAGAGCACGGGGCGCGAGAGCGCGGCGCTCGACGCGCTGCTCCAGGACATGGGCGAGATCCACGGCCACGCCGAGGCCGCCCTGGGCGACGCGACGCGCGCCAGCGAGGAGGGCGCGGCGCGCGACGAGGCGCTGGCCCGCGCGGCGGACGCCGCCGGCCGCGTACGGAGCGTCGCCGAGCGGCTCTCCGCGGTGGCGTAGCGCCGCTCGCGACGCCTCTGGGGAAGCGACGCCTCTGGGGAAGCGACGCCGCGAATGAACGCGGATGATCGCGGATACTGCTGCTCTCTGGTATTCGCCGCGGATCAACGCAGATGAACGCAGATCCTGCTTCGTCATCCTGAGCCCATGCGCTGCGCTCAGGGTGAACTCCGCGAAGGATGGCTTTCCGGTAGAGCGATTCTTCGGTCGCGCCGCTCCCCCAGGATGACAACGGAATGGCTCTATCCGCGTTCATCCGCGAACATCCGCGGCGAACGCTTTTCGCCGAGCGCGGCCCGCGGCGTGACCGGATCGCGCGGGCCGGCGTCTCAGGTTGGCGGTCGGGCCCTACGCCGCGACGGGCATCGCGCGGCGCGCGGCGATCTCGTCCTCGCGCGGCGCGAGCCAGTAGACCATGCCGAGCATGATGGACGCGATGACGACGTGCGGCAGGTTCAGCATGACGTTCGACATCAGCGGCTTGTGGACGATGAAGCCGTTGATGAGGAAGAAGGCCGCGTCGCACGCGTAGTACCAGCCGAACGCCGTCAGCGCGAGCAGCGACGCACGGCGCGAGGTGAGGCTCGCCGCGAGGAGCAGCAGCGCCGACAGACCGTGGGTGACGTCGTCGAGCATGCTCATCTTGAACAGGCCGAACATCGTGCGCTCGGGCCCGTCGGGCGTCATCTGCATCGCGGTCACGCACTGGGGCATCCACCCCATGACGACGACGATGACGAACAGCACCGCGAAGACGAAGGCGAGCTTTCTGACCATCTCTGGCCTCTCTGAAGAGTGAAGACGACGAAACCGACCAGCGGCCGCGCGAACTACGCGCCGCCCGTCGCGACGGCCGCGACGACGCCCTCGCCCGACGGCGGCGCGCCTCCGTCCCAGACGACTCGCGGGCGCCTGACGGCACGTGCCAAAGCGGCCGCACGTGGCGCGCGCCGCGCCGTGAAGTGGCTCGGCGCATTCGTGCTCGCGGTGCTCCTGCTCACCGCCGTCGCGGCCGTGTGGGGCGTCACGAAGACTCCCGTCATCCACCCCGCCGCGCCGCCGACGACGATCGACGACGTCACCCGGCTCAACCCGATCGTCGTCGCCGAGGTGATCCAGCCGACGACGATCGAGGAGATCGTCGCCGCCGTCAAGTCGCACGCCGGTCCGATCTCCGTCGGCGGCGGACGCTACAGCATGGGCGGGCAGACCGCGACCGCCGGCGCGCTCCAGATCGACATGCGCCGCTTCGACCGCGTGCTCGCCTTCGACTCGGTGGGCAGGACGATCACCGTCCAGCCGGGCATCCGCTGGCGGCAGATCCAGGAGCGGATCGATCCGGCGAACCTGAGCGTGAAGATCATGCAGACGTACGCCAACTTCACCGTCGGCGGGTCGCTGTCGGTGAACGTGCACGGGCGCTACGTCGGGCTCGGGCCGCTCGTGCTCTCGGTGCGCTCGATCAAGCTCGTGCTCGCCGACGGCCGCGTGGTCGAGGCGAGTCCCACCGTGAACCCCGAGCTCTTCTACGGCGCGATCGGCGGCTACGGCGGGCTCGGCGTCATCGTCGAGGCGACGCTCGACCTCGCGGACAACGTCAACGTCGAGCGGCGGCGCGAGCTCGTGCCGGTGGCGCGCTACCACGACTGGTTCTTCCAGCACGTCCGCGACTCGAGCGCCGTCGTCTTCCACAACGGCGACATCCTCCCCGACGACTACACGATGGTCAGCGCGGTCTCGTACCTGCGCACGACGAAGCCGGTGACCGTGCCGGAGCGACTCATCCCGAAGGACCGCTCCTATCGCCTCAACCGGTTCGTGTACTGGGTCATCTCCGAGTGGCCGCTCGGCAAGAAGATCCGCGAGCATGTGGTCGAGCCGTTCGTCTACCGCGCCCCCGTCGTCGAGCACCGCAACTACGAGGCGAGCTACGACGTCGCCGAGCTCGAGCCGTCGTCGCGCGACGCGTCCACCTACGTGCTCCAGGAGTACTTCGTCCCGGTCGAGCACTTCGACGCGTTCGTGCCGAAGATGGCGGCCGTCTTCCGCAAGCACGACGTCAACGTCATCAACGTCTCCATCCGCCACGCGAAGCCCGATCCGGGCACGCTGCTCGCCTGGGCACCGCGCGAGTCGTTCGCGTTCGTCGTTTACTACAAGCAGGGCACCGACAGCGAGGCGCGCCGCGCGGTGGGCGTCTGGACGCGCGAGATGATCGACTCGGTGCTCGCGGTCGGCGGCTCCTACTACCTGCCCTACCAGCCGCAGGCGACCGACGCGCAGTTCCTGCGGGCGTACCCGAGGGCGCCGGAGTTCTTCGCGCTCAAGAAGCGGCTCGACCCGACGAACAAGTTCCGCAACACGCTCTGGGACAAGTACTACACGCCGCGCGTCGCGCCCGCGCTCGGACCGCTGTCCGCCGACGTCCGCGCGCGGCTCGACACGACGAGCGGCTACCGACGCGACGAGGGGCAGACCTTCCTCACGCACCCGGAGTGGTACATCGTCTACAGCTCCGACGAGTACGCGAGCTGGCTGAAGGACCGCCTGCCGACCGACTTCCCGTACCTCGCCTCGATCGGCCAGTTCTGGCTGAACTACCGCGAGGCGCGCGCGCTCACGTCGCACCAGTACCCGTTCAACGGCGGCTACCACGTCATGCTCGCCGTGATCGGCACGAGCTACTCGGCGGAGCTGGCGCTCAAGGCGCTCTACGAGAACACCGTCGGCCGCTTCTCGGGGTGGACCGCCGGCCACCAGCTCGCCGACGAGGACCGCTTCGCGTACGCGGTGGCCCAGGACTACGGGCGCTTCATCCACGTCTACCCGTGGTACGAGTACGGCTTCGCCGACAAGCTGCGCCGCCTGTGGACCCAGCTCCCGCTCTGGGGCCCGCACCCGATCCGGAAGTGGGAGCGCAAGCTGTTCCTCACGCTCGAGTACGGCGTCAAGGCGGTATACGCGACGGCGATCGAGCGGGCGACGCGCGCGGCGTACACGCCGCAGGTCGACCGGATGCAGCTCGTCGCGACCGGCTGGACCGACTCGCTCGCCGCGGCCTATCCGGCGGTGAAGACGGTCGCGCGGCTCGACACGGCGCACACGCTCCTCGCCGCGCCCCGCTACGACGCCTTCCGCGACGCGATGCTCGCGCTCGCGCGCACGCACGCGCCGGTGCGCCTGACCGAGATCGCCGGCAACGACGACATCCTCGTCACCGGCGTCGCGCCGCGCGGCTGGGCGTCGCCGACGTACGCGGGCCAGCTGGTGTACGCGCTACCGCTGCCGAGCGACGCGACGCGCGAGCGCGTGGCGATGCGCGTGAAGGTGCCCGACCTGCTCCCCGTCCTCGACCGGCTCGCCGCCGAGGGAAAGCTCGACGTGGACCACGTCTACGACTACTGAGCCCGTCGGCGCCGCCGCCTAGCGAATCGACGCGATCGCGCCGCGCAGCACGTCGGCCGAGCGGGCGAGCGCGTCGTGCTCGGCGGCGTCCATCTCCGGCGGCACCACGTCCACCGCGCCGTCCACGCCGACGACCGCCGGCAGCGACAGGGCGACGTCGCGGAGTCCGAGCGCGCCCTCCTGCACCCGCGACACCGTGAGCACGCGGCGCTCGCCACGGAGGCTCGCGCGCAGCAGCGCGGCGGTGACGAGGCCGATGGCGTGGTTCGTCGCTCCCTTGCGGCGGATGATCTCGTAGGCGGCGGTCCGCACCTGGTCCGCGACCGGCCGCTCGCGCTCGGGCCGCCACCCCGGCCAGCGCCGCAGCGGCGTGCCGCCCACGTGCGCGCTCGACCAGAGCACGACCTCCGAGTCGCCGTGCTCGCCGACCACCTGCGCGTGCACGGACCGCGGGTCCACCGCGAGCTCGCGGCCGATCGTCTGCCGCAGCCGCGCCGTGTCGAGCATCGTCCCGGTGCCGATGACGCGCTCGGGCGGAAGGCCGGAGCTCTCGGCCACCACGTAGGTGAGCACGTCCACCGGGTTCGTCACGACGACGACGAGTCCGCGGTAGTCGCGCAGCGGCGCGGCGAGCTCGCGGAGCGTCGCCGCGTTGTCGCGCAGCAGGTCCAGCCGCGACTCGGCCGGCTTGCCGCCGCGGCCGGCGGCGATCACGAGCGCGTCCGTGCGGAGGAGCTCCTCGGGCGCTACGGCGCGCACCGTGGCCGCGGGATAGAACGCGGCGCCGTGCGCGAGGTCCATCGCCTCGCCCTCGGCCACCTCAGCGCGCGCGTCGGCGAGCAGGAGCTCGCCGGCGAAGCCGGCGTGCAGCGTCGAGATCGCGACGCTCGACCCGACCCAGCCCGTGCCGAGGATGCCGACGGTCGGCTGCATGCGTGGCGAGGGGATCGGGCGTGCGCTCACGGCTCTCTCAGGGATTGGGCGCGCGTCGGATGGCGACGCCGAGGTTGTCGAGCCGCGCCCAGAGCTCGCGCTCGAGCGGGTCGTCGCTGCGGCGGACCTCGTGCTGGCGGCCGTGCGTCAGCCCGCCGAGCTCACGCTTGCGGTACGTGCCGGTGAGCGTGACGCGCGAGCCGCGGCCCGTGCTCACGATCGTGGCGCGGAAGACGGCGTCGGCGTCGTCGTGGCGGAACGGCTCCGTCTCGGGCTCGGTGCCGGAGGTGAGCGTCTCGCGGAGCTGATACCCCTGGGCGCGGAACGCCTGCAGGGTGCGCCGCACCGCCTCGGCGCGCGAGACGGAGAGCGACACCGTGACCGCGCGATCCTCCGGCGCGCGGCCGCGCAGCCCGGCGCAGCCGGCGAGCGCGACGGCGCAGGCCAGCGTGGCGAGCGTGCTCCGGCTCCTCGCGGCGACCGTCACCGGCCCTGCCTAACGCGCCGTCGCGTCGAGGGAGATGCGCAGGTCCTCCGCCAGCGCGGCGTCGCCGCTGACGATGCTGCGCCAGGACAGCTCGCGCCCGTTCCGCTTCCCCTTCTCCACCACCTTCACGCCGTCGGGGGAGAGCGTCACCGTGTAGAGCACGCCGTCCACCTCGATCTCGCGCTTGAGCGTCCTGTCGAGCTTCGTCGCCATGGCTGGTGTTCGGCTGAGATGACCGACGCGTCGTTGCACGACCCGGGCCGGGCTCGGCGCCCGGCGAGCAGGAGCGCCGCGGCGTCGCGGCGCCGCCGCGAGCGCCGCCTCAGGGGCCGGCGACGAAGCTGCTCACCCGCAGGTCGAACCAGGTGTCCGGCACGCTGGAGTTCGCGGCGATCCGCGTCGGGAAGCCCCGTTGTGGGTCGTACGAGATGAGGATCTGGTACTGACCGTTGCCGATCGCGTCGTGGGCGCGAACGAAGAGACTGTCGATCGTCGGCCAGCCCGCGCGCGACAGCTCGGCGCCGGTCTCGCGCGCGACGACCCGCGCGACCGTGTCGCCCTGGACCTCTATGCGTACCGGGGGCGCGGTCACCATGGAGTTCGCGTCGTAGTCGAACGCGTAGGCGTGGATCGCCGCCGACCGCCATTGCGTCTCGTGCTGCGTGAGCGCCCGCAGGAGCTGGTCGCGCGGCGACGTGGGGGAATTGCAGCCGGCCGCGACGGCCGCGCCGCCGATCAGCGAGATCATGGCCAACGCTCGAACACGCAGTCTCATGTCGTCTCCTCGCGGGCCGCAGGGCTCCGCGTCGTGGTGCCGGGTTTCGCCTCGTGGATGAATCATCATAACGCCACGGCCGGCCGCGGCGCACGGCCGAGTGCGTCCGCTCCTTGCGCACCCGGGGACCCGGCGCGATGATGGTTGCGCTCCGCGTCTCTGGAGGGCGCTCACATGAAGCCCACCGACGTCGCGCACCCTGGCTACTACCACCGCGTGGTGGACTGCCAGTGGGCGTGCCCTGCGCACACGAACGTCCCCGAGTATCTGCGGCTGATCGCCCAGGGACGCTACACCGACTCGTACCTGCTCAACCGCGAGTCGAACGTCTTCCCGGGCATCCTCGGCCGCACCTGCGACCGGCCCTGCGAGCCGGCCTGCCGCCGGGCGCGCGTGGACGGCAAGCCCGTCGCGATCTGCCGCCTCAAGCGCGTCGCCGCCGACCTGCGCGACGACGTCAGCGCGTTCCTGCCGAAGGCGCCCGCGGTCGGGAACGGCAAGCGCGTCGCGCTCGTCGGCTGCGGACCGGCGTCGCTGACCGTCGCCAACGACCTCGCGCCGCTCGGCTACGAGTGCGTGATCTTCGAGGCGCTGGCGCAGCCGGGCGGGCTGATGCGCACCAACATCCCCGCGTTCCGCCTCCCCGCGTCGGTGCTCGACGAGGAGATCGCGATGATCGTGGACATGGGCGGCGTCGACGTCCGCTACTCGACGCCCGTGACGAGCATGCGCGCGCTGCTCGACGACGGATGGGACGCGGTGTTCGTCGGCAGCGGCGCGCCGAAGGGCAAGGAGCTCGACGTCCCCGGCCGGTGGGACGACCCGGAGCACGTCCACGTCGGCATCGCGTGGCTGGAGTCGGTGCACTTCGGCCACGTGTCGAGCATCGGCAGGCGCGTCCTCATCATCGGCGTCGGCAACACGGCGATGGACTGCTGCCGCACGTCGCGCCGGCTCGGCGGCACCGACATCACCGTCGTCGCGCGCCGCTCGCGCAAGCACTTCAAGGCGTCGCCCTGGGAGCTGGAGGACGCCGAGGAGGAGGGCGTCGCCGTGCTCGAGAACCACGCGCCGCGCCGCTTCGTCGTCGAGAACGGCCGGCTCACGGGAATGGAGCTCGACCAGGTGCGCTGGCGCACGGACGAGAGCGGGCGGCAGACGAGCGAGGTGCTCGACACCGTCGTCGTGCCGTGCGACGACGTCATCCTCGCCATCGGACAGGAAAACGCCTTCCCCTGGCTCGAGCGCGACATCGGCATCGCGTTCGACGCGAAGGACATGCCGGTGGTGGACCGCGCGACGATGCAGAGCACGCGGCCCGGCGTCTTCTTCGGCGGTGACGCGGCGTGGGGACCGGAGAACATCATCTGGGCGGTGGCGCACGGCCACGAGGCGGCGATCTCGATCCACCAGCACTGCCAGGGGCTCTCCGTCACCGACCGGCCGGCGCAGGGCATGAACCTCGTCAGCGCCAAGGTCGGGATGCACGCCTGGCGCTACAGCAACGCCTACGACCCGGCGACGCGCGCGAAGATGACGCACGCCGAGCTCTCCGAGCGCTTCGCGCGGCTCGACGCGGAGGTGGAGCTGGGCTTCACGCCGGAGCAGACGGCGCGCGAGGTGGAGCGTTGCCTCAACTGCGACATCGAGACGCACTTCACCGCCCCCGCCTGCATCGAGTGCGACGCCTGCGTGGACGTCTGCCCGACGAGCTGCCTGACGATCACGACGAACGGCACGTCGGCCGAGGACGAGCTGCGCGGCCGCCTGACCGCGCCCGCCGTCAACACGGCACAGCCCATCTACGTCTCGGCCGCGCTCCCGCAGACGGGCCGCGTGATGGTGAAGGACGAGGACGTCTGCCTCCACTGCGGCCTGTGCGCCGAGCGCTGCCCGACGGCGGCGTGGGACATGAGGACGTTCGAGTTGGTGATTCCCTATGCGAAGGGGGTCGCGGGTCGGGGGTCGGGGGTCGGGGACCGGCCTCCGGACGTCACGAGCGGCTACTCCCCGACCCCCGACCCCCGACCCGCTTCTGCCGTGCGCCCCCATGCCTAACGACTTCGCCCTCCGCATCGGCACCGTCAACGGCACCGGCTCGGCGAGCGCGAACGGGCTGCTGATGCAGGCCATCTTCCGGATGGGGATCCCGGTCACGGGGAAGAACATCTTCCCGTCGAACATCCAGGGGCTCCCGACCTGGTACGAGATCCGGGTCAGCGGCGACGGGTGGACGGCGCGGCCGGCGGCGATCGACATGGGCGTCGCGCTCAACCCCGCGACCTACGCGCGCGACGCCGCCACCGTGCGCGAGGACGGCTGGCTGCTCTACGACTCGTCGTGGCCGATGGACCCGAAGCTCGCCCGCGCCGATCTCCACCTGCTCGGCGTCCCGTTCGGCGCGATCTGCGTCGAGAGCTTCACGGGCGACCGCGAGCGGACGCTCCTCCGCAACATGGTGTACGCCGGCTCGATCGCCGCCCTCGTCGGCATCGACATGGCCGTCATCGACGGCCTGCTCGAGGAGCGGTTCGGGAAGAAGCGCGCGCTGCTCGAGGCGAACTTCCGCGCCGTGCGGCTCGGCGCCGACTACGCGCTGGCGCACTTCGACTGTCCGCTTCCCTTCCACCTCGAGCGCATGGAGGCGACGAGCGACCACGTGCTGCTCGACGGCAATACCGCCGCCGCGCTCGGCGCCGTGTACGCCGGCGCGACCGTCGGCGCGTGGTACCCGATCACGCCGTCCACGTCGCTCATGGAGTCGTTCGGCGAGTTCTGCCGCCGCTGGCGCGTGGACCCGGCGACGAAGGAGAACCGCTACTGCATGATCCAGGCGGAAGACGAGCTCTCGGCCGCCGGCATCGTCATCGGCGCCGGCTGGACGGGGGCGCGCGCCTTCACCTCCACGTCGGGGCCGGGCATCTCGCTGATGGAGGAGTTCATCGGGCTCGCGTACTACGCCGAGATCCCGAGCGTGTTCGTGGACGTGCAGCGCACCGGGCCGAGCACCGGGATGCCGACGCGCACGCAGCAGGGCGACCTGATGGCCGTCGTCTACGCCTCGCACGGCGACACGAAGCACATCGCGCTCTTCCCGGCGAACCCCGAGGAGTGCTTCACGATGATGGTGCAGGCGTTCGACCTGGCCGAGCGGTTCCAGACCCCGGTCTTTCTCGTCTCGGACCTCGACATCGGGATGAACGACTGGATGTGCCGCCGTCTCCAGTGGGACGACGCGTATCGTCCGGACCGCGGCAAGGTGCTGGGCGCGGCCGAGCTCGAGCGGATCGAGCGCTTCTCGCGCTACCTCGACCGCGACGGCGACGGCATCGCCGCCCGCACGCTGCCCGGCGTCCACCCGAAGGGCGCCTACTTCACGCGCGGCTCGGGCCACGACAAGGACGCCGTGTACACCGAGGATGCGGACGCCTACCGCGAGGTCGTGGATCGCATCGCGCGCAAGATCGCCGGCGCCGCCGACGCGGTGCCCTTCCCCGAGGTGGACGCGCAGGAGGGCGCGGAGATAGGCATCGTGAGTCTCGGTGGCTGCCACGCCGCGATGCGCGAGGCGGTCGCGACGCTGCGCGCGCGCGGGCTCGCCGTGGACTACCTGCGCGTCCGCGGCTTCCCCTTCGACGGCGTCGTCGGCGCGTTCCTGCGCGCGCACGAGCGCTGCTTCGTCGTCGAGCAGAACCGCGACGCCCAGCTCCGCTCCCTGCTCGCGATCGAGACGGGCGTCGCCCGCGATCACATGACGCCGATCCTCGACTACGGCGGGCTGCCGCTCACCGCCCAGTTCGTGGTGGACGAGGTGACGCGGCGCCTCGCGCCGGCCGAGGAGATCGCGCTGCCCGCCACACGCGCCGCGGCCGGCGCCGCGAGGGTGACCGCATGACCTCCATCCCCAAGCCGCCGGTCCGCCACCCGGCGCTCCAGACGAACGCCCTCGGCCTCACGAAGCGCGACTACGAGGGCGCGATGAGCACCCTCTGCGCCGGCTGCGGCCACGACTCGGTGACGGCCGCGCTCGTGCAGACGCTGTTCGAGCTCGACGTCGTGCCGCACTCGGCGGCGAAGCTGAGCGGCATCGGCTGCTCGGCGAAGACGACGGCGTACTTCCTCCGCCAGTCGCACGGCTTCAACGGCGTCCACGGGCGCATGCCGTCGCTCGCCACCGGCGCCCACGCCGCCAACCGCGCGCTCGTCTGCATCGGCGTCTCCGGCGACGGCGACTCGCTCTCGATCGGGCTCGGCCAGCTCTGCCACGTGATCCGCCGCAACGTACGGATGCTCTACGTCCTCGAGAACAACGGCGTCTACGGCCTGACGAAGGGGCAGTTCTCGGCGTCCGCGGACGTCGGCTCCACGTCGAAGCGCGGCGAGGCGAACGCGCAGCCGCCGATCGACCCGGTGCAGCTCGCGCTGACGCTGGGCGCGACGTTCGTGGCGCGCGGCTTCTCCGGCGACAAGACGCAGCTCGTGCCGCTCCTCAAGGCCGGCCTGCTGCACGACGGCTTCGCGCTCGTGGACGTGATCTCGCCGTGCGTGAGCTTCAACGACCACGAGGGCTCGACGAAGAGCTACCGCTTCACCCGCGAGCACACGCACGACATCGCGCCGATCGAGCTCGTGCCGGTGCGGCGGCGCCAGTCGGGGATCGCCGCCATGGCCGACGCCGACGGCAACGGGCATCGCACCGGTCCCGGCGCCGCCGGCTTCGTGACGATGCCCGACGGGAGCCTCGTCCGCTTCCGCACCGTGGACGACCAGTACGACCCCACCGACCGCAACGCCGCCTACGCCCACGTCCGCGCCCTCCGCGACCGCGGCGAGGTGGCGACGGGGCTGATCCACGTCCACGAGGGCGCGCCCTCGATGCACGACGCGAGCGGGACGACGAAGGCGCCGCTCGTCAGCCTCCCCTACGAGTCGCTCTGTCCGGGGAGCGCGGCGTTGGCGGAGCTGATGGACGAGATGCGGTAGGGCGGCTCTCGGCTATCAGCTCTCGGCTCTCGGCTTCGCGCAGCGCGAGGCGTTGTCGCGGGCGGTGAGGGTCTTGGGGTGGTCAGGGCCGAGCGCGTGCTCGAAGATCGCGACGGCCTCGGCGTAGAGCACGGCGGCGCGGGCTTGATCGCCGCGGCGCTTGCTGACCAGCGCCAGGTTGTTGAGCGTCACGGCGACGTCGGGATGGTCGGGACCGAGCGTGCGTCGCTTGAGGGCGACGGCGCGATCGAGGAGATCGGCGGCCCGATCGAGATCGCCGCGCCGCGCGTGGAGCGCGCCGAGGTTGTTGAGTGCGACCGCGATCTCGGGCGCGTGCCGGCGGCGAGCCCGCTCGAACACGCGGAGCGCGCCCAGGTAGAGGCGCTCCGACTCGTCGTACCGCCCGAGGCCGTCGAGTATGGCCGCCAGCGCGATCTCGTCGGCGGCGACGTCGCCCGGCCGGTGGTCGTCCGCGCGTCGCCGGATGTCGAGACCGCGGCGCGCGAGCGGCTCCGCGGCCGCGTAGTCGCCGCGCGCGTGCGCGATCCCGGCAAGGTTGTGGTAGAGCGTCGCGACGGCGTCGTCGTGCGGCCCGGCGGTGTCCTCCAACAAAGCGAGCGCGCGCTCGTAGAGCGCGCGCCCCTCGTCGTACCTCGCCTCGTCCTTGCAGCGGAGTCCGCGCGCGTTCAGCGCCGCGGCGAGCCGCAGTGCCTCGCGCGAACGCGCGTCGCGCGGATCCGCGTCCACGTGCTGCCTGCCCGAGTGCCTACCGATCCACCAGCATCGTCTCGTTGTGGTTCGACGCGAGCCGGCCGTCGACGGACATCGGCGCGATGCGCTCCTCGAGCTCCGTGACCGTGAGCTCGAGCGCCACGCTGTCGCGGCCGGTGGCGCGCTTCACCTGCTCCTGCTGCTCCCGCGTCAGGTCGAGTCGGACGACCTCTTTCTCGTTGCGGTTCTGCATTGGGGGCCTCGGGTGGGAAGTGGATGCGATCGGAAGCCCGAACGTGCGCGGGTGTCGTGAAACGACCGTGAACGGTTGACGGGCGATCGTGAACGGCTGACGCCGCCACGCGGCCATCAGTGGGTGCCGAGCGCCAGCGGCCGGATCCCGAGCGCCGCGTACAGCTCGTCGGGCCGGTAGACGATCCCGTCCTTCACCACCAGCGCCGTCCGCCGCACGTCGCCGATGTTCGTCGTCGGGTCGCCGTCCACGAGGACGAGGTCGGCGAGCTTGCCGACGGCCACGGAGCCGAGCTCGCGGTCGTGGTGCATGACGCGGGCGGCGCCGAGCGTCGCGATGCGGAGCGCGTCGGGGGCGGGGATGCCGGCCTGCACGTAGAGCTCGAGCTCGCGGTGCAGCGCGAAGCCCACCGGACCGGCGTCGGTGCCGGCGACGATTGGCACGCCGGCGTCGTACATCGTCTTCACCATCCGCATCATCGCCCTGTACGCGCCGACGTACGCGCGGCCCGTGGCGCTGTCGCTCACCGGCAGCCCGCCGCCATAGAAGCCGCGCTTCACCATCGGCGGCATCCGGTCGGCGATGGCGGCGTTCTGCGGCGACAGCTGGCCGGGCCGCGCGTTGTACATGTCCTCGAACGTCACCAGCGTCGGGTCGATGTCCACGCCGCGCGCCCGGAACAGCGCCACGAAGTCGCGCACGCGCGGCGATGCGAAATCGAGCTCGGCGCCGTGCTTGCCGACCTCGATGAAGCGCGCCATCGAGCGCGTGTCGCGCACCGAGTCGAGGAAGTTCAGCATCAGCATGTTGGCGTGCTGCACCTCGTCGAAGCCGAGCTTCACCACCTGCTCGGCGGTCATGAACGCCGGCACGTGGCCACTGACGCGCAGCCCCTTCGCGTGCGCCTCGGCGATGATCGCCGGCACGAGCGCGGGCTTCATCGAGCTGTAGATCTTGATCTGCTCGTAGCCGTGCGCCGCGTACCAGTCCACGGCGCGCACCGCCGCCGCCGAGTCGTCGGCGAGCACCGCCGTCGGCACCTGGTAGGGACCCGAGCCGTCGATCAGCCCCGCGAGCACCAGCCGCGGCCCGATGAGCGAGTCCGTGCCGAACTTGCGCTGGAGCACGAGCACCGAGACGGTGTCGTTCCCCATGTCGCGCGCGCTCGTCACGCCCGCGGCGACGTGGAGCAGCCCGTCCTCGCCCGGGCTGATGTGGACGTGCATGTCCCACAGGCCCGGCAGCAGCGTCTTCCCCGCCGCGTCCACGACCTGCGCGCCGGCCGGCGCCGCCACGCTGTCGTTCGGCCCGACGGCGACGATGCGGTTGCCGCGCACCACGACCGTCGTGTGCGGGCGCACCGTCGCCGACTCGGCCACGAACAGCCGCGCGTCGCGGATGACGAGCGCGCCACCGGCGGGACGGTGCGCGAGCTCGCGCGCGAGCCGGGCGAAGCGCGCATCGCGCGCCGCCTCCTGCGCCCTCACCATCGCCGGCACCGTCTTCTCCCACCCCTCGGGGACGATGCTCGTCCACCCGCCCGAGACGAGCGCGAAGCGCTCGGCGCGGTCGTCGAGCCAGATCGGGTACGGCGAGAAGCCGAAGCCGCCGATCATGTACTGCGTCACGCGCACCGGCGCGCCCGTCGCCGGCTGGATCGTGAGCGCGCCGACCTTCTCCACCGTCGCCTCGCCGCCCGGCAGCAGCGGCAGCCGGCCGCCCGCCTTCAGCGCCGCGCGGACGAACATCGGCAGGAGCGTCGGCGTCTCGGAGGCGTTGACGTAGAACTCGCGCCCCGGGCGCACGCTCGCCGCGCCCTGCTCGAGAGTGCTCCGCCACGTCGCCCGGTCTCCCTCGGCCGCGCGCTGTGTCGAGAACCGCTCGTCCACCGTGTCCTTGAGGTAGGCGTGGCCGACGATCGTCATCGCCGTCGGCACGTCGCCGACTCCGGGCGTCACGACCGCCTCCTGGTGCGGTCCGCGGCCGCGGTCGTTGTACTCGTAGACCGAGTGCAGCGCGCCGTTCGCCCACCACTCGCGGTAGAAGCCGGCGCGGCGGTCGGAGGTGAGGATGACGTAGCGCGCCGTGTCGCCGCGCGCCGTCGCTCGCGGTGGCTGCTGCTGGGCACGCACGGATGCGGGAAGGGCGAGCAGCGCGGCGGCGGCGGCGCGAGAGACGCCGTGCGCGATTGCGGAATGTGTCATGAGACGGCGGGATCGGAGTTGCGGGGGTGCGGGGCGGAATCGCTCATCGCACGCGAACGAGCACGCGACAGCGCATCGACACGCCGCCAATGGCGAGCGTGTCTCCGTTGGCGCCGCGGATGTGATAGCGCCGCGGCTGGTCGGTGCCGACGTAGCTGGGGAGCGTGCCGCCGGTCACGTGGTGAATCACGATCGAGTCCGACACGACGGTGTAGGTGCCGAAGTAGCCGAAGTAGCTCTCCTGCATCGCCCGCCGCTCGGCGTCGGTCGGCATCGTGTCGCCCGAAGCGAAGCGCGGCACCGGCGGCGTCCGCATCACCTGGATGGAGAGCTGCCCGGTAGGCGCGTAGACGAAGTACCCGACCGGCCGCGGGCCGAACGGCTCGCTCTCGCGCCCCGACGCCGAGTCGACGTTGCAGAACCGCTCGACGCGCCAGACGCCGACGATCCCGCGGCCTGTCGCGTCGTCCGCGGCAACGCCGTAGGGAGGAGCGACCTTCACGGTGACGTAGGAGAACGGCGACGGCCCCAGCGGCCGCCACTGATGCGCGACGCCGGCGGGGATCACGAGCAGGTCGCCCGGTCCGACCGAGCGGTCCCGCGCCGCGACGATCGCCGGGCCCTTCCACTCACTCGGCTCGACCTGCCGCGGCCTTTCGAGCGCCGGGCCTGTGCGCAGCGTCGCCCTCCCGCTTCGCACGAAGGCGACGTCCGCCCAGCGCTCGTGCAGCTCGGCGTCGCCGGTCTCACGCCGCGTCGCGACGAAGTACTTGTAGCCGACGCTCTGCGTCGGCAGCTCTCGAAAGATCGGGGTCCCCGCCGTGATGGCGCGGAACGCCGAATCGGCCGCGGCACCCCGGACGTGCACGACGACGGTGTCGCGCGGCGGCCGTGGTCCGATCTGCGCGCGGACCGGCAACGCCGACAGCGCGATCAATGCGAGCGACGCAACCGCGGCCAGCGAGAGCGCGGGACCGGCTGCGCGGCGCGCCCGTACGGAGTGCGGCATCCGGGCTCCGTCGAGACGAGGCGAGGCGACGCGAGATCGGCGGCGGCGCCGAGGTAGGAAAACCTTACCTCCAAATCCCGAAGCGGGGAATGGCAGGAGCGAGGTGTGGTGCGTGAGGTGTGGAAAGACGCCGGAACCTCCAGGGCAAACCCTACCCCCTACCCACCCTGTCTCGTACGCAGATACTCCCACGCCAGGTCGCGCCGCTCACGGAGAGGCAGGTAGCGGTGCGCACGCGTCCAGAGCCAGCGCTGCAGCTCGTAGCTCGCGCTTCCCTGCTCCGGATCCGTCGGGTCGAGCAGCGGCTCGGGGCCGAAGACGGCGTCGTAGCCGCCGCGGTCGAGCATCTCGTTCTCGAGGATCTGAAAGGCCTGGAGGCAGCGCTCACCCGAATAGCCGGCGTCGAGACAGAGCGCGACCGCGTAGCGGTCCGCTTCGGCCTCGCGCTCCGGCCCGTGGACGCGGTGCGCGAGCAGCTGCAGAAGTCCGGCCCCGACCGCGCCCGCGACGTTGCGCGGCAGCCACTCGGCAATGCCGCTGAAGCGCGACAGGTGGCCGAGGTCGTGGTGCGCGACCTCGTGTCCGAGCATGAACGCGGCGCACTCGTCGGAAGGAAGTCGCTCGAGCAGCCGGCGAGTGATGTACACGTACCGGCCCGGTGCGGCAAACGCGTTCAGCACCGGCGACCGCAGGATCTCGGCGACGAGCGGCCGCCCGTCGCGCCGCGCGGCATTGAAGCGCGCCATGACGCGCGCCACCCGCTCGGTCGCCCAGGCCTCCGTCTCCGGCTCGGAGCGGGCGAGCAGCTCGTCGTGCAGCCACTCGCCGAGCTCGTCGTCGAATTCGTCGTGCAAGTGAAGTAGGGTATAGGGTAGAGGGGATGGGGTGTAGCTCGGCTGCACCCTGTCCCCTCTACCCTATACCCTGCTTCCTACTTCACCACCACCGGCACCACCGTCGGCTTCGCGCCGGGGACCTCGAGGAAGGGCGGGATCCCGAAGCGGAACGCGAGATCGCCCGGGGCGGCCGGCGTGAAGCGGAAGTCGTAGATCTCGCCCGGGTCGGAGACCAGCACCGCGGGCCGCTCGGTCGCCTGCGATGGCGGCAGGTCGGCGCCGTCCTTGGCGACGGCGCGCCAGCGCACCGGGCGCTCACCGCGCGCCAGCGTGAACAGCGTCGGAAACTCGTCGGCGATGTTGAGGACGCGGAAGCGGTAGCTCGTGCCCGCCTTCAGCTCGATCGGCGCCGGCTGTGCCTGGCCGTTGAGCAGCACCGGCGCGAACGGTCCGCGGATCACGTTGCGCGTCTGCCCCGCGTTGCTGAGGAGCAGGATGCGGTCGGTGGTCGTGTCGAAGCGCTCGCCGCGGTCGAGGACGACGATCGCGCCGTAGAGGCCGGAGTTGATCTGCCGCGCCTCGTTGAAGTGCGAGTGGTACATGAAGGTGCCGGCGCGCGGCGGCGTGAAGTGCACCGTGAGCGAGTCGCCGGGCGCGATGGACGGCATGATGTTCGTCCCCGAGCCGCTCCATCCGGGCACGCCGTCGGGGAAGCTCATGAGCTCGATGCCGTGCCAGTGCACCGCCGTCGGGTCGTGCGAGTGGTTGACGATCGTGATCGCGACGGGCTGGTTGCGCTCGAGCACGAGCGTCGGCCCGGGCACCGGCATGGCGTCGGCGTTCGCCTCGTCGGGCGTGCCGCCGAGCACGTAGGCGAAACCGGGCGCGCTGCCGTAGACGTTCGGCCGCTCGCGCACGATCAGCCGCATCGCGCGCGGCGGCGGACCGGCGGCGTACGTCGTCGCCTCGCCGCGCGGCGCGACGCGGATGCCGAGCACGAGACCGTACATCTGGTGCGGCGCGTCGCTGCCGTGGCGCATCAGGTCGTGCTCGTCGAGCACGCCCTTGTGCGTATCGAGCTCGGCGTGCGTGGAGACGTGGCCGGCGTAGTGGCAGTGGAAGATCCAGTTGCCAGAGCGGACCGCCTTCCAGGCGATGTCCATCGTCTGCCCCGGCGCCATCGCCTCCGTGACCGCCAGGCGCTGGTCGGCGGGGGCGATCAGCGTGTCGGCGCTGCCGTCGCCCTTCGCGTTCACCCGGAAGTAGAAGCCGTGCAGGTGCATCGGGTGGTCGAGTGGCGTCAGGTTGATCACCCGCCAGCGGAGCGAGTCTCCCTGCGCGACGTCCACGCGCTCGGTGTGCGGCCAGCTCAACCCGTTGATCGCCATCGTCGCGCGCCCGAGCCCCGTCGGGCTGGTGCTGTCCTGCTGCACCCAGAACGAGATCATGAAGACGCGGTCGGCCGCCGGCGGCGCGTCGGCCGGATCCACGACGATCGCGCCGTTGAGCTGCGAGTCGTCCTCGGCGCGCGCCTGCCACGGACCGTGGGGGATCGTCTTGCCGGCATACCAGAACGTGCCCGGCGTCGTCGCCCTGAACTCGGCGCGCTTCGTCTCGCCCGGCGCGACGACGATGCTGTCGAGCGCGCCGCGCTTCGTGGCACCGAAGCCGTAGACGACGAGCGGTGCGTCGAGCGTGTTGTGGAGGTCGGCGCGGACGGTGGTGCCGACGCGGACGCGCACGAGCGGTCCGGGATCCTGGAGCGGCCTGCCCGGCTCGCCCCACGCCTCGACGGGGAGCCCGGATCCGTTCGGGCCCTCGGGATACCACGTCCCGCGCCGCGCCTCGAGCGCGACCGTGAGGACGCCGCCGCGCAGCGTCCCGGCGGGCTGGCGATTGTCGTTGGCGACGATGACGTCGGCGGGCGCGCGGCGCGGTGACGTGCCGAGCGCGGAGATCCCGGGCAGCGCGGCAGCGCAGCCCAGGAGGACGGTGGACCAGTGGCGCATGGTGCCCTCGTTACTACGAACATGGCACGAACGTGCAACCGGCCGTCGTCGGTGGGTTGTGGGGCACTCAGATACCACTTCTCGCGCGCGCCGTCAACGTCAGCCTTTTCCGCGCCGCCAAACATCCGCAGAGCCGCAGCCCTCGGTTCTCGGCTCTCGGCGGTCGACAGGATGAACAGGATGGACAGGATGTGGCTTTGCTTTCATCCCGTTCATCCTGTTCATCCTGTCCAACACTTGCTGCCGAGAGCCGAGCGCCGAGAGCCGCCGTTCAGTCCTCGTCTTCGTCCACACCCGCCGACGGCACACCGATGCCGGGCACGGCCTGCTGCTCTCCGGTGTGGCGGTAGCGCGGGGAGACGGCAGCGGCGACGGCGCTGCCGTTCGGGAAGATGCGCTTGATGATCTTGCGCCGGACCGCGCCCTCGAGCGGGCCGCCGATCACGAGCACGAGCAGCGTGATGAGGAGCGCCGCCACGGCGAGTGCCCACTGACCGACGCCGCAGACGATGCCGAGGCAGGCGACGACCCAGAGGGAAGCGGCCGTGGTCAGGTGGCGGACGGTGCCGCGGTCGCTCGTCTTGAGGATGACGCCGCCACCGAGAAAGCCGACGCCGGCGACGATCCCCTGCACGGCGCGCGTGACGACGTTGCCGTCGAACACCTTCAGGCTGCCACCCGGATGGCCGGCGGCGGCGAGGTAGACGCTGGAGAAGGTGACGAGCGCGGCGCCGAGCGCGACGAGCGCGTGCGTGCGCATCCCCGCCGGCTTGCCGCGCAGCTCGCGGTTGATGCCGATGAGGGCGCCGCACACCGTGGCGACGCCGAGTCGGGT
>DATMHT010000396.1:0-4020 GCA_035554795.1 Gemmatimonadaceae bacterium | reverse complement strand
TGGACCCTCGGCTGGGCCGCCCGCGAGGAGCGCGCGTTGAAGCGGGTGCTGCGGGTGATGGCGCGAGCAGGACCGGAAGCGGCGCCGTGGGTGGAGGTGTTTGCGAGAGCGACGTGATGGGGGTAGAACGCGTAGCGCGTAGCGCGTAGCGGCACTGCCTCGGGACGTCCCGGGGACGGTCGCTACGCGCTACCCGCTACGCGCTACCGCTACGCGCTACACGTTCTCCGCGATCCACTCGACCGCTCGCCGCACCGCTCCCTCCGTCAGCCAGTGCCCGCCGTCGTACCACTGGATCGCCTTCGGGGGGCCGGCGGCGGCGTAGAGGCGTTCGGCCTGGTCGGGGCGGATGGTGCGGTCGTGGCGGCCGTGGACCATGAGCAGCGGGCGGCCGGCGTACTGGCGGACGGCGCGGAGCGGGTCCACGAGCGTGCGCACGAGCGGCGCGTACGGCGTGTTCGCCGGCAGGTCGCCGCCGGCGGCGAGCACGAGCGCGCGCACGGCGTCGTCCTTCGCCGCGACCATCACGCCGAGGTACGCGCCCATCGAGTAGCCGACGAGCGCGAGGCGGTCGGCGTCCACCTCGTCGCGCTCGGCGAGGAAGCGCAGCGCGACCCGCGCCTCGTCCATCGCCGCGCGCCACCGCCTGGCGAGCGCGAGCGGATTGCGGAGCTCGGCCGACGCCATGCCGCCGGCGCCGCCGGCGCGCTCGCCGTGCAGCGGCAGGTCGATGCCGAGGCTGGCGACACCACGCGCGAGCAGCGCGCGGCCGGCCGAGTCCACCATGCGCTCCTTGTCGGACGAGTAGCCGTGGAGGAGGAGCGCGGCCGGCGCCGGACGCGGCTCGAGCGGGACGAGCAGGATCGCGGGGACGCGGTCGCCGTCGGCGTGCAGGTCGAGCGAGAGGCGCCGGCCGCCGCGGACGGCGCGCTCTTCGCGGAGCGTGAAGTCGGTCGAGGATGCGCGGGATCTGGCCACGCCGCGTGGCCGGGCAAGATGTTCGCCGCGGCGTGCCGGCGACGGTGATTCTCCGGAGCGCCGGAGAGGTGCGAGCGGTTGCACGTGCCGCGCGGCACTGCGCTATCCTTCACAGGCCCGGCGGACGGCGCGACCAGAGAGGGAGTGGGTCAGGGATGACGGTGCAGGTCGGCACGACCGATGGCGGAATGGGGAAGAGCGCATCGTCGGCCGCGGCCGAGTCGCTGTTCGCCGGCCCCGGCGAGATGCGCGCGCGCGGCCGCGCCTTCGCGTGGGCGGCGACGCCGCTCGGCCCCGTGGACGGATGGCCGCCCGCGCTCCGCGCCGCGGTGCGACTGATGCTCGCCGCCCCGGTCGCGACGAGCCTCTGGTGCGGCCCCGAGTACACGCTCCTCTACAACGACGCCTACCGTCACATCCTCGGCGTCAAGCACCCGCTCGCGTTGGGGCGCTCGGGGGACGCGGCGTGGGACGAGCTGTGGCCGGGGCTCGAGCCGCAGTTCGCGCAGGTGCGCTCGGGCGGGCCGTCGGTCTACGCCGACGAGGCGCGCCTCAGGATGCAGCGGCTCGACGGCGGCTGCGTCGAGGACGCGTGGTTCACCTACTCGCTCAGCGCCCTCACGGACGACGCCGGCGCGTGCCTCGCCGTCTACAACGTGGCCGTGGACATCACCGAGCGCGTGCGGGCGCGGGACACCGTCGTCAGCGAGCGCGCGCGACTGTTCGAGACGTTCCAGCGCGTGCCGTCGTTCATGAGCGTGGTGCAGGGGCCCGACAACGTGTTCGTCTACGCCAACGAGGCCTACTACGAGTTCATCGGCCGGCGCGACGTGATCGGCCGGCCGGTGTGGGACGCCATCCCCGACGCGCGCGGCCAGGGCTTCGAGGCGCTGCTCGACTCCGTGCGCGACACGGGCGTCGCGGTCACCGGGCGGGAGACGCCGGTGCGCCTCGTCCGCGTGCCGGGCGCGGAGTCGGAGGAGCGGTTCATGGACTTCGTCTACCAGGCGCTCACCGACGCCGACGGCACGCGCTGGGGCGTGATGGTCTACGGCACCGACGTCACCGACCACGTCCTCGCGCGCCGCGAGGTCGAGCGGCTGCTCGCCGTGAGCGAGCGCGAGCGCGAGGACGCGGAAGCCGCGCGGGCCCGGACGGACGCGGTGCTCGCGAGCATCGCCGACGCGTTCTATCTCCTCGACCGCGAGTGGCGCTTCACGTACGTCAACGACGCCGCCGAGCCGCTGCTGCAGACGACGCGCGACCGGCTGCTCGGCCGGACGCTGTGGGAGGCGTTCCCCGGCGTCATCGGCTCGGTGTTCGAGGGCCCGTACCGCGAGGCGATGGCGACGGGCCATCCGACGTCGGCCGAGGCGTACTTCGCGCCGCTGAGCACCTGGTTCGACGTGCAGAGCTATCCGTGGACGGGCGGTCTCATGGTCCACTTCCGCGACATCGGCGCGCGGAAGGCCGCCGAGACGGAGCGCGAGCGGCTGCTGGCCGACGCGCAGGCGGCGCGGAGCGAGGCGGAGACCGCGAACCGGGCGAAGGCCGAGTTCCTGGCGACGATGAGCCACGAGCTGCGCACACCGCTCAACGCCATCGGCGGCTACGCCGAGCTGATGGAGATGGGGATCCGCGGACCGGTGACGCCGCAGCAGGCGGAGGACCTGCGCCGGATCCAGGCGAGCCAGCTACACCTGCTCGGGCTCGTGAACGAGGTGCTCAACTACGCGCGCATCGAGACGAGCACGGTGCGCTACGACATCGCCGATTTCCCGATCGGCGCGGTGATCGCGTCGGTCGAGCCGCTGATCGCGCCGCAGCTCGCGACGAAGGGGCTCGCGTTCGCGGCCACGTCGGACGATCCGGCGCCGGTCGCGCGCGCGGACCGCGAGAAGGTGCGACAGGTGCTCCTCAACCTGCTGTCGAACGCGATCAAGTTCACCGACGCGCCGGGCGCGGTCGAGATGTCGTGCGAGACGGCCGGCGACCGCGTGCTCGTGCGCGTGCGCGACACGGGCATCGGCATCGCGCCGGAGGAGTTCGAGCGCGTGTTCGAGCCGTTCGTGCAGGTGAACGCGAGCCTGACGCGCACGCACGAAGGCACGGGGCTCGGCCTGGCGATCAGCCGCGACCTGGCGCGCGGCATGGGCGGCGACCTGACGCTCGAGAGCGCGCCCGGTCAGGGCTCGACGTTCACGCTCGCGCTGCCACGAGCGTGACGCCGATCGCCGCCCCGAGACGGCGGGGCGGCGGGGCGGCGGTGTGACGGACGCGCGCTAGCGCCGCGGCGCGGGCGAGGCCTGGGTGAGGAGACGCGCGAGGCCATTCGCCGACATGGCCTCCCACTGCCAGCCGACCGTGATGTGCACCGGCTCGCCGACCGACGGCGTCGCGCAGGTGAGCACGACGTCCTGTCCCTGATTCGCTTCGGTGCTGCTCGTGTCGCGCGGCGCGGCGGCGCAGGTCCAGGTGCGTCCTGCCGAGTCGGTCACGGTGCGATCTGCCATCGGTCGTCCTCCAGTCCTGCATGAACCCGCGTGGTGGTGCGAAGCTGGAAGCTAACCGTTCGCGGCGCTCGCCGCGGCCGCGCCGACGCGCCGCCGCACGTCGTCGAGGTCGAGCACGGGGCGGACCTCGATGGAGCCGGTACGCGTCCACGGGAACGACTCGGCGATGCGCACCGCCTCCTCCATGCTCTCGGCCTCGATGATGTTGAAGCCGCCGAGCACCTCCTTCGCCTCGGCGAACGGCCCGTCGGTGGTGGTCGTGCGGCCGTTGCGGACGCGGACCGTGCGCGCCGTGGCCGGCCCGCCAAGCTGTTGCGACTCGAGCAGCCGGCCCTCGTCGCGGAGCTCGTCGGCGTGCGCGAAGCAGCCGCGCATGCGCGAGTCGAACTCGCTGGCGGGGAGGGCGTCGAAGAGGGCGGGGTCGTTGTAGACGAGGAGGATGAACTTCATGCCGGTGCCTCGCGGAACGGATTCGCAGATGGGGAACGACGAGGGAAAGGTGCCGGCGGGAGGAAGGGATGTCCAGACG
>DATMHT010000395.1:0-2255 GCA_035554795.1 Gemmatimonadaceae bacterium | reverse complement strand
GGCGGGACGATGGACTTCTACTCGCTGACGACGCCGGCGGGGAGCGGGAGCGTCTCGCTCCAGTTCCAGCACGACGGCAACCCGCCGACCGCGTTCGACGCGAAGCTCGGGGCGCAGCTGGGCATCTTCCGCCTCCCGGCGGCGGCGGGGCCGTAGTCTGAGCGCG
Source organism: Gemmatimonadaceae bacterium (assembly GCA_035554795.1). Classification (GTDB taxonomy): domain Bacteria; phylum Gemmatimonadota; class Gemmatimonadetes; order Gemmatimonadales; family Gemmatimonadaceae; genus DATMHT01. Next base: position 2,089 of record DATMHT010000395.1, on the reverse strand, counting down.
TCGCGAACGGCGGCCGACCGCGACGAGCGGGAGTCGGCGGCGGAAGTCGTCGCGCCCGGCGGCGCGGGCGCGCGCGGTCCGGGGCGCCCGCTCACGCGGGCGACGCGCGTCCGGCGCACGCTGGGCGTGGCCGCGCTACTCGCGCTCGTGCTCTTCCTGGCGGCGCCCGTCGGGCGCTACCTGATTCGCGCCGCCTGGGAGGAGGGGATGATCCTGCGGCACCGGCGGCCGATCGCCGACGTCGTCGCGAGCCCCGCCACCGACGCGCGGACGCGCGGGAAGCTCCGGCTCGTGCTCGCGGCGCGCGCCTTCGCCGCCGATTCGGTGCGCCTGCGGGCGGGCGAGAGCTTCACGACGTTCTCGCCGCTCGCGCACGACACGCTCGTGCTCGTGCTCTCGGGGGCGTTCCGCGACCGGCTGAAGCCCTACACGTGGTGGTTCCCCGTCGTCGGGCGCGTGCCGTACAAGGGCTTCTTCGACTTCGCCGCGGCGAAGGAGGCGGCGCGCACGCTCGACCGTCGCGGCTACGACGTGTACCTGCGTCCGTCGCCCGCGTTCAGCACCCTCGGCTGGTTCAACGACCCGCTGCTCTCGACGTCGCTGCGCGAGGACTCGCTCGACCTCGCCAACACGGTGATCCACGAGCTGACGCACAACACGTTCTACGCGCCGGGGCAGGCCGTCTTCAACGAGTCGTTCGCGAACTTCGTCGGCTCACGCGGCGCCGCGTGGTTCTTCCGATCGCGCGGCGACAGCGCGGCGGCGGCGAAGGTGGACGCGCGCTGGGCGGACGAGCGCGTGATCGGCGCGTTCTACAGCGGTGTCTATCACGCGCTCGACTCGGCGTTCAAGGCCCGGCCGGGCGAGGACGCGGCGGCACGCGCCGACCGGCTTCGCGCGCGCGACACGATCTATGCGCGTGCGCGCCGCTTCCTCGCGGACTCGGTCGCCCCGGCGCTGCACGCCGGACCACTGCCGCGGCGGTGGGCCGAGCGGGTGAAGCTGGACAACGCCGCGGTGCTGGCACGGCGCATCTACCTGACCGACCTCCAGCTCTTCGACGCCGTCTACGACGCGGAAGGTCGCGACCTGCGGCGCACGATCGCGCGCGTCATCGCGCTGGCGAAGTCGCGGCCGAAGGATCCGTACGGGGCGGTGCGGGAGTGGGTGGAGCGGGGGACGGGGGACGCGGGACGGGGGACGCGGTAAGCGGTAAGCGCGGTTGGCGGTTGGCGGTTGGCGGTCCGCGCGTGCGACTGGACGCAGGGGGCCCCCCCCACGTTAGAGTCTATGGCGTGCGGTGAGCATCGCGTCACCGAATTACCGCCGACCGGTTCCGCTCGCGCGTCCCCCGTCCCCCGTCCCCCGTCCCGCCTCCCGCGCGCCGGCCCGCGCCCGCCGCCCACCGCTTACCGCCCACCGGTCCTTCGATGCCCCGTACGCGTCTCGCCTTCCTCGCCGCGCTGCTCACGCTCGCGACCGCCTGCGCGCCGCGCCGTCCGGTCGTGCGCGAGAGTCCGGAAAGCTCGTTGCGATTCCTCCTCGTCAACGACGTGTACGTCGCGGACACGCTGCGTGACGGGAGTGGCGGCGTGGCGCACGTCGCCGCGCTGAAGCGGCGCCTCGAGGCCGAGAGCGGCGGGCCGGTGACCTTCGTGCTCGCCGGCGACGTGCTCTCGCCGAGCCTCCTCAGCAAGTGGTATGCGGGGCGGCAGATGGTGGACGCGTTCAACGCCGCGGGGCTCGACTTCGCGACGTTCGGCAACCACGAGTTCGAGCTCGACCGCGACACGCTCGTCGCGCGCATCCGCGAGTCGCGGTTCCGCTGGCTGTCGGCGAACTGCACCGAGGCCGGCACGGGCGCGCCGCTGCCGGGCGTCCGGGCGTGGGACACGGTGACCGTGCGCGGGGTGCGCGTCGGGCTGTTCGGGCTGACGCTGCGCGGCGACTACCGACGCTACGTGGCGTGCGGCGATCCCGATTCGGCCGCGCACGCGGCGATCGGCGCGCTGCGCGGGGCGGGGGCACAGCTGGTCGTCGGCATCACCCATCAGACGCTCGGCGCCGACAGCGCGCTCCTCGCCCGGGA
>DATMHT010000394.1:0-1957 GCA_035554795.1 Gemmatimonadaceae bacterium | reverse complement strand
CTACCCGCTACCCCCGACCCGCGACCCGCCTTCCCGGTCAGTCCGCCGTCGCGACCCTCGTTGCCCGTCCGCCCGTCTGCGGCAGGCGGGCGTCGATCGAGGCGAGGAGCTGCGTGCGGGCGCGCTCGAAGGAGCCGCGCTCGTTCGACGGGATCGGCTCGCCGCCCTTGAGCTGGCGCAGGACGACGCGCGAGTCGCGCTGGACGCCGCCGATCAGCATCTCGAAGTGCAGGTGCGGCGCGGTGGCGAGGCCCGTCATGCCGACGTAGGCGATCGTCTGGCCGACGTTGACGTGGGCGCCGGTGCGCAGTCCGCGGGCGAAGCCGCGCAGGTGGCCGTAGCGGCTCACGTAGCCGTTGCGGTGCCGCACGTCCACCACGTTGCCGTAGCCGTGCTTCTGACCCGCGAAGACGACGATGCCGTCACCGATCGCGCGGACGGGCGTGCCCTGCGCGGCGGCGTAGTCGGTGCCCTTGTGCTGCTTCCAGACGCCGAGGATCGGGTGGAGACGGAAGCCGAAGTTGCTCGAGATGCGGCGGAACTCGACCGGCGCGCGGAGGAAGGCGGCGCGGAGCGACTTGCCCTGCCCGTCGAAGTACGTCGCGCTGCTGCCGCGGCTCTCGTAGCGGACCGCCTCGACGTCCTCGCCCTGGAGCGTGAAGGCGGCGGCGAGCACCTTGCCGAGCTTCACCGCGCCCGTGGGCGACACGACGCGCTCGACGAGAACGCGGAAGGCGTCGCCGCGCTGGAGGTCGCGGCTCATGTCCACGCGGTACTCGAAGATGTCGGCGAGCGTCCAGGCGAGCTGGTGCCGCGCGCCGCGCGAGAGCGCGGGGCCGCCGCCCTGGACCTGCGCCGCGTCGAGCGCGCCGTACAGCGACGAGGTGATCGTGCCGCTCAGCGCGACGGTGTCGGTCGCCGATGGGATGTGCAGCTCGCGGCGCGTCCAGCTTCCGTCGGCGCCGCGGTGCAGGTGCACGAGGCGGTCGATGGCGTAGCGCAGCGTGACGTCGGTCGGCACCGAGTCGGCGCTCGTGCCGCCGACGGTGACCTCGAGGCCGGCGGGCACGCGGCGGTCGCTCGCGGCCATGGCGCGGAGCGCGCCCTGCGCCAGCGCGCCGTGGAGACCCTGGCGCTCGAGCACCGCGGACAGCGTCTCGCCGCGGTCGATCGTGTCCACCTGCTGACGCCAGACGGGACCCGCATAACGAGCGAACGGTCGCGCCTCGGCGGAGGCGGCGGCGTAGCGCGGCGCATCCTCGCCATCGGCGCCGAGCAGCTGCTCGGCCGGGCGGCGCTGCTCGAGCGTCGGCGTGTAGCGGAGGGCGGCGAACGCGAGCAGCGCCACCACGGAGTACGTGGCGGCGCGCGCGGAGGCCACCGGCATGCGGCCGCGGGGCCGCTTCGGCGACTGGCTCAATCCATCTGCCTCCGAATGAAGGTCGGGATCTCCATGTCGCTGAGATCCTGACCGCGGTCGTTGGAGAGCGACCGACCGTTGCCGGAGGGATTGCGCGGGATGTCGGGCGCGGCGGCAGGCGTCGGCGGCGGCGCGTAGCGCTGCGGCGTGGACGCGACCGGCCGCGCCGGACGCGCCGGGAACGGGATCACCGCGGGCGGGATCTTGGCGACCGGCTGCTCGGGCGTGTGCGTCGCGACGCCGCCGCCGGCGTAGCCGCCGAGTCCGACGTCCTTGTCGAAGCCGGTGGCGATCACGGTGACGCGAATCTCCCCCTGCATCGCCGGCTCGTGCACGGCGCCGAAGATGATCTCGGCCTCGTCGCCGACGGCGTCGTGGATGATCTCGTTGATCTGGTGGACCTCGCCGAGGGTGAGATCCTGGCCGCCGGTGATGTTGACGAGCACGCCGGTCGCGCCGGAGACGGACACGTTGTCGAGCAGCGGCGAGGAGATCGCCTGCTGCGCGGCCTCCATGGCGCGGTTCTCCCCGCGTCCG
>DATMHT010000393.1:0-5034 GCA_035554795.1 Gemmatimonadaceae bacterium | reverse complement strand
ACGGAGCAAATGAAACGGGGTCGTGCGGCGGTCGCCAGCCATGCGCCCTGCGCCCGTCGTCCGACGACTACGGCGGCGTCAGCTCGAAGAGTCCCACTGGGCCCGACTCCCGCGCGTTGCCGATGCTCCACTTGCTCACGCACACCGTCCAGCCGGTCCCCTCCATCGCCTCCAGTAGCCGGAGGCTCGCGCTGCGGAACGGGTCCGCGAGCAGCACGCGCCCGCCGGGCGCGAGGTTCGTCTCGAAGATCCGGCGCAGGTGCGGGTGCATCGTCTCGCCGTACAGCACGTCCGCGCCGAGGATCCAGTCGTAGCGCTCGGCGTCGGTCCAGCTCGCCCAGTCCGCGAGCCGGTACTCGATGGACGCGACGCGGTTGCGCGCGCCGTTGTCCCGGCAGAGGGCCAGCGCCAGCTCCTGCCGGTCCGTCTGCACGACGCGGCCGCCGAGCGCCGCCGCGACGATCCCCGGCAGCCCGGTGCCCGCGCCGAGCTCCAGCACGCGCCGGCCGCGGACGTCGTCGGCGCGGGCGACCAGCTCGTGGGCGAGGGCGATCGCGGAGGGCCAGAGGGCGAGCCCGTAGGGCGGCCCCGTCAGCCGCTCGCTGAGCAGGCGCTGCTCGTCCTCGAAGGTCAGCACCGCGCCGGTGTGCCGCACCGTCCACTCCCGGCCGGCCAGCCGCACGCGGTACTCGTGGCTCGGGAGCTCGGCGGCAGTGGGGAGCGGCGACGACTTCTCGTCAGGCGGCCGGGTCACGGTCGCTCGGAGTCACGCTGAACCTGATGCACGCGGCGAAAGCTACCGCGGGGCGCGGCGACGGCCAACGGCGATGGCGCCCGGGCCGCCGTCCGTTTCTCTCGTTAGGCAGCCGTGCCCGGTCCGATCCGGCCGGCTCGTGCCCCACTTAGTTGGGGCTGGCGCCTGCCAGGGCCGGCGGCGATCATGGCGCCACTTTGCCGGAATCGCCCCTCGACCACGGAGTGCCGATGAGAACTCGCAAGTCGCTGCTCGCCGCCGTCCCCGCCGCCGCCGCGGCCCTGTCGCTCGCCGCCTGCGCCGACAGCCCCGCCCTGACCTCGCCCGCCGGCGCCGCCGTGATCACCGCCGTCTCGCCCGGCGGCGACCGGCTCGCCACCGTGGAGCAGGAAGGCCGCACGCCCGCGCTCTACTTCCAGAACGCCGACGGGACGGGCCGCTTCCGCGTGCACTTCACGTACGTGAGCGATCACGTCACCGGCAACTACTCGCCGCGGCAGCTCCCGGTCACCGACGAGTCCATCCGCGCGATCCGGCGCGTGGTGTGGAGCCCGGACGGACGCTATCTCGCCGCGGTCGTCGCGCCGGCCTACGACGCGATGCAGGTCGTGCTGATCGGCGCCGACGGGCACGACATGCGGACGGTGAGCCCGAACAGCCAGACGCTCTTCGGCGACGTCGCGTGGTCCCCCGACTCCCGGCGCATCGCCTACGCGATGGCGACCGGCCCGTACTCGTCGCGCCCCGACCTCTTCTACACCGACCTCGGTCCGGACAACGTGCACCGCGTGACGACGTCGGGGCACGTCGGCGGCTACGACACCTTCCGCTTCGACGCCACCGGCAACGTGCTGACGTTCACGGAGCACCTGGGCTGGGCCGACGACGGCATCAACGTCCAGTCGCGCGTCGCCGCGGCGGACCTCGGCTCCGGCGCGATCACGTACGGCGCGACGCTGGTCGGCGAGCCGCAGGCGTTCGCCAGCGACGCCTCGTGGATCCTCGTCATCCGCAGCCACACCGCGCCCGGCGACGACACGCGCGACCTGGTGAAGGTCTCGCTCACCGACGGCGCCGAGACCACGCTCGCCAACGGCTACCCCTGGCACGCGATGCTGCTCGAGGGAGATCGGGAGGCGATCCTGATGGGACCCGACGATCCGACGAGCAGCGTGCTCGCCTATCGGATCATCGGGGTCGGCGCGCCGAACGACGTGCACGCCACGCTGCCGACGGGCGCGAACGTGACGTGGGCGGCGTTGCTGCGCGCGCCGCGCTGATCACGATGCGCAGGGCTGGCGAGCACCGCGCTCGCCAGCCTGACGTCACGACGGCCCGCGGCGAGCCTGAGCGACGTCTCGTCAGGCGACCACGAGCGCGCCTGGGAGCGGACGGTCGTCAGTCCGCTCCGGCGGCGCTGGTGGCCGTGGGGACGGGTCCCACGGTCCAGTGGTACCAGTGGTTGACCGCCGCGAACACGGCACCGGAGAACGCGCCGATGAGCATCCCGTTTCGCAGGTGCCGTCCGGGCTCCGGCGTGTTCGCGCTCTTGTCCGGTGTCGACACTCTGCCGGCGAGGAAGCCCAGCGCAGCGCCGAACAGCGCCCCCTGACCGGCCGCGATCGCGCGGTCGGCGAGCCCGGCGCGCACCGAGAACTCCATGGCGAGGCTGCGCGGGATCGTGGTGGTCGCGCCGGTCGCGGTCTGCACGGTGACGCCCGCGGCGTCGGCACCGACCAGCCGCCCGATGATCCAGGGCGAGGTCGCCTGTCCTCCCTCCAGAACGGCCGGCGCGTAGATGCGGACTTCGGTGCCGACGGGCCGGACGACGGCGCGGAGGACGGTCGGCGTGGCCGACGTGTCGGGTGTGGCCGGCGCGGCCTGTCCCGAGACGGGCGCCGCCGCGAGGCAGGAGAGCAGGACACAGGCAAGCACGCCGGCCGTGGTCGGCCGGCGGCGTGGGGTTCGGGCAGTCATGACGAGAGGTAGCGGAGAGGGGCGAGCTCGCGCGCGGAACGGACCACCCGCGCGCCTAACGAGACGATCCAGCGGAACGTCTGGTTACGGCTCGGCGCGTGGGATCGACCCTCGCCCTAACGCACGCCGAGCGCGACCCACGCGGTCAGGCTCGCGACGAGCAGCAGCGCGCCCGTGACGCCACAGAGCGACGCGCGGCGCTGGTGCCGGAGTCCCTCGTCCGTGAACAGGTCGCGCCGGCGCCAGCCGCCATCCTTTCGCAGCGTCGCGTCGGCGTAGGTGACGCCCGGCTGCCGATGGCGATGCATGCGGCGTTCGTGCACGACCGCGGCGACGAGGAAGGCGACGCCGGCGAGCGCGAGAAGGCCCGACGCGAGGAGCTGTGGCGTCACGAGGCGAACGTACGGAGCACCGTCGTCAGGCCGTCGTTGGTGTCGCTGCCGTCGCGGCGGCCTCGGTGTCCGACTGCCGCCGCCGGCGTCCGAGCAGCAGCCCGGCGCCGATGCCCATCGCCAGCGCGCCAAGCAGTCGGGGCGTCTCGTCGATGGCAACGAAGCGCGTGCCGCGCGGACCGATCTCGAGCGCGCCCACCGGCGTCATGCGGGCGCCGCCGCCAGCACCGGCGCCTTCGGGCTCCGGCCGCGATTCCGTCGAAGCTGCGGCGTCGCTCGCTTCGGTCGTCGCGCCGGGCGCCGCGCCTCGACGCCGGCGCGCTGCCCGGCTGCCGAAGCCGCCGCCGAAGCCGAACGCGACCTTGGCCACGGGCACCACGGTGACGTCGCCGCGTTGAATGGGCTCGCCGTACACGTGGCGAATGCTCAGGCTCTGCTCGAACAGCCGCGCGACCGGCTCGAGCGGGACGGACGTGGGCTGCGGGACCGTGATGGACATGACGACCTCCGGCACGAGAGAGTCCAAGTTGCGGCGCGCTCGCGCGTGACACCAGAGGAAACGGGCGGCCGCCGCTCGGTCGCGCCACGCTCCACGCCAGCGCTCGGCGGCGTGTCTCGTCAGCCGACGGGCGGGATGTACCGCGCCCATTCGTCGTCGGACTCGGCGACGGCCTTGAGCTCGCGGTTCCGCGCCTGGAGGAACCGCCGCAGGTACGCCGTGAGGAAGAGCCGCTCGGCGAGCCAGCCGAGAGGACCGAGCGGCGCCGCGAAGTCGAGGACGTCGCGCATGACGGTGCCGCCGTCGTCGTCGGCCGCCGCGTCGAAGAAGTGGTCGTGTCGCAGGCGCGCGAACGCGCCGCGCAGCATCGTGTCCTGGAAGTGCCGCGGCCGGTCGTAGGCGGTGATGCGCCCGGAGAGCGACTGCCGGACGCCGAGGTGCCGGGCGCGCCAGGTGATCTCGTCGCCGAGCGCGAGGAGGCCCGCCGTCTTGCCGGCGACCGCGCGCTCGCCGGTCGCCGCCGTCGAGCGCACGTGCAGCTCGACGCTGCGCGCCAGGTCGAAGCAGCGCGCGCGCGGCGCGGCGATGTGAGTGGAGAGCGCTATCGTGGCCAATGTCGCGTGCCGACGAAGCCGAGTGGGAGAACGACCCGACGCATTCGGCGTCAGCGATACGGCGTTCCCGTATTCGTCAGCGCTTGGCGCAAATCGGGTGTCGCTCCCCGTCCGCCAGACTGCAGTCGTACACGCCGCTCGGCGTCGTGGCCACCCACTTCGTGGGAGTTCCGACTGCATTGCGCCGAATCTCCGAGATGACGACCGAGTCGGGATGAGGGGTAGGGGCAATGACGCGTGCGGATTCGCGTTTCATGTTGTACTGGAAGGGACCGGCACACCCGACCAGCGAGGCGGCAAGGAGGACAACTCGGACGCGAGCTCGCATGCAAATCTCCAGGCAAAGGCGATGAGGGCAAACACTCCGTGTACAACCGCGACAATGCTGACCGATGGTGGCGACACCACCTGATGATCCCGCGCCGTCGGCCGCGGCGCAATCCTCGAACTGCCGATTGGCGTAGCGTTCGTTAGGCAGCCGGCGAGAGGGCGCTCGGCTCGCGGAGATCGGCGATCATCGGAATGGTCGCATCAGCATGCATCCTGGCCACCATCGCCCGCACCTCGTCGAGGTCCGCGTCGGTCCGGGAGACCGCCATGCCGCAACTTCGATCGGGGAGCGCGACGAGATAGCCGCGGGGAAAGGCGCGCCGGAGTTCGCGCTCCAGCAGCAGGCGCGACGACCCCAATCCGTCCTCGTGCATCATGGCGACCCACTCGAGCGCCCCGCTCTCGGTTCGCTTCTCGTGTGTCCAGACCTGTCCCCGATCCGCGCGTCGCATTGCCTCGAGCGCGGCC
>DATMHT010000392.1:0-9305 GCA_035554795.1 Gemmatimonadaceae bacterium | reverse complement strand
CGCGACGCGATCATGAAGTACCTCGAGGAGCGGTACCTGCCGGGGCTCTCGAAGCACGTCGTCACCGAGATGCGCATCGATCCCCTGCACTTCCGCGACACGCTCGGCAGCCACCTCGGGAGCGCGTTCTCGGTCGAGCCGATCCTCACCCAGTCGGCCTGGTTCCGGCCGCACAACGTCAGCCCCGACGTCCCCAACCTCTTCTTCGCCGGTGCCGGAACGCATCCGGGAGCCGGACTGCCGGGCGTCATGAGCTCGGGAAAGATCGTCGCCGACATGATCGGCGAGGCCGGCGTAGGCCGGCGCGAGGCCCCGAGACGGGTGGTCGTCCGGACGGCGCCGCAGCCCGTGTAGCGTGACCCCGCCACGTCCGCGACGACTGCCACGACGGCGGCGGTCGGCGCCTGCGCATTGGTCCACGCAAATCGCAAAACAGTCGCAGTCTGCCACGGTCACACCGGCCCTGTGAGCGCGCGCACAGGGGCTTTGGATCGGCGCGTACAGGCCGTCATGACGAGCGTCGCGCCGATCGAACGCGCTCCGGCCGGCCCACGAGACGTTCTGACCGCGCCACTCTGACCGCTCGACGCGCACCGCCCAGGCTGGCTCGCGCGACGCATCACGCCGGCGCGCGAAATCGATGTGCCGCACGATCCTGTCGCGCGGTCCGTCGTCGTCGAACGACGCGCCGTGGACGCGCCGATGGCCCGACTCCGGAACCGCGACGCCGGCGCGGCCGCCTAACGAGTCGGACGTGGTGACCGGCATCGCGGACGTCGCCGTGCGGCTCCGCGGAATGCCCCCCGGAAACGGCGGTATGAAAGTTCCCTAAGGACCAGCCGAAGTCGCAGACGAGCGGACCATCGCCGCGTCTGTCCCGCCCACTTCGCAGCGCCGCCCGACCTCCCGTTCCACCCGGGGTGCGCGCGCCCATCACAGGTGTCGTCATGATTGCCAAGAAGATTCTCGTCGTGGACGATTCGCTCACGTCACTCATGTGGCAGCGAATGATTCTGGGTCAGGAGCAGTACAGCGTCGTCACCGCAAACGACGGCGAGGAAGGCGTCGCCCGGGCCATGGACGAGAAGCCCGACCTGATCCTGATGGACGTCGTCATGCCCAAGATGAACGGCTTCGAGGCGTGCCGCGCGCTGCGCGCCAACAGCGCGACGAGCCGCGTGCCGGTGATCATGGTCACGACGAAGAGTGCCGCGCGAAGCGTCGAGGAAGGCTACGAGAGCGGCTGCAGCGACTACATCACGAAGCCGATCGACAAGCTCGAGCTGCTCTCGAAGGTCAAGAGCTACCTCGGCCAGTAGCCGGTGCGGATCGTGACGAACACGACGAACACGACGCCCGGCGACCTCGCGGCCGAGAACGCGCGCCTGCGCCGCGACCTCGCCCAGGTGACCGCCGAGCGCGACCGGCTCTCCGAGCAGCTCGTCGCCGCCGAGGCGCAGGGCGCGAGCCTCGTGAAGCTCTACGTCTCCAACCGGCGCCTGAACGAGGCGGCGGACCGCGGCGACGCGCTCGAGGCGATCAAGGAAGTCATCATCAGTGTGCTCGGATGCGAGGAGTTCGCGATCCTCGCCCACGACGCCGACTCGTCGCGCCTGACGCTCGCCGCCTCGTTCGGCATCGACGACAGCTTCCTGCGCGCGTCGCCGCTCCGGTCGGCGGTGATACGCTCGGTGGTGGACTCGGGCCGCGCCCACTACGCCGCCCGCGCGGTCGAGCCGGGCCGGAGCATCGACCGCGACGAGATGACGGCGTGCGTCCCGCTGACCGCGGGCAACGGCCGGGTCGTCGGCGCGATCGCGCTCTACGGGCTGCTGCCGCACCGCGGCGAGCTCGACCAGAACGACCGCGCACTGCTCGACCTCGTCAGCATCGAGGCCGCGCGCGCGATGACCGGCCCCCACACCCGCGCCGCCGCCGCCGCATGACGCTGCGTCACCGGGCCGACGCAGTGCAGCGCGCGTCGGCCTACCTGCACCCGGGCCGCCTGCTGACTTCGACCGAGCCGTGCGCCGTGACGACGATCCTCGGATCGTGCGTGTCGGTGTGCCTGTTCGACGAGGAGCGCGGCGCCGGCGGGATCAATCACTACCTCCTGCCCCACCGCACCGCCGGCGCCGCCGCGGCGTCGGCCCGCTTCGGCGGCCCGGCGATCCGGCTGCTCGTGGACGCACTCGTCGCGCACGGCTGCCGCAAGGCCGACCTGCGCGCGAAGGTCTTCGGCGGCGCGTGCGTGATCGACGCGTTCCACGAGAGCGACACGCCGATCGGCACGCAGAACGCCCGGCTCGCCCTCGAGCTCCTCGCCGCCGAAGGGATCGACGTCGTCGCGCGGGACCTCGGCGGAGCGCGGGGCCGCAAGCTCGTGTTCCAGACCGACGACGGCGCCGCGCGCGTCGCGGTCCTCTAGCCCGACCGCACGCGTCGAGTCGCGCGCGTCGTCCAGAAGCACCCGCTACAGCCTTCACCGAGCCGCAGGAGCCCAGCAGCATGTCCATGGACATCGATCTCGAGACCATCCGCCAGGCCTTTCTCGTCGAGGCGGAGGAGGGACTCTCGGCGATGGAGGAAGCGCTCGTCGCCCTCGAAGCGCGCCCCGACGACCGCGAGCCGCTGCACGAGATCTTCCGCACCGTGCACACGCTCAAGGGGAGCGCGGGCATGGTCGGCTTCGACAACGTGGCGGAGTTCGCGCACCTGCTCGAGGACGCGCTGGAGCTCTTCCGCAGCGGCGAGATGCACGTCACCGCGAACCACGTCACGACGCTGCTGCAGACGGTGGACGCGCTCCGCGGCCTGCTCAAGGGCGCCGCTGCCGGCAACACCACGCACGTCCGCGCGGCCGACCGCGCGCTCGTCGCGCGGCTCGTGCCCGGCGGCGAGGCCGCGGTCGCTGCCCCCACGGGCGGCGCCCCCGTGGCGGCGGCTGGTGCCGGCGCGCCGGGCGAGGGCGCCAGGCGTCGCACCCTGCGCGTCGGCATGGAGCGCCTCGACGCGCTGCTCAACCTCACCGGCGAGACGGCGGTCGCCCGCGGGCGGCTCATGCAGCTGCTCGGTCAGCGCCGCCGTGCCGCCGGCGACGACGTCGTCAACGCCGCGGAGGAGGTGGACCGTCTCTTCGCCGAGCTGCAGGAGCAGGTGATGCGCATGCGCCTCGTTCCGCTCGGCCCGTTCTTCCGACAGCACGTGCGCACCGTGCGCGACACCGCCGCGCTGCGCGGCAAGGTCGTGCGCCTCGTGCTCGAGGGCGAGGACGTCGAGGTGGACGCGTCGGTCGTGGACCACCTGCGCGACCCGCTGACGCACATGATCCGCAACGCGATCGACCACGGCATCGAGCTTCCCGCCGCGCGCCGCGACGCGGGCAAGGAGCCGACCGGCACGATCGCGCTGCGCGCCCGTCACGAGGGCGGCACGGTCGTGATCGAGCTCGCCGACGACGGCGCCGGGCTGCGCCGCGACCGGGTGCTCGCCCGCGCGCGCGAGCGCGGCCTCGTCGCCGACGGCGTGGAGCTGAGCGACGCCGAGATCCACCGGCTGATCATGGAGCCCGGCTTCTCGACCGCCGACCGCGTTTCCGATCTCTCCGGCCGCGGCGTCGGCATGGACGTCGTGCGCCGCAACGTCGAGGCCCTGCGCGGCTCGATCGAGATCGCGAGCCGCGACGGCGAAGGGACGACCGTCACGGCGCGGCTCCCGCTCACGGTCGCGATCATCGACGGCTTCACCGTCAGCGTCGGCGACGAGAGCTACGTCATCCCGCTCGACGCGGTGACCGAGTGTCTCGCGATGCCGGCCGACGAGCGGCGCGCTGGCAGGTGCGGCGTGCTCAGCCTGCGCGGCGAGCCGCTGCCGTACGTGCGCGTGCGCGAGCTGTTCGGGCTCGCCGGCGCGCTGCCGGCGCGCGAGAACATGGTCGTCGTGCGCCACGCCGGCCGTCTCGCCGGCCTCGTCGTGGACGAGCTGCTCGGCGGCGGCCAGGCCGTCGTCAAGCCGCTCGGCAAGATGTTCCAGCGACTCCCGGGAGTCTCGGGGTCCACCATCCTCGGGGACGGGCGCGTCGCGCTGATCCTCGACGTTCCCGACCTGCTGCAGCGCGCGCTCGACCGCGACGCGCTGCCCGCCTGACGCGCCTCGCGCGGCGGCACGCAGCCCACCTGAATTCGACGGAGGATACCGTGAAGTACTCGACCCCGCGGCTCGTCATCGCCGCCCTCCTCAGCGCGCCGCTCCTCGCCGCACCCGCGGCCGCGCAGGCGCCGTCCACGGCCATGCAGATCGCGCAGGGCGACACCGGCGCTGCCGCAGTCGCGCCGTCGCGCGCGTCGAGCGCGGCGACCCCGGACAGCGTCAGAGCCGACGCGCCGAAGGCCGCGGCGCCCGCGAAGACCGCCGACGCCCGGCCGCTCGGCAACACGCTCGTTCACGCGAACAAGAACGGCACGTTCCGTCTCGACGTGACCGGGCGCGTGCAGGGGCTCTACCAGCTCTCCAGCCCCGACGCGCGCACGAACGAGATCACCTACGGCAGCTCGTTCGCGAACAAGGCGCTGCCCGAGGAGACGAGCCTGTTCCGCATCCGCCGCGGGCGCGTCGGCTTCGAGGGCTACGCGTACGACCCGAAGTACGAGTACAACGTCCAGGTGGAGCTCGCCGGCCCGTCGGTCTCGCTCAAGCGCGCCTACCTGAACTACCGGATGCTCGACGGCGACGTGAACGTCCGCGTCGGCAAGTTCAAGGTGCCGTTCGGCCGCCAGCAGCTCACGTCCATCTTCAGCCAGCAGCTCGCCGAGCGCTCGCTCGTGTCCGACGAGTTCGCGAAGGGCGACGACGACGGCGCGATGCTCTGGGGCACGCCCGCCGACGGGAAGCTCGAGTACTACGTCGGCGTGTTCAACGGCGAGGGCAACAACAAGAACTCGCAGCAGGACAAGACGAACCAGTGGGCCGGCCGCCTCGCCTGGTCGCCGCTCGGCCGCTTCGCGTACACCGGGCCGGCGACGGGCAACACGAGCCGCTTCGCCTTCTCGCTCGGCGCGAACGCGAACCTCAACGGCGGCTGGCTTTACGAGGTGAACGGCGCGACCGGCGTGCAGGCGCCGATCGAGACGTGCACGACCGGCACCTGCATCGTGGACCACGGCGACGACGCCCGGATCCGCAACGTCGGCCTCGACGCGGCCGCGAAGTGGCACGGCGTGTCGTGGATCGCCGAAGCGTTCGCGCGCCGTCTCGACCCGATCCAGGACGGACTGTCGAGCATCGACGCTCGCGGCTGGTACTCACAGCTCGGCGCCTTCGTGAAGCCCGACCGGCTCGAGCTCGGCGCGCGCTACGGCCAGCTCGACCCCAACCGCGCCGCGTCGAACGACCTCGTCACCGAGGTGAGCCCGTTCGTCAACGTCTACCTGCGCGGCAACGACTTCAAGGTGCAGACCGACTACACGCTGCTGCACACCGAGACGATGGACCGGAGCCTCCCCACGCCCGCGCCGACGTCGTTCGACGATGCACGGCTCCGGGTGCAGTTCCTCGTCTCGTTCTGATCCTCGCCGCACCGCATGCGCTCCTTTCGTCGCCGCATCGCTCCACCCGCCTTCCGCGACGCTCCTTCTCCCAGCCGCGCCGGCGCCTCGCGCCGCGCCCAGTGACACCCACCCAGGAGACTTTCATGTCGTACGTGAAATCGGCCGCGATCGTCGCGGTCTGCTCGATCTCGCTCGCCGGCACGCCCGTCGCCGCCCGCGCCCAGATGACGAAGGACAAGATCGGCGTCGCCAACTCCGAGGCGCTGCTCAACGCGGAGTCGAAGGCGATCGAGAAGCTCGGCCGGGATCCGGTGATCGTCGCGGCGGTGCGGGCCCAGAACGCCAAGAAGGCGACGCTGGCCGAGATCCAGGAAGTGGACCGCGCCTGGATGGCGAACAGCGGCGTGGACGCGCGCATGAAGCAGCTCATGAGCAACGCCTGCGCGGACCGCCTCAAGAGCTTCCTCGAGGCGCACCCCGCGTACAGCGAGTCGTTCGCGATGGACAACCAGGGCGCGAACGTCTGCATGACCGACAAGACGTCGGACTACTGGCAGGGCGACGAGGCCAAGTGGCAGAAGTCGTTCGCCGGCGGCAAGGGCGCGGTGTTCGTGGACAAGGCGAAGTACGACACGAGCGCGAAGGCGCTCCTGGCGCAGATCTCGGTGCCGGTGATGGACGGTGGCGTGGCGATCGGCGCGATCACGGTCGGCGTCAACCTGAAGCAGCTCGAATCCAGCAAGAAGTAAGGCCTTCCCGAGGCGGCCGCGCCGGGCTTCTTCCGGCGCGGCCCCCTCCCACCCACGTAGCCTGGCGGAGTTCGGAAGCGTCCGGCGCCGCTGCACCCACGGAGATGGTATGCAATTCGGCATTCGAAGGAAGCTCTTCGTCGCGTTCCTGAGCATCCTGGTCATGGGGTCGGCGGCGTCGCTCACGATCCTCGGCGTGCTCTCCAACACGCTCGGAAAGATGAGGAACGTCATCACCGTCGAAGGCGCGATCAACGGCAAGGCGTCGGAGGTCGAGCGCGACATGTACGCGCTCAGCGACGCCCTGCGCGGCTACATGCTCAACCCGTCCGACGGCTCGGCGAAGGAGACGCTCGCGGGCGCGCGCAAGGAGTTCAACGCGGACCTCGGCGACATGCAGCACCTCGCCACGCAGGGCGAGGTCGCCAACGCGACCCAGCAGATCGACCGCATCGAGACGAACACGCTCGCCCCGGTCGAGCACGACATCATCACGACGGCCGACCAGAGCGACGTCGAGGTCGCGAAGGGGATCTACTTCGAGAAGTACGCGCCGGCCGACGCCGAGCAGCGGAAGCTCGTTCGCCAGATCACGACCTACACCGACTCGATCAAGAGCGTCGCGCTCGCCTCGGCCGAGCACACCCAGCGCGTCGCCGTCGTGACGACGTGGGTGCTGGTGATCTGCCTCCTCGCCTTCGGGCTCTCCATCTCGGTGGTGCTCGCCGGCAACCTCGCCAAGCCGGTCGCGGCGATGTCGGCGCGGCTGCGCGAGATGGCGCAGGGGCGCATCGACCTCGCGCAGCGTCTCGACATCACCTCGCGCGACGAGATCGGCGAGATGGCGCAGTCGTTCGGCTCGTTCGCCGAGGAGCTGGCACGCATGATCGCCCAGATCCAGTCCGGCGCGAGCGCGCTGTCGTCGGCCGCGACGCAGGTGTCGGCGTCGTCGCAGAACCTGTCGCAGGGCACGAGCGAGCAGGCGGCGTCGGTCGAGGAGACGACGGCCGGCCTCGAGCAGATCGGCGGGTCGATCACGCAGAACGCCGAGAACAGCCGCAAGATGGAGCAGATGGCGCTCAAGGGCGTCCGCGACGCCGAGGAGAGCGGCCGCGCCGTCGGCGAGACGGTGCAGGCGATGACGACGATCGCCGAGAAGATCTCGATCATCGAGGAGATCGCCTACCAGACCAACCTCCTCGCGCTCAACGCGGCCATCGAGGCGGCGCGCGCGGGCGAGCACGGCAAGGGCTTCGCCGTCGTCGCCGCCGAGGTGCGCAAGCTCGCCGAGCGCAGCCAGGCCGCGGCGAACGAGATCAGCAGCGTCGCGTCGGGGAGCGTCGCCGTCGCCGCGCGCGCCGGCCGCCTGCTCGAGGAGCTGCTCCCCTCCATCCGCCAGACGACCGACCTGGTGCAGGAAGTCGCGGCGACGTCGCGCGAGCAGTCCACCGGCGTCACGCAGATGAACCGCGCCATGAATCAGGTGGACTCGGTGACTCAGCGCAACGCCTCGGCCGCCGAGGAGCTCGCCAGCACCGCCGAGGAGATGGCGTCGCAGGCCGAGGCGATGCGCGACCTGATGGGATTCTTCAACGTGGTCGGCATGGATCAGCTCGGGCAGCCGCAGCGCCACCCGGCGCAGCTCGCCACCCGCGGCCGCGGCTCGTCGTCGGTCGCGCCGC
Organism: Gemmatimonadaceae bacterium; assembly: GCA_035554795.1. Taxonomy (GTDB): domain Bacteria; phylum Gemmatimonadota; class Gemmatimonadetes; order Gemmatimonadales; family Gemmatimonadaceae; genus DATMHT01. The sequence continues at coordinate 1,328 of DATMHT010000392.1, read as the reverse complement.
CGCACGACTTCACGCTCATGCCGCTCGTGCCGCGCGTTCCGGCGCACGCCTCGCGCCCGTCGCGCGACGGCGCCCGAAACGGCGACAAGCACTACGGCAACGGCCACCGTACCGGCAACGGGCGCTTCAGCCCCGACGCGGCGCTGCCGGCTGCCGACGACGACGACTTCGAGCGCTTCTAGGAGGCGGCCGCCATGCCAGCCGCCACAGCTTCCGCCGTGCCGACGGACGCCGTCGAGCAGATGCAGTACCTCACCTTCCAGCTCGCGGGCGAGGAGTACGCGATCGGTATCCTCCGCGTGCGCGAGATCATCGAGTACGACGTCGTCACCACCGTGCCGACCGCGCCGCCGCACATTCGCGGCGTGATCAACCTGCGCGGAAGCGTGGTGCCGGTGGTGGACCTCGCCGTGAAGTTCGGGCTCCCCGCGACGACGGTCACGAAGCGCACCTGCATCGTGATCGTCGAGGCGGAGCTCGACGGCGACCGCACCGTGATGGGCGTGATCGCCGACGCGGTGAGCCAGGTGGTGGACCTGCCACCGGGCGACATCGAGCCGCCGCCGTCCTTCGGGACGCGCGTGCGGGTCGAGCACTTGGTCGGTCTCGGGCGGATGGGGCGGAAGTTCGCCCTCATCCTCGACATCGACCGCCTGCTCTCGGCGCGCGAGCTCGTCGCCGCCGCGGACATGGCGGCGACCGACGCGGACGCGGCGCACTCCGCCGCCGCGGCCGCGTGAGCACGGCACTCTCGCGCCTCGAGCTCGGCGCCGCCGGTACGCCGGCGGCGCCGTGCACGGGCGTCCGTCCGATCACCGACGAGGAGTTCGGACTGTTCCAGACGCTGATCCGCGCCGAAGCGGGGATCAACCTCACGGAGCCGAAGCGCGCGCTGCTCGTCGGGCGCCTGACGCGGCGGCTCCGCGAGCTGGGCCTCGACGACTTCGGCGCGTACTACCGGCGCGTGACCGTCGAGGACCCGGCCGAGCGCGTCACGATGTTCGACCTCGTGTCCACGAACGAGACGCACTTCTTCCGCGAGCCGAAGCACTTCGAGTTTCTCACCGACCGGCTCTTCCCGAAGTGGAAGGCGGACGCCGCCGCCGGCGCGCGCACGAAGCGCATCCGCGTCTGGAGCGCCGCGTGCTCGACGGGGGAGGAGCCGTACACGCTCGCCATGCTGCTCCTCGACTACTTTCCGCCGTCCTCCGGCTGGAGCGTGGAGATCCTCGGCACCGACATCTCGACGCGGGTGCTGGCGCGCGCGAGCGCGGCCGTCTGGCCGAACGACCGGGCGGCGGAGATCCCGACGCCGTACCTCAAGCGCT
>DATMHT010000391.1:0-3791 GCA_035554795.1 Gemmatimonadaceae bacterium | reverse complement strand
ACCGAAGACGAGCGGGATCGGGACGTCGGTATTGACGCCAAACACCCAACGCGGCACGAGGCCCACAGCGGACAAGGCGGCTGCCCAGGGGAAGCCCATCCCGATTGCACCGCGAATGCGTCGCAGCCCCTTCCGCATGATCGCCTCCGGCGTTTGCGCCGCGCATCTCCTCGGCCTCTGCCTTTAGTCGAGTGCCAAGTTCTTTGTGTCGTAAAGTACAGGTCGGGGACGTGGTATTCAAGAGCGCTCATCGGCCGTCCGACGAGCCGGTGGCGCGAGCCGAGCGCGCGTCGCGATCCTCGCGCCCGCGACGCCTGACGAAGCGTTGCAGCTGACGGGCGTGTGGGGCGCATCATCAGGTTGTGTCCGGCATCGTTGTGCCCGCGGGCTCTCCGCTCGCAGCTGAGCTTCGGCGTTAGGCGGCCAGAACGTCCAGACAGGAGACCACGATGAGAGACGAGCAGGCGGCACCCGAGACCAAAGGTGTCACGGTGAAGCTACTCGCGGCGCTCGACCTTGGCCCCGAAATCGACGGCATGACTGGGCGCCAACTTCGCATGCGAATGGTGACCATCGAACCAGGGGGAGTCTTCGGCCCCATGCACGACCATAAAGACAGGCCGGGCATGGTCTACATCCTCCAAGGAACGATCACTGATCATCGAGAGGGCGTGGCTCGGGAGTATGGGCCGGGACTGGGCTGGCCCGAGGATCGGAACACCACGCACTGGCTCGAGAATAGAGGGGCGATACCGGCGGTGGAGATCTCGGTTGATATAGTCAGGCAACGGTGACCTCAGGCCCGACATGTACCGCGGTCGCCGCCAACCAACGCGCTGTAGCGGACTCGTCGTCCGTCACTGCCCTCCTTCCTGCCCGCCACCCGGATCGATGAGCCGTCGGCGTGTGGCGCTGCCTAACGAGGCGCTGCCGCTGACGAGCGCGACCTCGAGCTGGGCCCGAGAAAGCGATGTCGACGGCTACTGTCTGCCGAGCATCTTCCTCGCGATCGTCCCGAACTGTCCGTGCCGGACCAGTTCGGCGAGGCGGCGGGCCTGGCGGGCTCTCCGACGGATCCGGTTGATCCGTCCGAGCGTCGCGGTCTTGCGAACGACGTATCGTTGCTCGGTCCACGACTTCGACTGACTTCCCTCCGCCACCTTGCGGAATACCGAGGCACGCGGGGCGAAATCGTGCTCGAGTCGCCATTCGTTCTCCGACTGCAGGAAGCGCTTGAGGACGTACCCCGTCCAGAGCTGCGTGTCGTCGATGACGAGCAGGCCGCCGACGCGGAGTGCCTCCGACGTGTAGTACCAATCGATGAACGGGGTCGGAAAGCCGTGGCGCCCGTCGAGGAGCACGAGGTCGAGCGGCGGCAGCGTGAGGCGCGGCAGGACGATTTCCGAACGGGCGATCTCGAAGCTGAGCCTGTCGATCGGAATATCGTGCTCGAGGCAGTACGCGCGGATCGCGTTGGGCTCCTCCGCATACGGGACCACAGAGATGTGGGTCGTGTGCTTCAGCGCGAACAGGATCGTGCTGATGCCCGCCCCCGTCTCGAGCGTCGTCGACGCCTCGCCGATCTCGCCCTCGACGAAGCGAAGCACGCTCTTGTCCATCATGAACAATGCGTCGCCACGTCCATGAACTTTCGGCGGATCCTTCAGGACGTCCTGCAAGTGCATAGCCGTCATCTCGCGAGCCCTCCTGGCGATACGTTGACGTTCAGGCGAGTTCGGGGCGAGTCGCGTTGCGAGAGCTTCGAGTTCGTGCGGCGATCCCGAACGTACTCGTCGCAGGCGCACCGCGCCAACGTCGCGCCGGCACGGCGAACCACCCAAAGGTGGGCCACACTCTCCTACACCCGACGGGCGGAGCGCGGAGCATCGGGTTGTGCCCTCGTCAAGATCGCGATCCCGGGGCATCTTCGCGCGCGACGGAGTAATCACCCGCGGGCCGGCTGAGGCGTTGGCTGCCACAGGCATCGCGGGGCGTTAGGCAGTCGTCACGCAGACTTCATCGCGCGCTAATCCGCTCGCCATTCGCGCGTCATGCGCGCTTCGCATCGTCGCGGTGACCCTCACCGCGGAGATGCCCCATGCAGCCGTCGAGCCCCGCCGGCGCCGTGCGCGCCGAGCCGAACGTGGCACCGATGATCGACGTCATGCTCGTCCTCCTCGTCATCTTCATGATCGTGGTGCCGTCGATGGCCGCCGGCACACCCGCCGTCCCGCCACGGGGCGAGAACCTCAAGGCGCACCCGGAGGAGCGAGGCGATCAGCTCCTCGCCATCGACCGCGCGGGACACTACTACCTGAACGAGCGGCTGATCGCGGGCAGTGCCCTGCCGTCCGCCCTGCGCGCGGCGTTCGCGGCGCGTGCCGACGATCGCGTGCTATACGTCACGGCGGACAAGGACGTGGAGTACGGGGCGGTGCGCGACGCGCTCGGTGTCGCGTCGGCGGCGGGCGCGCGCGTGGTCGGCCTCGTCGCCGAGAAGCCGCCGCAGCTCGCCAGCGGCGGTGGCCGCGCGCCTTAGCGTGGGGGGCAGCCTACGAGGCGCCGCAGCCGACGGGCGCGAGTGGCATGACGGTCGGCGCCCGTCGAGTGCATGGGCCGCGCAGCCTTCCGCATTCCCGACATTGCCTGCAGCTTGCAGCCGAGCTGCGGCGTCAGGCGGCTCCTCACCTTCATCGACGATGACCCGTTCTCTTCTCGCCGCGGCCGTCCTCAGCGCCGCGACCGCGGCCTGTCAGCCCGGTGCGGACGCGCGGACCGTGGACCGAGCCGCCGGCGGCAGCGCCACGACGGCCGTCCAGGCCCCGGGCGCGACCGCCTTCGTCCGCGCCTTCTACGCCGCGTACGCGCCGCGCGCGCGGGCGAGCGGTCTGGCCGCGCTGGACAGCGTGCTCCGGGAGCGTCCGGCAGACTTCACCGCGACGCTCGGCGCCGCCCTGCGCGCGGACGCCGCGGCACGCGCGGCCGCGGTCGGCGAAGTCGACGGCCTCGACGGCGACCCGTTCCTGAACGCGCAGGACCCATGTGAGCAGTACGTCGTCGGGGACGCCGCCGGCGCCGCGCCGCCGCCGCCGGCGGCCGTGCGCGTGCCAGTGTACGCGGTCTGTGGTGGCAAGCGCGGCGCCGACCCGGCCGCCATCGTCGAGGTAGTGCAGCAGGCCGGCGGGTGGGCCGTGGCGAACGTGCACTACGCCGGGCCGCCCGACGACGACCTCCTGTCGCGCCTCGCTCGGCTCCGCTCCTGAGCCGCCTAACGCGGCACCGCACCTGATCGGGCGCGAGTGGTCGCATCGGGTCGGACATCGGCGCACTGTGTACTCGCGTCGACATCGCGCGCCTCGTATGTTCCGCGCTTGCAGCCGATCTTCGGCGTTAGGCAGCCCCACACGCAACATGCTGATCGCACCCGAGTTCGCACCGATCACATTCTCCGTCGGCTTCCTCGAGCGGCCCCTCGAGGATGTCGCGGACGCGCTCCGTGCATGGTACGCCGGGGCTGGCATCGCCCGCACCCTCCGGCCGCTGGCGACGGGGCCGTTCCCGGCCGCGCTCGGGCAGCTGGAGCCGCTTGGCGCCCCGGACTTCTCGCGGCTCTGGGTCGCCACGGCCTCGCCCCGCTGGCGGACGGCGTACTTCGACGGGTTCATCAACGGGACGGATGCCTTCCCGCCGGTCAGCTACCTGGCCGAGCGTCTGGGGTGCCACGGCCTGATCGCGGGGGCGCAGCCGGACAGCGCCACCTGCTTCGGTGCAACCCACATTGCGCTCTACGG
>DATMHT010000390.1:0-9191 GCA_035554795.1 Gemmatimonadaceae bacterium | reverse complement strand
CACGGCGAGGAGCGCGCGCCGCTGCGTCGTCGGCAGCGAGGTCCAGAGCTGCGTGTAGAACGGATCGTGGCGCAGCGCCTCGGTGTCGTGCGTCTTCCGGACCAGCTCCGGGGTGAGGCGGACGGCGGCGCGCTTGCCGCGGCCGGAGGCGGCGTCGCCACCCGGCCGGCAGGCGATCCAGCACGCGTGCGCGAGGAGCTGGACGTTGTACGGCACCTCCTCGGCGCTGTCGAGGATCGCGTCGGTCGCGCCGGGCGCGAGCGGGATCCCGGCGCGGGCGAAGCCGCGCTCGAGGAAGGCGGCGAAGTCGGCGCGCGGGACGGGGCCGAGGAAGAGCGGCTTCCCCATCCGGTAGAAGGGACGGTTCGGCCCCGTCACCATGTCGGCGAGCAGCCGCGTCGCCGAGCCGGCGAAGACGTAGCCGACGTTCCGGTGGCGCTGGATGGCGGCGCGGATCTGCTCCTCGGCCTCGACGCCGCCGTCCTCGACGACCTCCTGGAACTCGTCGATGACGATGGCGACCCGGCGCCGTGCCTTCGCCGCCGCGCGCTCGACGCCGTCGAGGACGTCGGCGAGGAGCGGCGACCCGCGCTCCCGCCCCGGCGCGCCGATGAGCGTGACCGCCCACTTGTGATCCTTGGGGTCGAAGATCGCCGTCGGGCGGACGCTGGCGAACAGCTCCGCGATCAGCTTGCCGACCTTCTCGATGGATCCGGCGAGCAGCTGCGCCGCGTCGCCGGCGAGGCGGGCGGCGAGCTGCTCGAGGCTGGGGAACGCCTGCGCGTCGTAGCGGAGCACGAGGACGTCGTCGGCGGCGAGCTCCTGCGTCGCCGCGTGGATGAGCGACGTCTTGCCGTAGCGGCGCGGTCCGATGAGGAAGAGCTTCCCGCCCGAGAGGAGGCTCGTCTTCACGACCTCCATCTCCTGGCCGCGGTCCACCAGCTCCTCGCTGCTGAGCTCGCGGCCGAACTCGAACGGATTCCTCACGGCGGCACCTCCACGCGTTTCTGCGTTACGCGGATATGCGTAACGCGTTCCTGCGTAGATTGGCGCCGCGGAGCGGCCGGACGCAACCGGCCGACCCCCCTCGCGAGCCCGGGCCGCGCGAAGACGCCGGCATTCGCCGGCACTGGCCGGTATTTGCTAATGTGACCGGCCGGGCCTAACGTGACGCTCGACCGGCCCCGAACGCGGTGCCGTTCGCGCGTGTGGATGCTCGAGCACCACCGCGAGCTCGATCGGAAGCGGCGGGCGCTGCCCCGCGCCCCGCTCCCGCTGGAACCGGCGGCGCCATCGCGCGCCGCCGACGACGACCTCGACGCCGAGGCGATGCATCGGGGCAGGAAGGAAGCGGGCGGCCGCGCGTGCTCCGCCGTGTCGCCGGGCGCGCACGCTCCTCCCGCTTCCCCTTTCCGGGCGCTCGCGCCCGGAGGGAGGTCGTCGATGGCCAACGTCGAGCTGCACCTCAACGAGATCGCCGCCATCGCCCTCGTGCAGTCGCGCTTCAGGCGCGGGGACCGCGGCGAAGGCAGCACCCTGACCGTCGGCGCGAAGCAGTACCTCGTGTCCACGGTGGACGTGGTGGCCGACACCGCGATGCACGCGGACGAGCCGGACACCGACTGGATCCGGAACTTCAACTACCTGCAGCAGGACTGGGTCGCGGACCTGGTCACCACGCGGAAGGTCATCTTCACGCAGGGGCTGCAGGTCTCGTTGCAGGAGACCGTGACGGACGCGAGCGGGACGCCGCAGCTGCAGGCGGCGGGGACGTACACGGTTCACGTGCGGCTGCGCATGAACGCGTGGCTCGACGCCGACGGCACGCCGCTCCTCGTGACGTCGGTCGTCGGCGTGACCGCCGACGCGCCGGATCCGGATCCGGACCCGGAGCTGACGAAGGCGCTCGTCGCGCTCGCGCAGGGGAAGTTCCCGGCGGTGACGTCGCCGATCCGGCTGTACGGGAACGTGACCTACGCCAACGCCGGCGTGATGGCGTCGGCCGACCACTCGCGCGTCGTCGTGCGCCTCGAGCTGGGCAAGGGGACGCAGTTCTCGGTCAATCACTGGCAGTCGTTCCACGACGGGAACGTCCCCGACCGGCTGCACGTGGACGGCGTCCTGCACCTCTGGTCCGTGTTCGTGGACGCGTCGCTGGTGGTGCTGCAGGTGCAGGACACCACGTGGCGGAGGCTCAACAAGCACGCCGACAAGCTCCGCCTCGTCGGCGGCGTGTCGGCGACGTGGGCGCCGCAGGGCACGTCGCCGGAGCTCGACGTCTCCTTCTACGCCGACGCCATCGACGCCTGCGTCGGGCTGGGCGACATGAACATGCACGTGACCTCGCACACCGTCCTCGTCGTCCCGACGGACGCGACCGGCAACCCGAAGCCGAACACGCTCCAGTCGCTCACGCACTTCGATTGGGACCTCAACGACCTCGACGTCGCGAAGTGCGCCATCCTGTTCGGAGTGAGCGGGGGCATCGTCGGCGGGGTCGTGGGCGGAATCTTCTTCGGGCCCGGGGGCCTCATCGTCGGCGCGATCGCCGGCTTCGCCGCCGGCGTCTTCGTCGTGCTCGGCGTGACGACCTTCTACGAGCCGACGCTCAACCTGCCCAACTGCACGCAGACGACCGCGCACGACATGGTGTGCGAGGAGAAGCTGCCGGTGACGCTGTCGAGCCAGGGCGGGCTGCCGCCCGTGCAGGTGACGCAGGTGTTCGGACTCGCCGACGGGCTCCTGCTCTCGGGTACCGTCGACATCGGAGCGCTGACGACGTCCGCCGTGCCGAAGGTCGCGCTCTCGACGCAGGACTTCCGCTGGCAGGCGCCCACCGTCTCCTGCGGCAGCGCCGGCGCGGGCGCGCTCGCGTTCCTGCTCGAGCACCTCGACGAGATGAGCGCCGCCGTCGCGGTGATCACCCTCACGAACACGGGGAGCGGCAGCCTCGTGCTCCGCGGCGTCGACCTCCTCTCGGCCGATCCGGCCGGCGTCTTCGCCGGCCACATCTTCACGTACCAGTACCTCAACTACGCGGCGATCGAGATCCGCTCGCCGTACGACGCGACGTACGCCGCCAACCCGTACCCGTGCCGTCTGCTCGTCAGGACCAACGGCGGGAACGCCGTCGTGACGCTCGGCCCGATCCCGGCGCTCGACGACGCGGCGCGGAATCGCCTCGAGGGGGCCGTCGTCGCCGCGATCGGCGACTGCTTCATGCCGGTGGACGACTGGTGGGCGAAGTTCCGCCGCTTCAACCCGCTCTGGCACGTGGACCCGCCGCCGGGCGGCCGCGTCGACCGGTGGCGCATGGTCGAGGTGCAGGGGATTCCGGAGGGGGCCGGCGTCCAGCTCGAGGAGGGCGAGGGACGCGTCGTGGGCGTGGCCCGCGCCGACGCGTCCGGCGTCGCGCGCCTCGGGATCGTGACGGGCGATCAGGACGGCGAGCTCGCCCTCGTGCGGCGGCGCGACGGTGACGCCGAGCGGGGGACGGCCGCGGCGGCGCCCGGCGTGCGCATCGTGAGCCGGCAGGTGGAGCTGGTGCCGCGCTCGCGCCTGGAGCTCGGCGGCGACAGCGGCCGAGCGATCGCGCTCGGCACGACGATGATCGGCGGGCAGCCGCACCTCTTCGCGCTCGCCGGTGGGACGCTCCGGCTCTACGACCTCTCCAACGCCGAGCGCCCCGTGATGGTGCGCTCCTTCGCGGCGGACGGCGCGCGCGCGTTCGCGGTGAGCGGCGGCTACGTCGCCGTGGCCGGCGACTCCGGCCTCACGGTGTACGCGGCCGAGGAGGGGAGAGCGCTCTGGCGGCGCGCCGGCCGTCTCACCGCGATCGCCGTATTCGGCGACGCCGTCGTGGCGGTGGACGGCGAGCGCGCGATCGCGGTCTCGCTCGACGATCGCTCACCGATCGAGGTGGAGCCGATCGAGGGCGCGCACACCGTCGCGGCGACGAGCCGCCACGTGGTGGTGGGGACGCCCACCGGATTGCACGCCTTCCGCTCCGACGATGGCGGCACGCTCCGCAAGGCCGGCTTCCTCGAGATGGAGGGAGTGGCGGACGTGTGCGCGCTGCCCGGACTGCATCCGCGCACGGCCGTCGTCGCCGTGCACCGCGACGGCCGTGCGGCCGTGGTGGACTTCGCCGACGCGGCGCGACCGCGCGTGCTCGCCACGTACGAGCGCGTGCCGCGGTTCGCGAGAGTGGCGCGCGTCGGCAGCGTGGTGGCGGAGCCCGTCGACGGAGGCGCGATCGCGATCGGGGGGATCGGGCGGAACGTGCTGGTCTAGCCCGACGACACCGGCGGCAGATCGCCGCCGGATGCGGCGCGGGGCGACGTCATCCGCTGGTGGTCGCCCGGGTGGAGGCGTACGTTCTCCGCCCCGCGCCGCTCACTCCCGGCTGTCACATTCCCGCCCCCTCGCGGGTCAGACGTGGGTCAGCTCGCCGCTCGGACGCGCAGTCACCGGGATGCGCGCGCGTGGCCGTCGCGGTGCCGCGTGGAGGAGCGCGCTCGAGACCGTCACAAACGCGGCGGCCACGACGTCTAGCAGGCATCCACCACGGCGCGCGTCGAATGGTCTCGGGACCTGCCGCGCCGTGCGACGGCATCACGGCACAGAGCAGGAGGGAGAGAGGGATGTCGCATCGCAACTTGGCTCGGGCCACCTGTACCCGGATGCGGGACACGGCGGCGTGGGGGCAGAGGACCGCACCGCCCGCCGCGAGCAGCGACGCCGTCGCGACGGCCGTGCCCGTCACGGTCGTCGTCGACGATCCCGTCGCCGTCGCCGCACGGTGCTGGGACGTCGGGTTCACCGTGCGGGTACACGACGGTCCCGACGGCGCGCTGTCACTGTTCGTGGCCGACCCGTTCGGTCAGGTGATCGCGCTGGTCGGCCGCACCGTCACGACGACGCGTCCGTCTCCCATCGCGGCGGGCGAGGAGCAGAGATGAGCACTCGGCAGCAGGCGGCGGCAGCAGGCACCGGTCATTCCCCTGCGAGCGCGACGATCGACGCGCGCGCGGCCGTGTTCACCGAGACGCGACCGCTGCTCTTCGCGATCGCCTATCGCATGCTGGGCAGCGTGACGGACGCCGAGGACCTCGTCCAGGATGCCTATCTACGATGGCAGGACGCCGCCGGGAACGAGATCCGGGAGCCCCGCGCCTACCTCACGACGATCGTCACCCGGCTCGCGCTCAATCATCTGCGCTCGGCCCGCGTCCAGCGCGAGACGTACGTCGGACCCTGGCTCCCGGAGCCGCTCGTGACCGACCACGCCCCCGACCCCTCCGAGCCCGTCGAGCTCGCCGAGTCGCTCTCGATGGCCTTCATGCTGATGCTGGAGCGCCTCTCTCCGCTCGAGCGCGCGGTGCTGCTGCTGCACGACGTGTTCGACTTCGAGTACGCGGAGATCGCGCGCATGGTCGACAAGTCCGCGGCCAACTGCCGGCAGGCGCTCTCGCGGGCGAAGAAGCGCCTCGGCTCACCCCAGCCGCGCTTCGCTGTAGATCCGGCGGAGGCGCAGCGGCTGGTCGAGCACTACATCCAGGCCGCGAGCACGGGCGACCTGGAGGGGATGCTCGCGGTGCTCGCCGACGACGTCACCCTCTACCCCGACAGCGGCGGCAAGCTGCCTGGCGCGGCTCGCCGACCGATCCACGGCAGCGACGCCGTGGCGCGCCTCATCGCCGGCGGCCGCGGCCGGCTCGTGCCGGCCGAGCGGACCATTCTCCCCGCGACCATCAACGGGCAGCCGGGGTTCGTCATCTACGTGAGCGGCCGGCCGCTCTTCGCCAGCATCTTCGAGATCCGCGACCACCGCATCCAGGCCATCTACGGCGTCGGCAACCCCGACAAGCTGCAGCACATTCCCGGCATCACCGCGTAGCCGCCGCGCTGAGCGGCGGCGGCGCGGTCGGCGGCGTTCAGGGTCGTGCCTCGCCGCCGGCGGCGAGCACGGTGCGTCGGGCGCCGGCGGCGCTCCGATCGCGCGCCATGAACGCACCCGCGCCCAGCGCGACGGCCATCCCGGCGAGCGCGGCGACCGTTTCGGGTTTGACTGTCATCTCGAACACGACCCCGAGCGCGATCGCCAGGCGGAACGCGGCGGCCGCGTGCAGCGCCGGATCACGGAGCCGCTGCGAGAGCGTCGTCGGGAGCGGATCGGCGTCGCCGACGGGGAGCGACCGCGCGATCTCTCGCACGCGCCGCCGGGTCACGGCCCCGCCGAGCGCGCCCATGGCCACCATGCCGAGCAGCCCCAGCGCGACCCACGCCGCGTGGACGTGACTCACAGCCGCGAGGTAGACGCCCGACGCGACCACGGTGAGCGCGGCGGGACCGTCCACGCGAGGCAGCGCGCTCCACAGCCGCGCCCATTCCCGTGCCTGCGCGCTTCCGGTGGCTCGGCGCAGGTTGCGGAGGCTCGCCTGCTCGAGGGCGAGCCCGGCGAACAGCGCGAGCGCGCCGACGATGTGCACGAACAACGCGAGAGCTCGTATCGACATGCTATCCTCCCCGAACGCGATGATGGCCGCGCCGCCGATCGCGGCGCGGGACATCGTCATGACACGAGGGGCGGTCGGGGTGTGACAGGCTGTGTTCGCGCCGCCGCGGAGCCACGCTCGACACGGGCGCCGAGGCGCCGAATCGGGGTTACCGGAAGAGGTCAGTGCCGGGCGGTGTCGGGAAGGCGGGGATGAGCGGGATCGCCCCGTTCCAGGCGCGAGCCGCGGCCGGCACGACGCGCTGCACGACCTCCGCGGTGAACTGCGACCGGTGGCACGCCATCGACCGCTCCGCTGCCTGGAGATCCTCGGGCGCGAAGGGGACCCGCACGGTGAAATACGTGCTCTGCGGCACGGTCAGGGGCGGCTCTCCGCGCTGGGGGTTCATGGCGCGCATGGACTCGACGGGGAAGTTCATGTAGAACACGCGCTCGGGCACTCCCGGTGCACCCGCGCGCTGCAACTGCGTCACGATGGTGCTCACGATCCGGTGGTCCGGGTGCCCGGTGCCGCCGTCGGGCCCCCAGGTGATCACCGCGTCCGGTCGCAGCCGCGCGAGCTCCTCCGCGATGCGCTGGGTCACTCGGTAGATGAGCGCGCGGTCGCCGGCGTAGTCGCCCAGCTTCCCGTCGGGGAAGCCGAGCAGGATCGGCGGCTGGATGCCGAGCGCCTGCGTGGCGCAGTGCGCCTCCTCCACACGCTGGCGGACGAGCGCGTCGCCTTGCGGCCCGGAGTCCGGGCGCGGGATGTGGCCCTGCTGCCCGGCGCCGGCGACGCCGTCGCTCGCGACGATCAGGTACACCTGTACGCCCTCACGCGCGTACCGAGCGAGGATCGGGGCGACGGGCCCCTCGTCGTCCGCATGGGCGACCACTACGGCCAGCGTCTTCGGTGCGGTGCCTGCGCGGGCGTTCTGGGCGGACGTGGTGGTGGTGTCCGGCGTCGAGAGCATGAGTCCCCCGAGGCTTGCGAGAGCGATGGCCCGCATGGAGACCTCCTGGAGAACTCCCGGGAGTCAGGCTGGAGGAGCGCGCCACGCGACGGAGTCCACGACGTGCCGAAGGTACGGTCGTCGAAGGGCGATGCAAGCGTTCCCGGCCGCCGCGGAGCAGCCGGCCCACTCCTGGCGCGGGCACTCACCGAGCCTTCGGCGGTCACGCCCGCCCGCCTCGCGGCCGCGCTCGCCCGGCTCGGCCGCGCGCTCGCTCATCGCGCGTGGCGGCGGATCGTCTCCGAGGCGCTCCGGCTGGCGACGATGCGGGTCCCGTCGTGGAGGCGCACCTCGAGCCGCTTCGCGTCGAACGGCACGAGGCGCTCGACGTAGTCGAGGTTCACGACGTGGGAGCGGTGCACGCGCAGGAAGGCGTGCGCCGGCAACTGCCGCGCGATGCTGCGGGCGATCCGGCGCAGCGCCGAAGCGGGCGAGGGCGTTGGCTGAGCGTAGCGGGGGTTGCGCCGGCGACGCGGATCATTCAGCTGGAACGGCTCGGCGCGGGGCCGTATGTTGGCCGTCCCGTCATCGCCTCGATCGTCCCCGTCGCTGGAGCTCCGTGGAATCCGCCACTCCCGTTCGTGTCGTCGCCGCCGTCGTTCGTCGTTACGGCCGCCTGCTCGTCTGCCAGCGGCCGGCGCACAAGCGGCACGGCGGGCTGTGGGAGTTCCCGGGCGGGAAGCTCGAGGCGGGCGAGAGCATCGCCGACGCGGCGAGCCGTGAGCTGCGCGAGGAGCTCGGCGTCGTCGTGCGCACGGTGGACGAGGAGGCCGAGTACTCCGTCGCCGATCCGGGGTCGCACTTCGTGCTCGAGTTCCACCCCGTGGAGATCGACGGCGATCCGAAGTGCATCGAGCACGTGGCGCACGCCTGGGTGACGCCGGCGCAGCTGCTGACGCTCCCGCTGGCACCGGGCGATCGGCAGTACGCGGAGCATCTCGAGCGGGAACGGACCGTCAGTGTCTCGCTGCCGCCGCCCGTCGCGTGAGTCCCTGCGCTTCCATCCACCAGTAGAACTCGTCCACCCAGTGATCGCTGGTGGTGCCGTGCTTCCGCATGCCGAAGCCGTGGCCACCGGCGCTGAAGACGTGGACCTCGGGCTCGATGCCCGCGGCGACGAGCGCGTCGTGGAACCGGACGACGGGAGCGAGGGCCACCGCGTCGTCCCGCGCCCACGCCATGAAGAGGGGCGGCAGCTTCGCCGGGATGGGTGGCATCGCGCCGAACGGCGCGCCATAGATCAGCGCCGCGAAGCTCGGGCGCGCGGCGACGTCCGGCTGGAGGAGCGCTCCGCTGGCGACCATGCCGCCGGCCGAGAAGCCGACGATGCCGACGCGGTCGGGAGCGACGCCCCAAGCGGATGCGTGGCGTCGCACCACCTTCAGCGCCTGGATCCCGTCGGCGATGCCGTAGCGGCCGGCCGTGTCCATGTCCATCCGCGGGATGCCGTCCTGCTTCTTCTCGACCGTTCGGTACTTGAGCACGAACGCGGCGACGCCTCGCTCCTGGAGCCACCGCGCCAGGTCGGTGGCCTCGAGGCTGATCGCCAGCGCGACGAAGGCGCCGCCCGGCGCGATGACGACGCCCGTGCCGGTGGCCTTCGCGGGCTCCGGCAGGTACGCCGTGATCGTCGGCGTCACGACGTTCATCACGACCGTGCCGACGGGCGTGTTCTCGATCGT
>DATMHT010000389.1:0-3053 GCA_035554795.1 Gemmatimonadaceae bacterium | reverse complement strand
GCCCTCGACCGCTCGTCGCTCGCGGCGCACGTGCGCGTGCGGCCGTCGCCGGAGAGCGCGGCCGCGCGCAAGCCGCTCGCGCCGGTCGCCGCGCCCAACGAGACCGCCGCCGTCGCGACGAAGGACACCGACGCCGGGCCGCCGCGCAGCGCGTACGTCGTCTCGCTCGGCGCCGCGAAGCCAGTGGCCGTCGCCGCCGCGCCGGCCGCCGCGCGCCCCGTCCCCGACGTGCGCGGCCTGCCGCTGCGGAGCGCCGCCCGCGCGCTGCACGAGGCGGGCTTCCACGTGTCGCTCGCCGGCTCGGGCGACGGCACCGCGCCCGCCGCCGGCACGATGCTGCGCGCGGGGAGCACGGTGCGTCTCTTCCACCCGCGGACGGCGGACTGACGTGACCGAGAGCGTGACGGAGTTCCGGATCGAGCGCGTCGCCGAGGCGCTGGCGGCCGCGGGGCTGCTCGTGGAGATGCGGGGCGAGATGCCGGCGATCGCGCGCGGCATCGTGGACGACAGCCGCGCCGTGCAGCCGGGTGCACTGTTCGTCGCCGTGCGCGGGTCGGCGCGCGACGGGCACGAGTTCCTGCCCGTCGCCGCCGAGCGCGGCGCGGCGGCGGCGATCGTGGAGGACCCGACGCTCACGACGCTGCCGGCGCTCGTCGTGCGCGAGGGGCGGCGCGCGGCGGCGATCGCGGCTGCCGCCGCGTACGACGACCCGGTGACGGCGCTGCGCCTGCTCGCCGTCACCGGCACGAACGGCAAGACGACCACGGTCGGGATCCTCCGCCATCTGCTCGACGATCCCGCATCTCGCAGCGCCAGCATCGGCACGCTCGGCGTGCTGATCGGGAGCGCGGGCGTCGAGCTGCCGGGCGGGCACGGGCTCACGACGCCGGGGCCGGTCGAGCTCCAGCGCGTGTTGCGCGCGCTCGTGGACGCGGGCGTGCGCACGGTCGCGATGGAGGTCTCGTCGCACTCGCTCGACCAGCGGCGCGTGGACGGGCTGCGCTTCGAGGCGGCGGTGTTCACCAACCTCACGCGCGACCATCTCGACTATCACGAGACGATGGACGCGTACCTCGCCGCGAAGGCGAGGCTCGTGAGCTACCTCGCGCCCCGCGGTACCGCGGTCGTGAACGCCGACGACTCGGCGTGGGACGCGCTTCCCGCCGCGCCGCGCACGCTGCGCTTCTCGACCGGCGCGCGCGCCGCCGACGTGTACGCGCGGCGCGTGACGTTCACGCCGCGCGGCAGCGAGTGGACGCTGCATCTCCCCGAAGCGAAGCCCGCCAAGGTGCGGCTGCCGCTCATCGGCGACTTCAACGTCGCCAACGCGGTCGGCGCGGCCGGCGCGGCGTTCGCCGTCGGCACGCCGGCGGCGACGATCGCCGAGCGCCTGTCGACCGTGCCGCAGGTGCCGGGGCGGCTCGAGATCGTCGCCGAGCGCCCGACGGTGCTGCGCGACTACGCCCACACCCCCGACGCGCTCGAGCGCGCGCTCGACGCCGTGCGCCCGTTCGCGACGCGCAAGCTGATCGTCGTCTTCGGCTGCGGCGGCGACCGCGACCGCGGCAAGCGGCCGGAGATGGGCGGGATCGCCGAGCGGAAGGCGGACTTCGCCGTGCTCACGAGCGACAATCCGCGCACCGAGGATCCGGCGCGCATCCTCGACGACGTCGAGGCGGGCATGAACGGCGCGAACCACGCGCGCGTCGAGGACCGTCGCGAGGCGATCGCGAGCGCGCTGGCGAGCGCGAGCCCGGACGACGTGATCGTGCTCGCGGGCAAGGGGCACGAGACGTATCAGATCCGTGGCACCACCAAGTACCCGTTCGACGAGAAGCAGATCGTGCGCGAGTTGATGAGCGAAGGGGCCGCCGACGCCGGCGCGCCACGGGGAGCGGGGCGATGACCGCCGCCGAGACGACGGCGGCGAAGCCCGCCGTCACGACAGGGGCGCCGAGCGGCACCCCGTTCTGGACACTCGACCGCGTCGCCGTGGCACTGGCCGAATGTGCCGCGCCCGGCGCCGCGCTGCCGCGCGGCGCGCGCGGCCTGGCGCGCGTCTCGACCGACACGCGCGCCGTGCAGCCGGGCGACCTCTTCGTCGCCCTCGTCGGCGAGAAGTTCGACGCCCACGACTTCCTCGCCGACGCCGCCGCCAGGGGCGCGGCGGCGGTCGTCGTGTCGGAGGCGGAGAAGGCCGCCACGCTCACCGTGCCGGTCTTCCGAGTATCGGACACGCTCGTCGCCCTCGGCGCGCTCGCGCGCTACCGGCGCCGGGCATGGGGCAAGCGCGTGATCGCAGTCGCCGGCTCGAACGGGAAGACGAGCACGAAGGAGCTGCTCCGCGCCGCGCTCGGCTCCGTGCTGCGGGTGCACGCGTCCAACGGCAACTTCAACAACCGCGTCGGCGTGCCGCTCACGCTGCTGGCGCTCCCCGACGACGCCGACGTCGCGGTCGTCGAGATGGGCACCAACATGCCGGGCGAGATCGCGATGCTGCGCGCCATCGGCGAGCCGGAGGTCGCGGTGCTGACGTCGATCGGCGAGGAGCACCTCGAGGGGCTCGGCGACCTCGCCGGCGTCCTTCGCGAGGAGAGCGACATCTTCGACGGCGTCGAGCTGGCGATCACGCCCGCCTCACAGGCCGAGGTCGCCGAGGCGGCCCGCGGCCGCGCGCGCCGGGTGATCTCGGCCGGCCTCGACGCGGGCGACGTGCGTGCCGCGCGCTGGAAGATGGAGCCCGATGGACTCGGATGGGCCGAGGTGGACGGCGTGACGGTGCGTCCGCCGCTGCGCGGCGCGCACAACCTGCGCAACGCGATGCTCGCCGTCGCCACCGCGCGCGAGTGTGGCGTGCGCGTCGCCGACGCCGCGCGTGGCATCGCCGCGATGCCGCAGCCGTCCATGCGCATGGCGTGGGACACGCTCGGCCGCGTGACGCTGATCAACGACGCCTACAACGCCAATCCGCCCTCGACGCGCGCGGCGCTCGACCTGCTCGCCGGCGCCGGCGGCGGGCGCCAGCGCGTGGCCGTCATCGGCTCGATGCGCGA
>DATMHT010000388.1:0-7214 GCA_035554795.1 Gemmatimonadaceae bacterium | reverse complement strand
CGCCAGCCCCGCGAGCTGCTGCCCCTGCACGCGGAGCAGATGGTCGAAGCGCTCCCGCGCCCCGCCACGTGCCGACGCCGCCACGGCGGGGCGCGCCGCGAGCGCCGCGGCGACGACGCCCGAGGCGCCGAGCACGAAGGGTGTCGGCGTGCGCGAGGTCCCGAGCGCGTAGTTCGGCACGAGCAGGTAGCGCGCGCCGTCACCCGGCAGGTTGACGCAGCCGGCGACGCTCGACGCCGGGATCGTCGTCCCCTCGAGCGGCGCGAGCGCGATCCCGGCGTCGGCGACGTAGGTGCCGCCGACGGTCACGGCGGGCGCGGTGCCGACGACGAGCCGCACCTGGACGGCGCCCGGTGTCACGCACGGCGGCACGATGACCCGGATCCCGCCGCCAGTGCCGACGCCGAGCACGCGTCCCGGAATGACGCCGAAGAGGACCTCGGTCGTCGTCGTCGCCGGGTCGCCGAGGTTCGCGCCGCCGAGCAGCAGCGTGTCGCCGGCGCCGAACGAGGCCGGAAGCACGGAGGTGAGCGACGGCGGCGACACCGGGATGACGCGCAGCGTCACGCCGCGGCTCTCCTGCCCGGGCACGAAGGCGAACACCCTCACCGTGTCGAGCGGCGTCGGGCCGACGGTGAGCTCGACGCGCGCGATCCCGTCGATGTCCGTCACCGCCGCCGAGTCGTCGAGCTGCGCGCCGGCGCCGGCAACGATGCGGAAGCGGACCGGCACCCCCTTCACGGGGGCGTGGGACGCGTCGGTCACGCGCACCGCCAGCGGCGCGGCCACGTGCGAGCCGGCCGGCGCGAGCTGCAGGTCGCCCGCGTCCACCGCCACGAGGTAGGCCGTCTTCGGCGACGGCGCCGACGAGTCGTGGCAGGCCGCGGCCGACAGCGCGCCGCCGGCGAACAGGAGCAGCGCGGCGACACGCCGGCCGGCTCGGCCGGTGCCGAAGAAGGTGGTGATGGCGGGTCGTTGGCGACCGGCGCGGCATTCGCGCCGCGGCCCGGCGGCCCATCTCTCTTCCCTGCCGCCCGCCCGCGGACGCTCGCTCGGTACCGGCACGACGTTCCCTCTTCGATGTGGTGTGGCCGCGCTCCGCCGGGCCTCGCGGTCGGTGGGGCGCGGCGGTCCAACAAGGTCGGTGATGCGGCTCACCAAGCGCAATGCCCGGTCCCGCGCCCGCGATTGGCGGCGATCGCGGGCCGCCGCACCGCCCGCCGCCAGGCCGCCGGTTCGCCGCCGTGCCGGCTCGCCGCGCGCGCCGGCCTGCCTAACGAGGCGACGCTAGCCGATAACGTGTTGACGGCCAATCACTTGAGCCGGCGAGCCGCTCCCGGCGACGCTTTACGGAGCGGGCCCGGGTCGCTACCTTTCCTGACCGATGTCCTTCGTCCATCTGCATTGCCACTCGGAGTACTCGCTCCTCGACGGCGCGAACCGGATCGATAGCCTGATCCGGCGCGCCCAGGAGCTCGAGCAGCCCGCGCTGGCGATCACCGACCACGGAAACATGCACGCCGCCTGGGAGTTCCAGGAGAAGGCGCGCAAGGCCAGGATCAAGCCGATCCTCGGCATGGAAGCGTACGTCGCGCCCGGCGACCGGCGCGCGCGCTCCCGGCCGGCGCCCGGGGCGAAGCCGTACTACCACCTCGTCCTCCTGGCGCAGAATCAGGAGGGCTACAAGAACCTCGTCAAGCTGACGTCGCTCTCGTACACCGAAGGCTTCTACGTGAAGCCGCGGGTGGACCGCGAGCTGCTCGCGAAGCACAGCGCCGGCATCATCGTCTCGTCGGCGTGCATGGCGGGCGAGGTCGCCCAGCACCTGATGGAGGGGCGCTGGAACGAGGCGCGGGCGGCCGCCGAGTGGTACGCGGACGTCTTCAAGGACCGATACTACCTCGAGGTCCAGGGGCACGACTCCGAGGGACAGCACGGGCTCAACCAGCAGATCTTCAAGCTGGGCGCGGAGCTCAACCTCCCCGTCGTCGCGACGAACGACGCGCACTTCCTCACGCGCAACGACCACGACGCGCACGACGTGCTGCTCTGCATCGGCCTCGGGAAGGACCGCGCCGACGCCGACCGCATGCACTACGACCGCGGCCTCTACTTCAAGCACGCCGGCGAGATGCGGGAGAAGTTCCCCGACCGCCCCGACGTGCTCGAGAACACGCTGAAGATCGCCGACGAGGCGGGCTTCGAGTTCTCGAAGAAGTACAACGTGCCGTCGTTCCCGCTGCCGGCCGGCGTCAGCACCGAGAACGAGCTCCTCGTCAAGCTGAGCGAGGAGGGGGCCCGCGAGCGCTACGGCGATCCGCTCCCGCCCGAGGTGCGCCAGCGGCTCGACTACGAGCTCGACGTCATCACGAAGACGGGCTACGCCGGCTACTTCCTCATCGTCTACGACTTCATCAAGGCGGCGCGCGACCGCGGCATCCCCGTCGGCCCGGGACGCGGCTCGGCGGCCGGCTCGCTCGTCGCCTACGCGCTGCGCATCACCGACGTCTGCCCGCTCAAGTTCGACCTCCTCTTCGAGCGTTTCCTGAATCCGGAGCGCGTCTCGATGCCCGACGTGGACGTGGACTTCTGCTTCGAGCGCCGCGGCGAGGTCATCGAGTACGTCCGGCAGAAGTACGGCAAGGAGAGCGTCGGCCAGATCGTCACCTTCGGGACGATGAAGTCGCGCGCCGCGATCAAGGACGTCGGCCGCACCCTCGGCTTCACGCCGGCCGAGACCGACGCGCTTGCGAAGCTGATCCCGAACGCGCCCAACCACTCGCTCACCGTCAAGCAGGCGATCGAGGAGATCCCCGACGTCTCGAAGCTGTACGAGGGCGATCCGCGCTACCGCCAGCTTCTCGACTTCGCGAGCGCGCTCGAGGGACTCTCGCGCCACACCGGCGTGCACGCGGCCGGCGTCGTCATCGCGCCCGGCCCGCTCGACGAGTTCGTGCCCGTCTGCACCCAGGCGTCCAAGGGCGCCGGCGCGGCCGCGGCGTCGGCGAACGGCGACGACGAGAAGGTGGTCGTCACGCAGTACGACATGAACTGCCTCGAGAAGGCGGGCATGCTCAAGATGGACTTCCTCGGCCTGACGACGCTCACCGTCATCACCGACGCGATCCGGACGGTGAAGGAGCGTACGGGGAAGGTCATCGACATCGATCACGTGCCGCTCGACGACGAGGAGACGTATCGCGTCCTTCGCGCCGGCCGCACGGCGGGCGTCTTCCAGTTCGAGTCCGCGCTCGCCACCGACGTGCTCCGCTCGATGCGCTGCGACCGCTTCGACGACCTCGTCGCGTCGAACGCGCTGCTCCGCCCCGGCCCGCTCGACGCCGGGATGCACAAGGTCTACATCCGCCGCAAGCGCGGCGAGGAGCCGGTCAGCTACCAGCTCCCCGAGCTCGAGCCGATCCTCTCCGGCACGTACGGCGTCATCACCTATCAGGAGCAGGTGATGCGCATCGCGCAGGTGCTCGCCGGCATCTCGCTCGCCGAAGCCGACGTGCTCCGCAAGGCGGTCGGCAAGAAGGACGCGGAGCTGATCAAGAAGGAGCTCGGCAAGTTCATCGAGAAGGCGATCGCGCGCGGCTACGACAAGCGCGTCATCGAGGACATCGCCGGCCAGATCGAGACGTTCGGCCGCTACGGCTTCAACAAGTCGCACTCAGTTGCATACTCGGTCGTCTCGTACCACACGGCGTACCTCAAGACGCACTACCGCGCCGACTTCATGGCGGCGCTCCTGTCGTCGCAGATCGGCGACACGGACTACGTCGTCAAGTACATCAACGAGGCGCGCGAGCTCGGTCTCGAGGTGCTGCCGCCGGACGTCAACGAGTCGGGCTACAAGTTCACGCCCCTCGACGACACGCGCATCCGCTTCGGTCTCGGCGCCGTGCGCAACGTCGGCCAGGGAGCGATCGACAGCATCCTCCGCGCGCGCGCCGACGGCGGACCGTTCACGTCCATCTTCGACCTGTGCGAGCGGGTGGACCTGCGCCTCTGCAACAAGCGCGTCTTCGAAGCGCTCATCGCCGCCGGTGCGCTCGACGGGCTGGGCGGCCATCGCGCCCAGTATCAGGCCGTGCTCGACGCGGCGATCTCGGACGCGTCGCTCAAGCAGGAGGACGCGGCCATCGGCCAGGGCTCGCTCTTCGGCGGCGGCGACGACCCGGCGTCGAAGAAGGGCGGCGGCGCGCAGCTCACGCTCCCGAACATCGCGCCGTGGAGCGAGAGCGAGCGGCTGACGCGCGAGAAGGAGATCCTCGGCTTCTACATCTCCGGGCACCCGCTGGAGCCGTTCCGCACCGAGTGCGAGCTGTTCGCGACCCACACCGTCGCGCAGCTCGGCGCCTGGACTCCCGAGCCGATGACGCTCGGCGTCGTGCCGACGGCCGTGAAGCGCCAGATGTCCAAGCGGAGCGGCGCCGAGTTCGCGCGGTTGACAGTGGAGGATTTTTCGGGATCTTCCGAGGTGCTGGTCTTCCCGGAGGCGTGGTCGGTGCTCGCCGACCGGATCAAGACCGACGTCCCGATCCTGCTGAAGGGCGGGTACTCCAAGCGCGACCAGGGCGCCGAGAACCCGACCTTCATCGTCGAGAAGGTCACCCCGTTCGCCGAGGTGCGCACCAACGGGCAGGTGGCCGTGGCGCTCGAGATCAAGGCCGGGGCGAACCTCACGCCCGAGGTGATGCGCGACGTCCGCGCCGTCGCCGACGCCCATCCGGGCACGGCGCCGCTCGAGCTGCGCTGGACCGACGCGAAGGGCGGCGCGGCGCGGCTGCGCTCGCGTAGCGTCACGATGGCCGCCAACGGCGCCGCGCTCGGCGAGCTGCGCGCGCTGCTCGGCAACGAGCGCGTCAAGCTGGTCAAGGGCTGAGGAGCGCGCGCTCCGCGCCCCGCCCGACTCAATCGGAGAACTTATGGCTGCTGCGGCAACGATGGATTTCGAGAAGCCGATCGCGGAGCTCGAACGGCAGATCGACGAGTTGAAGCGGCTCGCCGGCGACCGCCAGTTGGCCGTCACCGAGGAGATCGCGCCACTCGAGAAGAAGCTGGGCGAGCTGCGCGCGGAGATCTACCGCAATCTCACGCCGCTCCAGCGCGTACAGGTCGCGCGCAACACGAAGCGCCCGTTCACGTCCGACTACCTCCAGCTCGCCTTCACCGACTTCATCGAGCTGCACGGCGATCGCGCCTTCCGCGACGACGCGGCGATCATCGCCGGATGGGCGCGCCTCGACGGCGAGACCGTGATGGTCATCGGCCACCAGCGCGGCCGCGACACGAAGGAGAGCCTCAAGCGCAACTTCGGCATGCCCCACCCCGAGGGCTACCGCAAGGCGCTGCGTCTCATGAAGCTGGCCGAAAAGTTCCAGGTGCCGGTGATCACGCTCATCGACACGCCCGGCGCCTACCCCGGGCTCGGCGCCGAGGAGCGCGGACAGAGCGAGGCGATCGCCCGCAACCTGTTCGAGATGGCCGGCCTCGAGGTGCCGATCATCGCCACGATCATCGGCGAGGGCGGCTCGGGCGGCGCGCTCGCGCTCGGCGTCGCCGACCGCGTGCTGATGATGGAGAACGCGGTCTACTCGGTGATCACCGTCGAAGGGTGCGCGGCGATCCTGTGGAAGGACGGCAAGAGCCCGGAGATGCGCGAGCGGGCCGCGACCGCGCTCCGCATCACCGCGCCCGACCTCTACGAGCTCCGCGTCGTGGACGAGATCGTCCCCGAGCCGCCCGGCGGCGCCCACGCCGACCACGCCGCCACCGCCCGCGCCCTCCAGGGCGCCCTCATCCGCCAGCTCGAAGAGCTCCGGCACCTGAAGCCGGACAAGCTCGTGCGGCGGCGGCGGGAGAAGTTCCTGCGGATGGGGCAGTTTACCGAGTAAATTGCGGGTGGCGGGTGGGGCGTGGCGGGTGGCAAGAGCCGCTCGGGACGTCCCGAGGCAGTTGCCACCCGCCACCCCCCACGCGCCACCCGCTCCCGTGCCTCACCTCATCGAAGTCGCGTTCAAGGGCAACCGGAAGGAGTTCTTCCTCTGGGAGGCCGACGAGCTGCCGCCGCTCAAGGCGGCGGTGATCGTCGAGGCCGACCGCGGGGAGGACCTCGGGCGCGTGCACGCGACCGGCGAGCTGGCGGCGAAGCGGTCGGCCGGCGTTCCCCACGGTCTCGGCGCCGAGGGCGCCGCGCCTGCGCGCAAGGCGCTGCGCCTCGCCACCGCCGACGACGTGAAGCGCGGCGGCGAGCTGGCCGAGCAGAACGAGAGTGCCCGCCGCCGCGCCATGGAGCGCGTCAAGGCGAACGGCCTGGTCATGAAGCTGACCGACGCCGAGTGGCAGTGGGACCGCAAGAAGCTCACGTTCTACTTCACCGCCGAGAAGCGGGTGGACTTCCGCAATCTCGTGCGCGACCTCGCGTCCATGTTCCGGACGCGGATCGAGCTGAAGCAGATCGGCGTGCGCGACGAGGCCAAGCGCCTCGACGGCATCGGCCGCTGCGGCCGCCAGTACTGCTCGTCGTCCTGGCTGCCCGAGCTGCGCCCCGTGAACCTCGGCGTCGCCAAGGACCAGCGACTGTCGCTCAATCCGACGCAGATCTCCGGCGCCTGCGGGCGGCTCATGTGCTCCCTGCGCTACGAGCACGACTTCTACGTCGCGGCGCGCAAGCGCTTCCCCAAGGAGGGACGCGTCATCCGCACGACGCGCGGCGAGGAGAAGGTCGTCGAGAACGACATCTTCCGCGAGCGCGTGACGCTGCGGGGCATCGACAACGAGACGCGCAT
Organism: Gemmatimonadaceae bacterium; assembly: GCA_035554795.1. Lineage (GTDB taxonomy): Bacteria > Gemmatimonadota > Gemmatimonadetes > Gemmatimonadales > Gemmatimonadaceae > DATMHT01. Next base: position 420 of record DATMHT010000388.1, on the reverse strand, counting down.
CGTGCCGCTCGCGGACCTGCGTCGCGAGATGGAGGACGCTGGCGGTGCGGCGCCGGAGACGGAGCGCGCGCCGGCGAGCGACGCGCTCGCGCCGCCGGTCGCCGTCACCGGCTCGGCGGACTCGATCGGCCCCGTGCCGGGCGAGGGCGAGGATGCCGAGGAGGCACCCGAGGCGAGCGCCGACGCGGGTGCGGCGACGCGTCCCGCCCGCCGGCGCGGCCGCCGCGGCGGCCGGCGCAATCGCCCGGGCGGCCGCGCCTCCGACACCGACTCGTCGCCGGGAAACGGGGGCTCGCCCTCCGATCCGGAACACTCCTGAGCGCCACGTGGCCAAGTTCTTCCTGACGACCGCGATCGACTACGCGAACGGCGACCCGCACGTCGGCCACGCGTACGAGAAGATCGGCGCCGACGCGATCG
>DATMHT010000387.1:0-1527 GCA_035554795.1 Gemmatimonadaceae bacterium | reverse complement strand
CGCCTCGACGAGCGCCTCGCCGTCCACGACGAGACCGACGTCCGCGCTCGTGCCGCCCACGTCCACGGTGAGTGCCGCGTCCACACCGGCCGCGCGCGCCACCGCGGCGGCGCCGACGACGCCGCCGGCGGGCCCGGAGAGGGCGAGCGACGCGGCGGTGACCGACGCCTCGCGCGCGCTCCGCGTGCCGCCGCTCGACGTCATCACGCCGGGCGACGGATAGCCGCCTTCGGCGAGGCGCGACTGCAGGTGCGCGAGGTAGCGCGACACCGCCGGCCGCGCGTACGCCTCGGCGGCAGTCGTCGCGGTGCGCTCGTACTCGCGGATCTCGGGGAGCACGTCGCTCGAGAGCACCACGTCCACGCCGGGTAGCCGCTCGCACAGGGCACGCATGAGCAAGCGCTCGTGCGCATCGTCGGCGTAGGCGTGCAGGAGCGCGACGGCGACGACGTCGGGGTTCAGCGCGGCGACGCGCTCAGCGACGCACGCCGCCTCGTGCTCGGTGAGCGCGCGAAGCACGCCCTCCGGCGCGACACGCTCGGCCACCGGTACCACCGCGTCGCGGGCGACGAGCGGCGCGGGGTGGTCGGCGGAGAGGTCGTAGAGCGACGCGCGCTCCTGTCGCCGCAGCTCGAGCAGGTCGGTCGCGCCGGCGGTCGCGCAGAGGGCGACGCGCGCCCCTCGGCGCTCGAGGAGCAGGTTGGTGACGACGGTCGTGCCGTGGACGACCCGCTCCACGGACTCGGGCGCGGCGCCGAGCGCGGCGAGCGCCGCGTCCACCCCCTCGCTCTGATCGCGCGGCGTGCTGAGCACCTTGCGCGTCTCCACACGACCAAGGGCGTCCACCGCGGCCAGGTCGGTGAATGTGCCGCCGACGTCCACGCCCACCGACCAGGCGGCGTGGACGGCCCGGTCGCCGCGCGTCATGCCGTGGCCGCGCGGACGCCGCCGGCAGCCGCGCGGCGGCGGCGACGACGGTGGCGCGCGTCGAGCGCGACGAACACGATCGTCGCCACGAGCGAGAGCGCGCCGATCCAGTCGCCGATGGCCACGTACGGCGTGCGCACCGACGTCGTCTGGGCGAGGTAGGTGCGCGTCGCCGGCACGAAGAGCGCCGTCTCGTCGTGGGCGACGCCGAGCGGGTCGATGTAGCCCGAGATCCCGGTGTTGGCGGCGCGGACGACGCCGACGCGATTCTCGATCGCGCGTAGCACCATGTGCGCGTGGTGCTGGTAGGGGGCGGCGCTGCGGCCGAACCAGGCGTCGTTCGTGATGTTGAGCAGCAGCTTCGCGCCGTGGCGGCGGTAGCGCCGCGAGAGCTGGGGGAAGATGGACTCGTAGCAGATCAGCACGCCCACCTTCCCGAACGGGAGCGCGAACGGCTCGGGGTCCACGCCGCGGCCGAAGCCGCCGAAGTACTTGAGCCCCCCGAACCACGCCGGGTTCAGGAACGGCACACGCTCGACGATCGGGACGAGGAAGCCCTTGCGATACGGCGGCTGGACGCCGATGCGCCCGCTCCCGTCG
>DATMHT010000386.1:0-4639 GCA_035554795.1 Gemmatimonadaceae bacterium | reverse complement strand
GGTGACGAGTCGTCGGTGGTCAACGCCCGCGCGCGGACGCGGGCTCCGCCACGACGACGTTGCAGACCGAGCACTCGTCACCAACGACCAACGACTGCCGCTGCGTGGACGCGCGTAGCGGCGTCCCGCTCAGATGTGGATCGCCCGGCCGAGCACCGCCAGCGCCGCCTCCTTCACCGTCTCGGAGAGCGTCGGGTGGGCGTGCACCGTGATGCCGATGTCCTCCGACGACCCACGGTACTCGAAGGCCAGCACCACCTCGGGCACGAGGTCGGAGACGTTGGCGCCGATCATGTGCGCCCCGAGCAGCTCGTCGGTCTCGGCGTCGGCGATGAACTTCACGAAGCCGTTCGTCTCGGCCATCGTGCGTGCGCGGCCGTTGGCGGAGAAGGGGAACTTGCCCGTCTTGTACGCGCGCCCGCTCGCCTTCACCTCGTGCTCGGCGAGGCCGACGCTCGCGATCTCCGGCCAGGTGTAGACGACGCTCGGCATCGAGCGGTAGTGCATCTCCACCGGCTGGCCCGCGATCACCTCGGCGGCGATCACGCCCTCTTCCTCCGCCTTGTGCGCGAGCAGCTTGCCCCACGTGACGTCGCCGATGGCGTAGATGCCGGGCACGTTCGTGCGCATCTGCTTGTCCACGACGACCTGGCCGCGGTCGCCCGTCCTGATGCCCAGCGCGGCGGCGTCGATGCCGGGCATGCTCGGCTTCCGCCCGACCGAGACGAGCACGTGGTCGGCGGCCAGCGTCTCGCTCTTGCCGTCCTTCTCCACCTGCACCTGCACCCCGTCGTTGCCGACGGTGGCGCCGGTGAGCTTCGTGCCGGTGCGGAGCTCGAGGCCCTGCTTCGAGAAGACGCGCGTCGCTTCCTTCACGATCTCCTCGTCCATGCCCGGGAGGATCGTCGGAAGGAGCTCGATGACGGTCACCTTGGCGCCGAGCCGGCGCCAGACGGAGCCGAGCTCGAGGCCGATCACGCCGCCACCAACGACGACGAGGTGCTTCGGGACCGCGGGGATGGTGAGCGCGCCGACGTTGGAGAGCACGCGCCGCTCGTCGAACTTGAGGAAGGGCAGCTCGATCGGCACCGAGCCCGTGGCGATGATGACGTTCTTTGCGCGGTACGTCGTGACGCCGCCGTCCGCCGCCGTCACCTCCACCACGTGGAGCCCGCCCTGCGCCGGCTTGAGCGCGCCCTTGCCCTTCGCCCAGGTCACCTTGTTCTTCCGGAAGAGGAACTCGATCCCCTTCGTGTTCTGACCGACGACGTCGTCCTTGCGCTTCAGCATGCGCGCGAGGTCGAGGCCGACGTCTCCCACCGTCACCCCGTGCTCGGCGGCGTGCAGGCGCGTGAACTCGTAGTGCTCCGACGACTGGAGCAGCGCCTTCGACGGGATGCAGCCGACGTTGACGCAGGTGCCGCCGAGCGTCTTGTCCATCTCGACGCAGACGGTGTTGAGCCCGAGCTGGGCGGCGCGGATGGCGGCCACATAGCCGCCCGGACCGCCACCGATGATGACGACGTCGGCGGTGAGCTGATCGTTTGCCATTGCAGGGAGCGCGTCGTGCGGGGTCGGGCGCCGGGCCGCGGGGCACGCACGTGCGTGGCGCCCGCCGGCGGCCGGCGCGGTCGAGAACGCCCGAAAGCTAATCGGGTGCCGTCGCGACGTGCGACGGCACCCGATGACGCGCGGCCGCGCAATCGCGCGACGGCGCGATCGCTAGGCGGCGGCGGCGCGGCGCGCCCGCATGGCGACGAAGTGGCCGTCCACGCATCGCCCGCCGGCCACCGGGCGCACGCGGTAGCTCCCGGTCATCCGGTCGCCGACGCGGCGCGCCTCGAGCAGCGTGACCACCTGCGCGTTGGTGGCGGCGTCGTGGTACGGACCGACGAGGGCGACGTAGGTCGCGGCGCTCGCCTCGAGCAGCCGCACGTCCGCGGCGACGCTGTCGTCGCGGCCGGGGAAGGCGACGTGGCCGATCACGCCACCGCGGCTCGCGTCCAGCGCTACGCCGTGGAGGAGCGAGAAGGGCGCGCCGTCGGCGCTCCCGTCCGGATATAGTGTGCCCTCCCACACGCCGGCGAAGCTCGACACGAGCTGCGGCACCGTGAGCGCGGAGCGGCGTGCGGGAAGCTCACGCGTGGGCGCGGCGAACGTGGACCGGAGAACGGAGAGCGGAAGGCTGGAGCACATGAGCAACTTCTCCCTACGAGCGTGTCGCGGGTGACGCGATGTGATCTATGACACGTGCTTCGGCGCGTGCTTCGGCGCGTGGCGAGCTGAGCGGACCTCGAGCAGCCCGACGTAGTATCATTCAATCCCTCCGTCGCGCCTCTCGTTCCTTCGACGCCGCGCGGCGCAAAAAGGTTTGCTCTGGTGGCGCGTGCGCGCCGCGGAGCGCGCCAGTACAACCACGCCGTCGCGCGCTCCTGGTGAGTGCGTGCGGCAGGGTGCGTCATCGGGTGTCGTCGCGCGTCGCGCGAGGGCGATCCACCGGTGACGGGCTCGTCCGTAATTCGTCCTCTCGTTGGAAGCGCACGACGCACCTCGCACGCGTTGTTCGGCGGCGGCAGCTCGCTCCGCCCGGCACGCGCGCGACGCTCCCCGCAGCCCCAGAGCCATGACGTATTCCGCCCGCTCGCGCGCCGCCGTCGGCGCCGCTCTGCTCGCGCTCTCTCCCCTCGTCCTGCCGCGTGACGCGCGTCTCGAGGCGCAGCAGCAACAGCAACAGGCCGCGTCCGCAGACAGCGCGGCGCCCGCCGCCACGGCTGCTCCGGCGCCGACGGCGAGCGTCTCGGCGCAGATGACGCAGGAGATCTACGTCGCCGCCTTTCGCGCGAGCGCGCGCCGCTGGTGCGCGTCGGCGGGCGCGAGCGCCGGTGACGAGCCGCTGCGGTCCGCGGTCGCGAGCACGCACCTGATCGTGCACGGCGGCGTCACCGAAGCCGAGCGCGACGGCGTGGACCAGGCGGTGGACCGCACCTACGCGGAGCTCGTGCACGACGGTGGCTGCGCCGCGCTCGCGCATCCGACGACGGTCGTGCTCGTGGACCGGTTCGAGGGGTACGCGTGGAACTCGCCGAAGTCCGAGATCGCGCCGAACGACCGTGGTGACACGCGTGAGAGCGGCTTCACGATCGTGTCGCGCGGCGTCAAGCTCGGGCACCGGCGCTTCCACAAGATCGGCGGCGAAGCCGACTTCACGTTCACGACGCAGCGGCAGCAGCTCGTGCGCGGCCGCTACCGGGTCCCGGCGACGAAGGAGAACTTCGCGGAGCGCTGGCGCGAGCTCGAGTCGCTCGTCACCGGCGACTACCCGACGCTGCGCGTCGCGCGCGCGCAGCCGGCGCCGCCGGCGGCCGACGCCGCGCCCACGTACTCGGCGCGGTCGGGCTACGCGGCCTGGCGCACATCGTTCAGCAACCCCGACACGCAGGCGCTCGAGGTGCGCATGTACGCGCTGCCGTCGAGCGCGGGACGTGACGAGGCGTGGACGATCGTCGTCGATTACCTGGGATACGCGGGGCGCTAGCGCGCTCCCGCCGACGCCGCGGATCTCTCGTTAGGCGTACCGGGCCGCGAGCGCGGCCGTTAGGTTAAAGGGTGTGGAGCGCGTTGCCTGTCTTCGCACAGAAACAACGTGTCTCCCGAGCAACGTCCCGTCGGCGCAAGCCGCGCGGGGCGTTGTGACTTAAGGGGCCAGGGTAGAGCGTGTAGGGTGTAGCAAAGCGGACGGGACGCCACTCGGTGCGAGTGGCGTCCCGTCGTTGGTTCAGGCCCTGGGCCCTACGGCCCGAGGCCCTCGTCACTCCACCAACATCATCCCCGGATCTTCCATCAGCTCCTTCATCCGGACGAGGAAGAGCACGGCCTGCTGGCCGTCGATGATGCGGTGATCGTAGGAGAGGGCGATGTACATCATCGGCCGGATGACGACCTGGCCGTCCACCGCGATCGGGCGCTCCTGCGTCTTGTGCAGGCCGAGGATCGCGACCTGCGGGTAGTTGATGATCGGCGTCGAGATGAGCGAGCCGAAGACGCCGCCGTTGGTGATCGTGAACGTGCCGCCGGTGAGGTCCTCCATCGTCAGCTTCGTCTCGCGCGCGCGCTTGGCGAGGCCGGCGATGTCGCGCGAGATGTCGAGCATCCCCTTGCGGTCGGCGTCCTTCACGTTCGGCACGACGAGCCCCTGCTCGCTCGCGACGGCGATGCCGAGGTTCACGTAGTGCTTGTAGACGATCGCGTCGCCGTCGATCTGCGCGTTGACGACCGGGTAGGCCTTGAGCGCCATGCAGGCCGCCTTCGCGAAGAAGGGCATGAACGACAGCCGGACGCCGTGCTCCTTCTCGACGCGCTCCTTGAGCCGCTCGCGGAGCGCGCTCACGGCGCTCATGTCGATCTCGTTGAACGTCGTGAGATGCGCCGTCTGCTGCTGCGACTGGAGCAGGTTCTCGGCGATGCGGCGCCGGCGCGTGGACATCTTCTCGCGCGTCTCGCGAGCGCCGTTGGTCGCGGGGGACGGAGGGACGGGGGACGTGGGACGCGCGGGCGGCTGCGCGGGCGCACGACCCGCGTCCCCCGTCCCGCGTCCTCCGTCCCGCACCGCCGCGACCACGTCCGGCTTGCTGACGACGCC
>DATMHT010000385.1:0-12434 GCA_035554795.1 Gemmatimonadaceae bacterium | reverse complement strand
CACGTCGGACAGCGGATCCATGGGTTTCCATCCTTGCGTCCAGGTCGCCGACGAATCGCGGCGGCCGGACGTGCGTTCCTGCACCGCGTCGCTCGCGCTGCATCGCCCGACGGCGGGACGAGTGGGCAAGAGATGCGGACGCCCCGTCATTCGTCACGAGGTCCCTCACCGGTAACCTGTGGCCACGAGCAGGACGTTCCAACAACAAGACACGAGGTAGCGCACATGAGCAATGGCAACACCCAGGTATCGCGGATGGCGCGCGTACGAAACATGGTCGTCCCCGCCGTCCTCGCCGGCGCGACGGTGGTGGCGATCGCGATCACGAGCGCCGTCGCCGCGCACGCCAGGCGAGTGGCATCGGAGCTCAGCCCCGCGCTCCGGGCCACGCGCGCCGCGCTCGACAAGTACCAGGATCCGATGGTCGCGGTCCGCGACGGCTACTTCTCGACCGTCGCCTGCATCGAGTTCCGCGCCGGCAGCGGCGCCACCGAGCACGAGCACATGGCCGGGCACATGGCCTACATGCCGGGCGCGATGGGCGTGCACTTCCTCAATCCCGCGAACATCGGCCCGACGCTCGACTCGCTCAAGCCGCAGGTGCTCCTGTACGAGCCGGTGGGCGACAAGCTGCGACTCGTGGGGGCGGAGTGGTTCGCGCCCGTCGCCGTCGCGAAGACCGCGCCGACGATCTTCGGCCAGACGCTCATGGGTCCGATGGAAGGCCATCCACCGATCATGCCCGCGAGCCTGCACCACTGGGACCTGCACGTCTGGCTCTGGAAGGACAACCCGGCCGGCGTGTTCAGCCCGACGAACGCGCGCGTGAAGTGCCCCGAGCACGGCTACGGCTACTCGTTCGACGACGAGCCGCCGAAGGTGGTGCGTCCGTGACGCGCGAACCGAAAGGAGCCAGGAAGGTTTCGTAGCCCGCGCATGGGTCGTGAGGCGGACGCCCACGACCCATGCACGGGAAGCCTCACTTCGACGACACAGCAGGAGGCCCTCATGGGCGATGATCACCCGACCCTCGAGCCGCGGCAGATCGACTGCGGCACCGTCACCGGCGACGTCTCCACCCGTCCGGCGGCGTTCAGCTATTCCGCTCCGGCACGCGATCCGTTCACCGAGCGCGCGCTGCGCGTCTGGAGCGCCGGTGACTACGACCGCATCTCGGCGGGCTTCCGGCACGAGGCGCAGTCGTTCATCAAGCGACTGGCGCTCTCGCCCAGGCAGTGCGTGCTCGACGCGGCGTGCGGCTCCGGCAACCTGACGATTCCCGCCGCGCGCACCGGCGCGCGCGTGACCGGCTTCGACATCGTCCCCGAGCTGCTCGACGCCACCGCGGCGTGGGCGACGCGCGAAGGGCTCTCGATCAGGCTCGATCAGGGAACGGTCGAGGAGCTACCCTACGCCGACGCGTCGTTCGACGTCGTGACGTCCATGTTCGGCCTCATGTTCGCGGCGCGCCCCGATCGCGTCGTCGCCGAGCTCGCGCGCGTGACCCGATCCGGCGGCCGCGTCGCGCTCGCCAACTGGACGCGGACGGGATTCGTCGGCCGGCTGCTGGCGACGCACGTCGCGTACGTTCCGCCGCCCGCGGGGCTCGCCAGCCCGCTGCTCTGGGGCGACGAGTCGGTGGTCCGCGAGCGCCTCGACGACCGCGACTGGACGGTGACCACCACGGTGCGGACGCTGACGTTCCGCTATCCGTACCCGCCGGTCGGTACCGCGGATCTCTTCCGCACCGCCTACGGCCCGACCGTGCGCTCGATGGAGGCGCTCGACGAGACCCGTCGCGAGATGCTGGCGAGCGATCTCGCCGATCAGTGGGCCCGGCACCAGCGGCCGGGCGCGGAGCTGACCGAGGTGGATTCCGAGTACCTCGAGGTCGTCGCGACGCGGCGATGAGCATGACACGCGGCGGCGCCCGACGCGGGGAGCCGCCGGCGTCGCGGTCTCACCCCAGCGCCGCGATCCGCCCCGCGAGCACCGTCGCCAGCGCCATGATCGTCTCCTGCGGGTTGACGCCCAGCGACGTCGGCAGGATCGAGCCGTCGCACACGAACAGCCCGCGCACGCCGTGGCGCTCGGCGAGGTCGGGAGTGACGCCCGAGGTGCGCGGGTCGCGTCCCATGCGGCAGGTGCCGTTCACGTGCGCCGAGAAGAGGGCGACGTCGTTGGGCGCGACGCTGCGCGTGCGGATCTCGGCGAGGTCGCGCTCGCTCGTCGCGCGCACCGGCTGCGTGTGCAGCGTCCGCACCTCGCGCGCGCCGCAGGCGAGGTGCAGCCGCGCCGCCGCCTCCATGCTCTCGACGAAGTGCGCGCGGTCGCGCGGGCCGAGCCGGTAGGTCAGGCTCGTGCCGCCGCCGCGGCGGGCGCGCACGGCGCCGTTCGAGAGCTCGCGGTCGGCGCCGTCACGGACGAGGGAGATGATGCTGCCGATACGCGCGAACTCGCGCATGCACGCCGCGTGCTCGGCGCCGAAGCCGGGCGTGGCCGCGGCGGCGAGCATCGGGTGCAGCGGCGGACACTCGAGCCAGAAGCCGTAGCCGTCCGCGTCGCGACGGAGGAACTCGTCGCACATCGCCGACAGCGGGATCCCGGCGGCGCCGTCGATGTCATGATCGTACACGCCGACGACGGCCGTCGTCGGGTGCAGCCGCAGCCAGTCGCCTACGCCGCCTCCGCCCATTCCCGAGCGCTGCAGCAGCACCGGCGTGCCGACCGCGCCGCCGGCGAGCACGACAACCGGCGCCTCGACCGTGATCGTGCCGCGCGGGCGGCCGGTCGTGCGGTCGAGCACCGACGCCGTGACGCGCTTGCGCGGCAGCCGCGTCGCCGTGCCGCGCTCGATCAGCTCGACGCGGTCGGCGCGCACGTCGGCGTAGAGCCGCGCGCCGGCGGCGAAGGCGCGCGGCAGGTAGGTGACGAGAGTTCCCTGTTTCGCGTCGTAGCGGCAGCCGAAGCCGCAGAAGCCGCTGCGGACGCAGCCGCGGGCGTTGATCGTCGCCGGCTCGGCGCGCCAGCCGAGCGTGCGCGCGCCGTCGAGGATGATGCGGTTGTTCGGCGAGTGCGCGTCGTCGGGCACCGGGCGCGCGTGCGTCTCGCGCTCGACGAGGTCGAACACCGGCGCGAGGTCGGCCGGCGACATGCCGACCGTGCCCGCGTGCGCGGCCCACTCCTCGAGCACCCAGTCGCGGGTGCGGAGCATGATCATCCAGTTGATCGTCGTGCCGCCGCCGACCGCGCGGCCCTGGAGCATCGCCACCGAGAGGTCGTCGGTGGCGCGCAGGCCGCGGTCGGCGTAGAGCGCCGCCGTCATCTCGGCCTCGCGCTCGGTGAAGTCGGGCGCGGTGTAGAACCCGCCTTCCTCGAGGATCACGACCTCGCGCCCCGACTCGGCGAGCCGCGCCGCCATCACGGCGCCGCCGGCGCCGCTCCCGATCACGACGACGTCGGCGCGGATACGCGTGCCGTCGGTGAGATCCGCGCCGACGGTGACGCCGGGGTAGGCGCGGCGCACCGGTGACGCGTGGATGACGTCGCGCGGCGTTTCGGTCGGGGGCGCGGCGTTTCGGTGATGGTCGGCGTCGGGATTCTTTGCAACTTCTCGTTGGGGGGGGGCCCCCCGCGCCTGGGCCGAGGTGGGCGCGCGCGCCACCGGCTCGTCGTCCGTCGCCACGCCCGGCACCGGCCCCTCCCACGGCTCCAGCTCGTCGCGGTCGTGCATCGGCCCGCGGTACCCGATCGGCCGCGTCGCCTCCTCGCGCGAGTAGTACGCCGCGAGCAGCAGGCGGCGGATGCCCTGGAGCACCGTCCGCTGCACCGGCACGCGCGACGCGCCCCACCGCTCGAGCATCCGGTCCTGCTGCGCGTCCGTGAGCCGCGCGAACGGACGGGCGGTGCCTAACGTGACGAGCGCCGCGCCGACGCCGCCGAAGATCGCGATCGCGCGCGCGAGCTCCCGCGCCTTCTCCGGCGCCATCGCCGCAATCCACCCGTCGACGATCCCGACGCTCGCCTCGACCGCCGCCGGCGTCGCGTCGGGCGGCAGGATGCGCCGCGCCGCGGCGAGCAGCGTCGCGCGGCAGGTCGGCGTGAGGAGAGCGGTGGGGCTCGTCATGCGCGACTACATAACGCGGTGGCGGGTGTGGCGGGAGAGGAGTGGTACGGGGGACATGGGACGCGGGACGGGGGACGGGGACGCGGGAACGTACGAAGGGCCGGCGTCCGTGGCTCGGAGCCGGCCCCTCGCGCGTCCCCCGTCCCGCGTCCCATGTCCCCGCTCGCTATCCCTCGCGCTGATCCGAGCTCGTGCGCGGCTCGCCGCCCTCGCCGCCGTAGCTCGGCTTGTGCTCTTTCTTGCGCCCCTCGAGCGGCTCCGAGCCCGAGGCGCCGCCCGCGTTCGGGCCCGGCCCTTCGTCGGTGCCGTGCTCGACGCTCGCGCCGCGACCCTGCTCGGCGTGCACGCCGCGGTTGGCCTCGCCGCCCATCCCGCTGTCGGCGCCGGACGACGTGCTCGTACCGCCGGCGCGCTGCGAGCTGTCGCGCTGCGTCATGCCGCTCTCCGCGCGCTGCGTGTGGTCGAGCGTCTCACCGCGGTCCGATCCGGATGAGGCCTCCATGCTGCTCCCGTCGGCGCGCACGTGCGAGCGGCCGCCCTGGCCCTCGAGCGACGCGTCGTCGAGGATCGAGCCCTCGAGGCGGCTGCTGCCGCGATCGCCGGCGTCCTCGCTGAGCCGCGCCATGCCCTCGTCGCTGGCGTCGGGCCGGTTGGGTCGGTCGGGCCGGCCGACGCGTGTCCCCATGTCGTCGCCGAAGCCCTGCGCGTTGCGCGCGTTCTCGTTCCGCTCGCCCTTCGATTCTCTGCCCGCCATCGCTCCCTCCGCTGCGTGATGACCATGCCTTCCGCCCCGCGGCGCGAGAACGCGGCCGCGACGCCGCTGACGGCGCTGGGGGAGGGAGGGGCAACGAGGGTGCCACGGCTCGCGGCGCGCGCCCAACGGTCTCCCTGCGGCGCTCTCTATGGATTCCGCCTAACGGTTGGCTTCTGGCGGGCTGGAACATATGACTACACATTGGCCATATGTTTTCAGCCTCTTCGGCGACCGCGCCGTCGCCCTCTCGTGCCGTGCGGCTCGCCGTTGCCGCTGCGGCCACTCTCGTCGCCGCGGCATTCGTCATCCTCCGCAATCGGTTCCTCCGCGGCTGGCCTGGGGACGCCGACCTCGCCGTCGTCGGCGCGCGTGCCTTCCGCGCGGGGCGCAACCCCTTTACGACCGTCGGGCCCCACCGCGCCATTCCGTGGCCCTTCCCGTTCTACTATCCGTTCACGACGGTGCTGCTCGCGGCGCCATTCACGACGCTGCCGCCGATCGACTTCCGCCTGCTCGTCGTCGCCGGAGGGACGGGGCTGCTCGCGTGGGCTTTGACGAAGGAGCGGTCGCTCAACGTCGTGGTCCCCGCACTCGCGAGCGGGGCGATGTTCGGCGCGTGGCAGGCCGGCCAGTGGACGCCGCTCCTCACCGCGGCCGCGCTGCTTCCCGGCCTCGGGTGGCTGTTTGCGGCAAAGCCGAATTTCGGCCTCGCCGTCGGTACCTACCGCGCGCACTTCGCTCCCTACCTGCTGGCACTCGCGTTCGTGATCGCCGCGACGCTGGCGTGGCCGGGCTGGATCGCCGCGTGGCGCGCGACGCTCGCCGAGTCGCCGCACTTCGCCGAGCCGGCCCTGCTGTTCCCGTTCGGTCCGGCCATGCTGCTCGCGCTGCTGCGTTGGCGGCGGCCGGAGGCGCGGCTGCTCGTGACGTGCGCGCTGGTCCCCCAATCGACGCTCGTGTACGAGACTCTGCCGCTCGTCTGCCTCGTCCCCGCGACGCCGCGCGAGGCGCGTGTGCTGTCGGCGGGATCGTTGCTCGCGCTCGGCGTGCAGCTCTTCATCGCGCAGCACGCTACGCCATTCCCGGTGCTCACTCGCGACACGGGTCTCGCGGAGCTACCACTCGTCTATCTACCCTGCCTCGTGATGGTACTCAGTCGACCAAACCAGGGCGAGCTACCGACATGGCTCGCGTGGATCGAGCGGAGGTGGGTCGCGCGTCGGCCGATGGCGCGCGATTAGTCGGGCGAAGCGCGAGCGTGTGCGGACGGTGCGACGGCCATCGAGCTCACCGCGACCGCTCGCGTCCCCCGCCCTCCACGCCGCTCGCGTCGCCCACCACCTGCGCGGCCTCGCAGTACGCCGCCAGCTGCGCGTCGGCATCGTGCTCCCAGTCGTGCGGGACCGGCGCCAGCCGCCGCCGCTCGTCGCCGCTCCGGAAGGCGAGCCACCCATCGCGCAGCGGCGTCGCGACGCCGACGCGCCGCTCGCGCCGCTGGCGCCGCTCCGGCTGACCGCTCGCGATCCACGCACTCACGCCCTCGGCCCGCCGCCGGTCGCCCTCGCGCCGCCGCTGGTCGGCGGCCGCGCCGATCAGCGCCAGCCCCGGCCGAACCTCCCACACCTCCCAGAAGCGTCCTCGAGCGTCGGTGAAGCTTCGATGCGCCATGACTCCCTCGGGTCTGGTCCGACGACCGCGTGGATCGCCAGGCCGGTGGTGCGTTCCAACCTCGCACCCCGCATGCCGCGTCGCCGAGCTCGGTCTGGAGACAGGATGTCGTTTCGCGCCGATTGCGTCATCCATCACGCCACTCGCGACACACCCGCGAGCCACCGGCATGAAGAGCCGCGCTCCCGCACTACGCGATGCTCGACGAAGAGCATCGCGCTCGCGCCCCCACCCTCGACCCCCGACCCCCGACCCGCTCTCCCGTAACCGCCCCCCCGCCGGGTCGTCCTCTTCATGGCAGCATCCTCATGTCCTCTCTTCGCGTGCACGACAAAATTCCTGACGGCACGGACCGCCGCCGATGACCCGCCCGGTGAGCGGACCGCCGCCGCGCGCGCGCCTGCACCCGTACGCGACGCTCGACAGCACCGAGACGCTGCGCGAGATCGCGCGCCGGCTGCGTCACGGCATCTGCGTCACGACGCCGGACGGCGAGTTCCTCGACGCGAACGCGGCGTTCCTCGAGCTCGTCGGCGTCGCCACGCTCGACGAGCTGCGCGGCTACCGCGTCGGTGACATCGTCGTCGACCCGGAGCGGCGCGACCGCGAGCTGGCGGCGTTCGTCGCCGACGACGCGGGCGTCAGCGTCTGCGAGTTCGAGCACTGGATCATCCGCCCCGACGGCGAGCTGCGCGCGGTGCTGGAGACGGCCTACGTCTTCCGCGACGCCGACGCCGCCTTCCACCACGCGATCCTCGTGGACGTGACGCGGCGCAAGGAGCTCGAGCGGCAGCTCATCGAGCTGAGCATGCGCGACGCGCTCACCGGCTGCTACAACCGCCGCTACCTCGACGACGTCGGCCGCTCGCTCAACGCGCGCCCGGGCGCGGAGTGGGGCTGCATCTTCATCGACATCGATCACTTCAAGCAGTACAACGACCACTACGGCCACGACGCCGGCGACGAGGCGCTCATTCGCATGAGCCGCTTCCTCATGCGCGAGCTGCGCGCCGAGAACGCGGTCGTGCGACTCGGCGGCGACGAGTTCCTCGCCGTCCTCGTCGGCGCCGACGCCGCCGACACGGGCGCCGTCGCCCGCCGTCTCGAGGCAGCCGCCTCGCGTGCCGCGCCCGTCCCGTTCTCCCTCGGCTGGGCGTCGCGCGTCGGCGCCGAGCGCTTCGACCAGACCGTCGGCCGCGCCGACCAGAACCTCCTCGCCGTCCGCGTCCTCGACCGCTCGCCCGAACGGCAGCGGCGCGTGGACGAGTGGGTGCAGCGGGTGGAGGAGAGGGCGAAGAAGAGAGGGCCCAGGGCCTAGGGCTCAGGGCTTGGACTGCACACGGAACAGCTCCCAGCCGCCGTTCCAAACCAGACGCTCTCAACCGTAGGCTGGGCCCGACGCCCTACGGCCCTCGTCGTACCGACTCTTGCCCCCGTCACCAACTCATTCGTATCATCGTCGAGCTTCGGAATCGATCGAGTACGAGTGAACCGCGCGGCCGCCTGCCTGTCGCGTGCCTAACGGCTGTCCCCTCCCTCCATGCCGCTCCCCCCACTCGTTGGTGCCCTCACCGTCGCGGTCGCGCTGCACGCCCCCGACGACAGCACCCGCGCCCTCGGCCGTCCCGTCTCGGCGCCCGTGTCCGCGCCCATCTCGGCGCCGGTCGCGGTCCCCATGCCGGCGCCGATCGCCGCGCCCGCGCCGGTCGTGACCCGCTCGCACACGTCCTTCGCCGCCGACAGTCTCGTCGTCGAGAAGGTCGCGCACCGCCTGACGCTGTACTACCACGGCGCGCCGGTGCGCACCTATCTCGTCGCGCTCGGCAACCCGGTGGGCGACAAGGAGCGCCGGGGCGACCGGCGCACGCCGGTCGGGCTCTATCACATCGACTATCGGAACGCGCAGAGCCAGTTTCACCTCGCGCTGCACATCTCCTATCCCGACGAGCGGCACGCCGCGCGCGCCCACGCGGCCGGCTGGTCGCCGGGCGGCGATCTCATGATCCACGGTCTCCCCAACGGCCAGGGCGACGTCGGCCCCGACCACCGCCAGGACGACTGGACCAACGGCTGCGTGGCGGTCACCGACGAGGAGATCGAGGAGATCTGGCGCGCCGTCCCGGACGGCGCGGTGGTCGAGATCAAGCCGTAGCCGCGCTCATCCCACGGACGAGAACGGGCCGGTGTGCAAGCGCACGCCGGCCCGTCGTCTTACGATAGAGCGGTCATCGTAGAGAGCTGCTGACCGCGAACGGCAGTGATCAGTTCAACCGAGAGCTGTCGGTCGGTAGTCGTCAGTCGGCGGTACACAACGACCGCGCGCCGAGTGATGCCCCGCGCGCGGTCGTTGCCGACCGACCGCTGATCACCAACAGCTGACAGCTCTCAGTCGAACCGATAACTGTCGTTACCGAACGCCGAGCGCATACCACCGAGCCCCGTCCTTCTTGCACGACGTCGAGCGTCTCTTCCGTCTCTACCACGACCCGCTCGTTCGCTACCTCACCCGCCGGCTCGGTGACCGGGACTGGGCGGAGGAGGTGGCGCAGGAGACCTTTCTGCGCGCGCTGCGGCAGGAAGGTCCGCTGGCGAGCGAGCGGGCGTGGCTGTTCGCGGTGGCGACGAACCTCGTCCGCGACGAGGCCCGGCGCGACCTGCGGCGGCGGCGTCACCTCGAGCTGCTCGCCGAGCAGGAGCGGGCGCGCGAGGAGGAGGCGGCCGCCGAGCCGATGCTGACGGCGGCCGAGTCGCTCGAGGAGCGGCAGGAGCGCGCGCGCGAGGCCGCCTTCGCCCGCCGCGCGGTGGACGCCCTCGCCGAGCGCGACCGGCTGGCGCTGCTCATGCGCGAGGAAGGGCTCGACTACAACGAGATCGCCGCGGCGCTCGACCTCGCCGTGGGCAGCGTCGGCACGACGCTCTCGCGCGCGCGGCGGCGGCTCGCCGAAGCGTACGAGGCGCTGCAGGAAGAGCGGCGGCGCGGCGATCGGACGGCAGGGTAGGGGAGGAGCGCGAATGACGGAGCGGAGTCCCGATCAGCTCGGGCATCTGGACGAGGGGACGATCCACGCCTGGCTCGACGGCGCCCTGAGCGCCGACGAGGCGCGGGCGGCGGAGACGCACGTCGCCGCCTGCGCGCGCTGCGCGGCGGCGGTCGCGGAGGCGCGCGGCCTGATCGCGGCCGCGAGCCGCATCCTCCTCGCGCTCGACGACGTGCCGGGCGGTGTGCTGCCGGCGGCGTCGCCGATGGCGGCATCATCGGCATCGTTAGGCGCGAGCGCGGTCGGCGACGCACGCGCGTCGTCGCCAGAGGTCGCGGCGGCCGCGCCGTCGGTGACGTCGCTCGACGCCGCGCGTGATGCGGCGCGCGATGCCGCGCGCCGGCGGCGCTTTCGTGTCACGCCCCTCCGCGCCGCGGCGGCCGTCCTGATCGCGGCGGTCGGCACGACGGTGGTCGTGCGTCAGGCGTCGCGCGAGCGCGCCACCGCTGGCGACGGCGCGATCACCTTCACCGTCGCCCAGCGCAAGGCGGCACCGGCGAGCGGCGCGCCGGCCGCGCCGGCGGCGCCGGCCGTCGCGCTCCCGTCGTCGTCGGCCACGAACGTGGCGAGCGCGCCGCCGGCCGCTCCGTCCGTCGCGGAGGCGGGCGGCGTGCGCGAGCCCGTCCCGGCGCGCGCGTCGCGCGCCGACGAGCGGCCGATGGGATTCGTCGCGCCGCGTCGCGTCGCCGACGCGGCGCCGCCGAGCGCGGCTGCCGAAGCAGCACCGCCGGGCGCGGTCGCCAGGCCCTCGGCCGCGAAGGCACCGGCCGGGATCGCGGCGAATGCCGACGTCGCCCGCGCGTCCGACACGGCGGCGCGCATCGCGGAGTCGCGCGGCACTCTGGAGTCGCGCGTCGCCGCGCCCGCATCTGCGCCGGCGCTCTCCGCGCTCGCGCGGACGATGACGCCGCGCCCGGTGATCGTCGCCGGCGTCGTGCGCGACGTGCAGGGGAACGTGCTGCCGGGCGTCTCCGTCTCGCTCGGCAAGCTCGACGTCGGCGCCGTCACCGACAGCGCCGGCCGCTACGTGATCGCGAACGTGCCGCCGGGCCGCTACGTCGCGCAGGCGCGCCGCATCGGCTACGCGAGCGCGGCGACCGAGCTCGCCGTCGCGGCGGCGAGTGGCCGCGATACGACCACCGGCCCGGCGTTCACGCTCGCGCCGTCCGCGCTGAGCCTGAGCGAAATCGTCGTCTCGGGGGCGCCGGCCGCCGCCGCACCCCGCGCGGCGGCGCGCGCGCGCCAGCAGAAGGCGGGCGTGGTCGCGGGCGTGGCCACGGACATGGCCATCACGGTCGGCGCGAGCGTGTCGCGCGCCGCGGGGTGCTACGACCTGGGATCCGCCGGCGCGCCGCTGCCGCCACGCGTCGTCCTCGACACGGCGCGCGCCGCGGCGGTGCCCGCGGACGAGCGCGACGGCGGCTTCGTCGTGCGCGCGCCGGCCGGCTCGCCGCCGCTCGACCTGGCCTGGGCCTACTGGACCGCCCTCGGCGGCGACTCGGTGCGCGTCGTCCTGCTCGACCGGTCGGGCGCGGGCGTCGTGCTGCGGGCGCGCGCCGCCGCCGACGGTCTGCGCGGCGTCGCGATCGCGGTCGGCCGGGGCGAGCGCACGCCGAGCGCGGACACGCTCCGCGCCCCGCGCTGCGCACGGTAGCCGTCGGCGCTCCGCTCTCGTTAGGCGGGTTGCCCTTCGGTCCGAGCGGGCGCGGCGGTGACGCGCGACACGAACGGATGGCGGTCGTGACCGTACTTCTTCATGCGCCGCCCGTTCGGCGTTACCTTGCAGGACGGCCTCGCCCGGCCGCCGACGCACCCGTCCCCACCGAGGACCCATGAACGAGAAGCAGCTCGCCGCCCTGATCAGGAAGAACGCCGCGAAGGCCGCGAAGCCGTCGCGCGCGCGCCCGGCCAAGGCGTACGACGCGACGCTCCCGTCGCGCGAGCCCGACGACTCCGACGTCGAGCGCGACCGTCTGTTCAAGGAAATGAAGAAGCGCGAGTTCTAGAAGGGCGGCACCAAGCCCTAGGCCCTACGCCCTAGGCCCTCCATTCCCATGTCCGCCACGCTCTCGGCTCTGCTCGACCACCTCGCGTGGGCCGACGCCCGCGTGCTGGCCGGCCTGCGCGACTCGCCCGGCAGCGACCCACGCGCCCTCGAGCTGTTCGCCCACGTGCTCGGCGCCGAGCACGTGTGGCTGATGCGGCTTCGCGGCGAGGAGCCACGCGTGGAGGTGTGGCCCACGCTCACGCTCGAGGCGTGCGGCATCCTCGCCGGCGAGAACGCCGCCGAGCTTCGCGCCGTGCTCGATGCGGCGGCGGCCGACGACGACGGCCTGCAGCGCGAGGTGTCGTACGTCAACAGCGCCGGCCGCGCCTTCCGCTCCACCGTCGCCGACATCCTGCTCCACGTCGCGCTGCACGGGAGCTATCACCGCGGCCAGGTCGCGCTCCTCGTTCGCCAGTCGGGCGGCGTGCCGGCGAGCACCGATTACATCGCGCTGGCGCGCGGCGCGCCGGCGGCGACGCGCGGCTGAGTCAGCGGCGGGCCGCGTTACCGGCCCGGGTCAGCAGCCCGCCGGCGGCGGCGTGCGCGCACCTCTTGCAAAGCATGGGTAGGCCGGCGCCAAGCCGGCCCGCCCGCTCCAATCCGGGCGGTGACGCACGTCACTCGCTACCGGTTCACCGGAGAGGATCCCATGGCTCAGATTCGCACCCGCCTCGCCTGCGCCGCCGCGGTCGCCGCGGTGGCTGCCCTGTTCGCGCCGAGCGCGCCCGCCGCGGCCGCCACCGCGCCGGCCGCCGTGCCCACGTGGTCGCAGGACACGACGACGCACGTCCCGAGAGCGTC
>DATMHT010000384.1:0-3667 GCA_035554795.1 Gemmatimonadaceae bacterium | reverse complement strand
CCGCACGCGGCCGACGTTCGACGAGCTCGGCGCGGCGCGCACGCTCGCGCAGATGGTCGTGGACCTGACGCTCCAGCGCGACCGCGCCGCGCGGCTCGTGCAACAGGCGGCGCACGACCCGAAGGCGCTCACGCTCGGCGAGACGATCGACGCGCTGGTGCGCGCGACGTGGGACGCCGGCCGCCAGGGACCGCGTGCCTCCTCCGGTGGTGACGTCGGCGCGGCGAAGAGTTCGGCGCTCGCCCGTGTGGCCGGCCGCGCCGTCGCCGACCGCCTCCTCGCCCTCGCCGCCGACACGGCCGCGTCGCCCGAGGTGCGCGCGATCGCGGAGTACCGGATCGCGACGCTGCGCGACGTCGCGCGACAGCGCGCCCGGAGCGGCGACGAGGCGAGCCGCGCGCACTGGGCCTCGATCGCCGGCGACTTCACGCGCTGGCTCGAGCGCCGCGAGCTTCCGAAGCCGACTCCTGCGCTGACGCCGCCGCCGGGCGATCCGTTCGGCGAGCCGTGACAGTTGGCAAAAGGCCGCCGCGGATTTCCGCGGATGGACGCGGATGGGGCGCGGTGTAAGAACATTTGCGCCGCAGATCAACGCAGATGAACGCAGATTGACCTGGCTCCCCAGACAAACAAAGCTCCCCTCGCCGACCCAGCCGAAGGGAGCTTTGGTGTTCACAGGGGCTCGCCGTATCTGCGTTCATCCGCGTCGATCCGCGGCGAAAACGCTCTTACAGAGAAACAAGGCCGCATCCGCGATGATCCGCGGCGAACGCCATTACACAGTGACGGTCGCGCCCACCGTCGCCGGGAGCCCGCACTGCGACGCGATGCGCGATGCGAAGGCGTCGAAGAGGCGCATCGAGAGCGCGCCCGGGCGGCCGGTGCCGATCGGATGACCGTCGAGGGCGACGATCGGCATGACGTCGTTCATCGTGCTCGTGAGGAAGGCCTCGCTCGCACCGCGCAGCGCCGCGACGTCGAACGGCTCCTCGCGCACCGCGACACCCTCGGCGGCCGCGACCTCGATCAGGACGTCGCGCGTGACGCCGGGCAGGATGCGGTTCGACTTCGGGTGCGTGCGCAGCTCGCCGTCCACCACCGCGAAGACGTTCGTGCTCGCGCCCTCGGTCACCGTGCCGTCCTCGCGGACGAAGATCGCCTCGTAGGCGCCCTTGCTCGCCGCGTCCTGCTTGGCGAGCACGTTCGGCAGCAGGTTGACGACCTTCATGTCGCAGCGCGCCCAGCGGATGTCGGGGTAGGTCACGCAGGCGGCGCCGCGCGCGCGCACGGCGTCGGGCGGCAGGAAGGCGCCGACGCTGACGTACACCGTCGCCGGCGTGCCGGCGGGCGGGAACTGGTGCATCCGTGGCGCGACGCCACGGGTCACCTGGAAGTAGATCAGCGCCTCGCCGGCCGCGAGTCCGTTGTCGCGCAGCAGGCGCTGGCCGACGTCGTTGAGCGTCGCCGTCGTCGTCCCGGCCGGCAGCACGAGGCCGAGCTCGCGGAGGTTGCGCTCGAGGCGGGCCGCGTGACGCTCCCCCTCGAACAGCCGCCCGCCGCGCGCGCGCGTCACCTCGTAGACGCCGTCGCCGAAGAGGAAGCCGCGGTCGTCCACGGAGACGGCGGCACGGGAGCGGTCGATGAACTGGCCGTCGAGATAGCAGATGGAGGGCATAGGGCGTAGCGCCTGGGGCTTGGCGAGCGGTGAGAGTCGTCTGGTCTGGAACCGCGGTTGGGAGCTGTCAGGTGTGCAGTGCAGGCCTAAGGTCCTACGGCCCCAGGCCCTCGGTCTTCCTGTACCACTCGACCTTCGTCGAATCGCGGCGCGTCAGCGCGTCGCTCGCCCGCGCGGCGATGGTGGCCTCGATCTCGTCGGCTTCGCGTGGGGCGCGCGAGACCCACTCGACGCCGTGCGCGGTGGCGATGTAGTCGTCCTCGATGCGGACGCCGATGTTGGCGTAGCGCGCGACGGCGGCGCCGATCTTCGCGGCGAGGGCGCGGTTGCGTCGCGTGTCCGGCAGGATCTCGAGCAGGTTCGCGCGCACGTAGACGCCGGGCTCGATCGTGAACGCGCTGCCGACCGCGATCCGCTCGTCGTCGTACTGGTCGGGGTCGTGCACGTCGAGGCCGATCCCGTGTCCGAGGCCGTGCATGTAGTAGAGCCGGTACTGCGGGCAGCTGCGCTGCCCTTCCTCGGCGCAGTCGTACGTCGCCGTCGGCGACTCGATGAGGCCGAGCCGGGCGAGGCCGGCGGCGATCGTCGCCGCGGCCGTGTCGGCGAGCTCCTGCTTCGTGGAGCCGATCTGAGCGCGCGATTCGGCGGCGCGCTGCGCGTCGCGCACGAGCTGGTAGATCGCGCGCTGGTCGGCGGTGAACTTTCCGCTCACCGGCACCGAGCGCGTCACGTCGGCCGCGTAGCCGCGGTAGCTCGCGCCGACGTCCATGACGACCATGTCGCCGGGCTGCATGAAGCGGTCGTCGGCGTTGTAGTGCAGCGTCGTCGCGTTCGGCCCCGAGCCGACGATGGACGAGAACGACGGCCGGTCGGCGCCGTTGCGGCGGAAGGTGTACTCGATCAGCGCCTGCAGCTCGAACTCGTTCATGCCCGGCTTCACCGCCGCGATCGCCTCGCGCTGCGCGTCCACCGTGATCGCGACGGCGCGGCGGATGAGGTCGAGCTCCGCGGCGCTCTTCTGGCCGCGCAGCCGGTCCACGATCGCGGTCGGGGTCGCGTCCACACCGACCCGGCGGTGCCGCTCGGCGAAGCCGCGGACGAGATCCTGCTCGGCGGCCGGCGGCGACCCTTCCTCGCTCACGTTCGCGACGACGTGCAGGCTCGCGCCGGTGGCAAGCAGCGAGTCGAGCACCTTCTGGAGGTCGCCCGACGGGCGCGCCGGCAGTCCGGTCAGTCGCGCGGCGCCGGCCACGCCGATGCGATGTCCCGTCCACACCTCCTTCGACGGGTCGCTCGGCTGCACGAAGAGCGTCGGCGCGACCCGCCGGCCGCGCTTGACGATGACGAGCGCGGCGCCGGGCTCGCGGATGCCGGTGAGGTAGAGGAAGCGCGCCGACTGGTTGAAGGAGAGGTAGTTCTCCTCCGGCTCCGGGGCGCCGAGCGCGAGCGTGACGCCGTCGGGAAGGTCGGCGGCGAGCGCGGCGCGGCGGTCGGCGTACTCCTGCGGCGCGATCTGCGCCGCGGCCGGCCGCACGACGGTGGTGGCCGCCGCCGCGACGAGCGCGGCGCCGGCGAGAAGCGTCTGAGAACGGACGGCGACGGGGCGGAACACGGGCGCGTCTCCGGCTGAAGAGGGCGCCGCGGGGGCGCCTTCGAAAATCTAGCCGCGCACCGCCGGAATGTGGGCGCCGTCGCCGCGGACCGCGGGCGGGGGTAGCTTATCGCCCTCACCACGTCCCGCGTCCCCGTCCCGCGTCCCCGTCCCGCGTCTACTGCGGCGGTGGCGCCGGGTGATGCACGCGCCGCACGCCCTGGACGACCAGCATGATGACGCCGATCGGGAAGAGCAGATGGTACGGCGCCTCGTGCAGGCCGAAGACGACCCACCCGATCGCCCACGCGAACAGGATGACGATCCCGAGGAACCCGAGCACGCCGAACCGTTCGACCATGGTTGCCTCCCACAGAGGATGTCTCACGATGGAGCGAGCG
>DATMHT010000383.1:0-34474 GCA_035554795.1 Gemmatimonadaceae bacterium | reverse complement strand
CCGTGTCGCGACCGACGCGTGCTCGCTTCTTCGCCGTCACTCTGCTCGTCCTGCTACCGCTCGCGCTCGTCACGCCGGCGCGCGCGCAGGAGCCAGGCGGCGACGCGTTCGTGATCGCCGCGCGGCGGCTCGCCGCGGCGGCGGTGGAGCGGTGGCCGGCCCGGCACGCGGCGCTGCGGCAGCTCTACGCCGGCGACGCCGCGCGGCCGCTCTGGACGACCGGCGGGCGGGCGACGCCGCAGGCGCGGGACGTCATCGCGCTGCTGGGCGACGTCCGGACGCGAGGGCTCGACCCGCGCGACTACGACGTCGACGCGCTCGCGGCCGCGCGCGCCGAGCTCGACGCCGCCGATCGCGCCAGCGCCAGCGGCGGTGTCGGCGCCGCCGGCGGTGCGGACTCGGCGCGGCTCGCGCGCTTCGACGTCGCGCTCTCGCGCGCGGTGCTGCACCTGATCGCCGACCTGCACGCGGGCCGCGCCAATCCGCGCGGGCTCGGCTTCGACCTGCCCGACGCGCACCGCGGGCTCAATCTCGCCGAGCTGGTGGTCGCGACGAGCCACGCGCCGAGCCCCGACGGGGTCGTGACGGCGGCCGAGCCGCCGTACGCCGGCTACGCCGCGCTGAAGGAGGTGCTGGCGCGCTACCGCGCGCTGGCGGCGGACTCGAGCCTCCGACCACCGGCGGCGACGCGCGTGGCGCTCCGCCCCGGCGCCCGCTACGCCGACGCGCCGGCGCTGCGGCGGCTGCTCGTCGCGTTAGGCGACATGACGCCGGCCGCGGCGGAGACGGATTCGCTCGCGGCGGATTCGCTCGCGGCGAACTCGCTCGCCGGCGCGCGCTACACACCGGCGCTGGCCGAGGCGGTGACGGCGTTCCAGCGGCGCCACGGGCTCGCGGCCGACGGCGTGGCCGGCCGCGAGACGATGGCGGCGCTGCGGGTCCCGCTCGCGCGCCGCGTGCGCCAGATCGAGCTGACGCTCGAGCGCTGGCGGTGGATGCCCGACACGCCGCCGGAGCGCTACGCGGTCGTGAACGCGCCCGCATTCCGGCTCTACGTGTTCGAGCACGACGCGACGGCGGCGCACCCGCTGCTACGGATGAACGTCATCGTCGGGCAGGCCGGACGGCGGCGGGCGACGCCGGTGTTCACCGGCACGATGCGCGAGGTCGTCTTCCGTCCCTACTGGGACGTGCCGCCGAGCATCGCCCGCAACGAGGTCATCCCCGACATTCGCCGGAAGCCGGGCTACTTCGAGCGCGAGGAGCTGGAGATCGTCCGCGGCGGCGACTTCGACGCCGTCGTCTACCCGCTCACCGCGCACAATCTCGATCGTGTCGCCACGGGGACGCTGCGCATCCGTCAGCGGCCGAACCCGCGGAACGCGCTCGGCCCGGTGAAGTTCGTCTTCCCGAACAGCTACAACGTGTATCTGCACGGCACGCCGGCGACCCAGCTGTTCGCCGAGACGCGGCGCGACTTCAGCCACGGCTGCATCCGCATCGAGGATCCGATGGGGCTCGCGGAGCTCGTGCTGCGCGGCCAGCCCGGCTGGGACCGCACCGCGATCGAGGCGGCGGCGGCGGAAGGCCAGCCGACGCAGCGCGTGAAGCTCGAGCGCCCGGTCACCGTGTACGTCCTCTACGCGACCGTCGCTCGCTCGAGCGATGGGACCGTGCACTTCTACGCCGATCTCTACGGCCGCGACGCGGCGCTGGAACGGGCGCTGGAGTAGCGCGGCGCTCGGCTCTCGGCTGACAGCGGCGCCGCGGATGCACGCGGATGAACGCGGATACTGCCCCTTCGCCGTCATCGGTTGCGCACTTTCTCCGTCATCCTGAGCGAAGCGAAGGATGACGGAGAGAAGACAGCATCTTCGCTCTTCCGCGCGATCCGCGGCCACCACCGGCTCGGCGTTCGGACAGGATGAACAGGATGGACAGGATCCTGTTCATCCTGTCCATCCTGTCATCTGGAAGGCGCCGAGAGCCGAGCGCCGCTTCTCAGAACACCAGCCAGGTGAACACGTACAGCGTGTTGTTGTCCGACGCCTTCCGGCCCGCGCCGTCGTAGGAGCTCGAGCCGCCGTTGAAGCGGCCGTAGGCCGTGTACTGCGCGCCGACGCGCACGTTCTGCCACGGATTGACGTCCAGCTCGCCGACGACGCCGGAGCTGTTGGGGCGGCCCGAGGCGCTGCCGGTGATCGCGTCGGGCGGGTAGAGCAGCGGATCGCGGCTGCCGGTGACGTCGAAGTAGCCGAGCGAGAGATCGTAGAAGCCCGACGGCTGATACGACGCGTTGACGCGGAAGGTCGTGAGCGTGTTCGTCGGGTTGGCGGCACCGGGCTCCGCCGCGTTGAAGAATGCGTCGAGCCGCTGCTTCTCGTGGATGACCGTCGAGCGGACGATGAGCACGCCGCCGGGCCCGCCCATGGCGGCCTGGCCGAACGGCCGCTCGAGCTGCAGATCGCCGGCGACGTCGGTGTAGCGGTTCGTCGAGCCGGTGACGCCGGTCGGATAGAGCTCGCCGACCACGCCGTAGCTCCCGAGCATGAGATAGGTCGAGCCGAACTGGTGCTGCAGCGCGACCCGCCAGTACGGAGCGATGTTGCGGGTGGTGTTCTCGGCCGTGCTGTCGGCGGGCTGCGACCCGCCCTGCGGCGCCGAGCGATACGCGGTGAACTCGGCATAGAGGAGATTGTCCCAGAGCCCGTACGCGCCGAGGCCGAGCACCTGCTGTCCGAGCACCCCGTCCACGAGCGCGCTCGCCGCCGGCGCCGGCGCCACCGGCGAGGAGACGAACGGGAAGCCCCACGCGGGGACCGTGTTCCAGACGTCCTGCACGGTCGGGTTGTTGTGCAGCGTCACGCCGAAGAGCAGCTCCTTCGACGCGAGCATCGTCGAGCTCGCGAAGCGGAGGTCCACGTTGTCGATGCCGATGGAGGCGTCGGGCGCGGCGTAGGTGAACTGCACGAACGCGCCGACTTTCGGCGTCACCTCGCCACCGAGGAAGAGGCTGAGCTGATCGGGGAAGGTCGTGACCGCGTTCTGCGTCCCCGGCACCGCCGTGCGCACCTGGGTGAGCGACGCGATCGCCATCGCCGACGCCGGCGGGATCGGGGCGAGACGGAGCGTCTCGGTCGTGGAGTCGCCGCCCGTGCGGCCGGGAATGTTCTGGAGTCCCGACAGCGTGTAGCCGTTCAGCTTGAAGCGGCGGCCGAAGGGCGTGAGCTCGAGGAACTGATAGTGACAGGCGGCGCAGGCGAGCTTCGTCTGGCGCGCGAAGCTCGGGATCTTCTTCCAGCTCGCCGCGTGCACGCTGGCGACGCGGGCGTCGGCGGCGCGGACGTCGGCGAGCCCGAGCAGCGCGTCGGCGAGCGCGCGGGGCACGATGGCGTGGCGCGCGTCGACGTAACGCGCGGCATCGCGCGCGGCGTCGCGTGAAGGAGCGCCGGACGCGCGCGGCGCCGGCGAGGAGTGGGCGACGCCGAGTGGGACGGCGAGCGCGGTGACGAGGAGAAGCGAGAAGCCGGCGCGCGCGACTGAAGGGTACGTCATCGGCCACCATCCGCTGGAGGGGAAGCGTGGCGCGTGGCCCGTCGTACCGGGACCGCCGTCGGTCGCGGCTCTCTTCAGCGGTCGGCGTGCCCGAGCAGCGGCGGCGGCCGGCCGCTGAAAGTGGTCAGGGCTTCGCCCCGCGGTTGTTCACGGCCCAGATGTACGACGCGATCTCGATCGCCTGCGCATCGCTCATCCCACCAGGGTGGGACACCATCGCGGTGCCCTCCACGCCGTGGGTGATCACACGGTAGATCTCGGGGAGCGTGCCGTCCACGGCATCCCTCCACTTGTGCGCGCGCAGCGTCGGCGCGATCGGCGTCCCCTCGAGCTTCTCGCCATGACAGGCATGGCAGCCACCGGCGCCGTGGAAGAGCCCGCGCCCGTCGGCGATCATCGCCGGTGTGATCGCGCCGGTGTCCGGGGGTGCGACCTTCGCAGTCTGACCCTGGGCACGGACGACCGCCGGCGCGGCGACGAGCG
This sequence comes from Gemmatimonadaceae bacterium, assembly GCA_035554795.1. GTDB lineage: Bacteria > Gemmatimonadota > Gemmatimonadetes > Gemmatimonadales > Gemmatimonadaceae > DATMHT01. Next base: position 30,436 of record DATMHT010000383.1, on the reverse strand, counting down.
CCAGCGCCAACGCCACGGGGAGCAGACTCACGAGCAGGCCCGGGAGACGTCCCCGGCGGGAATCGGTCGTCACGGCGCGCTCCTGCCAACTGGTGCGACGCGGCACCGCGCGTCGAATACGCGCGGTGCCGCGGCTCTTCTCGACTATTGTGCGGCGAACGGCGGAGCGCAATAGTCGGGGAAACGCTGACGTTTACCGACGCGTGCGCCCGCGCCCGCCGCCGCGACGCCCGCTCACGACTCGTACTCGGCGTGATAGAGCCGGATCAGCTCGACGCAGTAGGTGATCGCGAGCGGACCGATGAGGAGCCCGGGGATGCCGAGCAGCTCGACGCCGGCGAACGCGCCGACGAGCGTCGCCATGGGGTGGATGCCCGAGACGCGGCGGTAGACGGACGGACGTACGATGTTGTCCACGTTCGACGCGACGATGAGCCCGACGAGCGCGAGGGCGATCGCCGCGCCGTACCGTCCGTCCGACGCGAGCACGAGCGTGCCCGGCACCCAGACGAGCGAGCTGCCGAGGATCGGGAGGATGGACACCGCGCCCGTGACGACGCCCCAGACGAGCGGGTTCGGAAGCCCGACCGCCCAGAACGCGAGCCCGACGACGAGCCCCTGGCTGAGCGCCGTGGCGGCGATGCCGAGCAGCGTCGCCTCGGTGGCGGAGGCGAAGCGCTCGCGGAGCGCTTCCGCGCCGCGCGGCGAGAACGGGACGAGCGGCCGCAGCTGCGTCCAGAGCGCGCCCGCCGACGGGAGCAGGTAGTAGAGCCCGACGAGCGCGAGGAGGAGGTTGAGCAGCGCGCGCGTGACGCTGCCGGCGACGTCGAAGGCGCGCGCCGACGCCCAGGCGACGATGCCGTGGCTCGCGCGCTCGAGCTCGACGCCGACGTCGATCGGGCCGAGGCGGAGCGCGGCGGCGCGCGCGAACAGCCGGCTCGCGGCGACGCGCTCGACGGCGCCGGGCGCTTCCTGCAGCGCCGTCGCCGCCAGCCAGAGCAGCGGCGCGACGAGCAGCACCGCGGCGGCGACGGTGAGCGCGAACGCGGCGGTCCGCGCGCCGAAGCGCGGCGCGAGGCGGCGGTAAGCCGGCGCGCACAGCACGTACAGGATGACGGCGCCGAGCAGACCGGCGAGGTAGGGCGCGCACGCCCACGCCAGCCCCGCGATGAGCACCGCGATGAGCACGCGGGCGCGGCGGGCGTGCAGCGCACGCACGGTCGCGGCCTGGGCGACCGCGGTCTGGTCCGCGTCGCCCCCGCCCCGCTCGACCGGGGCGGCCGACCCTCTCACGGCGCCGCCGGGATCACGGCGGCGCCCTCAGGTCGCCGCCGGATCGCGCGGCGGAACGGCGAGCAGCGGGTAGCTCCCGTCGCGCGCGATATCGGTCGTGACGCTGCCGAGCACCCACCGCTCGATGCGGCCGTGGCGGACGCTCCCGAGCGCGATCATGTCCACGCCCGCGCCGTCGGCGTAGGTGAGCAGCTGCTCCGACACCGTCCGCCCCGGGTCGCGCTCGACGACGACGCGATCGATGCGCGGGCCGGCGTCCGCGCCGAGCTCCCCGGCGAACCAGGTGAACGCCGCCGACACGCCCAGCTCGTGGATCACGCGCTCGCCGTCGTCCGGCAGGTAGCCGGTGGCCGGCGGCGGGACGTACGCGAGGACGAGCGTGCCGCCGTCGGCGACGAGGGAGCGGACGATGCGCGCCGCGGTGAGGCTGGCGCGGCTGAAGTCCACGCCGACGAGCGCGCGCTGCGGGAGCGTGGTCAGCTCCGGCGTCACGCCGAGGACCGGGCAGGGCGCGGTCCGCATCACGTTGAGCGCCGTCTCGTCGTTCAGGGCGCGCTCGAGGGCGCGGTGGCGCCGCAGGCCGAGCACGACGAGGTCGGCGCCCAGGCGCCGCGCCTCGGCGGCGATGGCGTGCGACGGCGTGCCGAGCGCGACCTCCACCGGCCAGTCGAGCGACCGCTGCAGCTTCGCCGAGAGCTTCGACCGGATCTCGCGCTTCTGCTCCGCGTGCAGCGCCTCGCCGTACGCGCCGTCGGCGAGGGCGAGCGCGAGATCCACCGGGGGCGGGATCGGCGCCGGCCGCGTGTCCACGACGCTCAGCACGTGGATGCGCGCGCCGCGGCGCTCGGCGAGGTCGAGCGCGACCTGCGCCGCGGACTCGGCGAGCGTGCTGGCGTCCACCGCGAGCAGCACCGTCGCGCCGGGCGCGAGCGGCGCGGGCGTGGCGGCCCGGGGGCGCGACGCCGCGACCGCGGCAGCGGCGCCGAACGCGGTGCCGGACGCCGCGCCGGCGGTAGCACGCTCGTCCGTCGCGTGGCGATTGGCAGACATGGGATCCTCACCAGATCGGGTGGACTGCATCTCACACTCGCGCCGTCGGTCGGGGGTCGCAGTCAGGCGACCCCTTACGGCGCAACGCGCGGCGGGCGCGCATGGTTGCCGCGGCCCGCGCCGCCGCGCTCGCCCGCGCTCGCCAATCCCGCCGCAACGAGGCCGCCCGATGACCGCAGCCGCGCCGACGCCCGACGCCAGCGCCCGATCGGCGGGCCGGTACGACGCGTCGGCCGCCGCCGCGGCGACGGTCGTGACCGACGCCGGGCTGACCGCGGCCGAAGCGGCGCGGCGGCTGGCGGCGAGCGGGCCGAACGAGCCCGCGCCGAGGCCGCGGCGGACGCTCGTGCGCGCCGTGGCGCGCCCGCTCGCCAGCCCGCTCATCGGCATCCTCGTCCTCGCCAGCATCGTCGCGGCGCTCGCCGGCGAGGTCGCGGACGCGATCATCATCGTCGTGATGGTAGTGCTGAGCGCGGCGCTCGACTTCGTCCAGACGTACCGGTCCACGCGCGCCGCCGAGGCGCTGCGCTCCGTCGTCGCGCCGACGGCGACGGTGCGGCGCGAAGGCGCGTGGACCGAGGTGGACCGGCGCACGGTCGTCGTCGGCGACGTCGTCCGGCTCGCCGCCGGCGCGCTCGTGCCCGCCGACGCGCGGCTGCTCGACGCGCGCGACCTCCACGTGCAGCAGGCGGCGCTCACCGGCGAGTCCATGCCGGCGGAGAAGGAAGTCTCGCCCGCCTCCGCCGCCGACCACGACCCGCTCGACCGCGGCACGGTGTTCCTCGGCACGTCGGTGGTGAGCGGCACGGCGACGGCGCTCGTGATCCGCACCGGCCGGGCGACGCAGTTCGGCGACATCGCGGCGCGGCTCGCCGAGCGGCCGCCGGACACGGAGTTCGAGCGCGGGCTGCGGCGCTTCTCGCACCTCATCCTGCAGGCCGTCGTCTTCCTGACGCTGCTGGTGGTGCTGGCCGGCATCGCGCTGCGACGCGACCCGCTCGAGACGATGCTGTTCGCGATCGCGCTGGCGGTCGGGCTCGTGCCCGAGTTCCTGCCGATGATCACGACCGTCACCCTCGCCAACGGCGCCGTGCGGATGTCGCGGCGGCACGTGATCGTGAAGCACCTGCCGGCGATCCAGAACCTCGGCAGCATCGACGTCCTGTGCAGCGACAAGACAGGGACGCTGACGAGCGGCGACGTGCGGTTCGCGCGGGCGGTGGCGCCCGACGGCAGCGGCGACGCGCCGCGCGCCTTCGCGCTGGGCTGGCTCAACGCGCGCTTCGAGACCGGCGTGCGCAGCCCGCTCGACGCGGCGATCCTGGCCGCGCCCCCACCGCCGGCGCTGCCCGACTACCGGAAGCTCGACGAGCTGCCGTTCGACTTCGAGCGGCGGCGGCTGTCGGTCGTCGTCGAGGGGAACGGACAGCGGCTGCTGACGACGAAGGGCGCGCCCGAGTCCGTCGTCGCCGCCTGCGTCGCGTACGAGCGGGGGACGGAGGAGCGCGTGCCGATGGACGACGCCGCCCGCGACCGCTGCGCGGCGCTCGTGCGCGCGCTGAGCGGGGACGGCTACCGCGTCGTCGCCGTCGCGTCGCGCGTGGTGGACGTGCAGCCGGCGTACGCGCTCGCCGACGAGCGCGACCTCGTGCTCGCCGGCTTCCTCGCCTTCCGCGATCCGCCGCTCCCGGGCGTCGGCGACGTGGTGCGCCGGCTGGCGCGCGACGGCGTGCGCGTGCTCGTGCTGAGCGGCGACGACGCGGTGATCACGGAGCGCGTCTGCGCCGAGGTCGGCCTGGAGGGGGAGCGCGTCGTGACGGGGGCGGAGGTCGAGCGGATGACCGACGGAGCGCTCGCGCACGTGGCCGAGCGGGCGGCGGGGTTCGCGCGGCTCACGCCGGCGCAGAAGACGCGCCTGATCGCGGCGCTGCGGAGCCGCAGCCACGTGGTCGGCTTCCTCGGCGACGGCATCAACGACGCACCGGCGCTGCGGGCGGCCGACGTCGGCATCTCGGTGTCGGGCGCCGCCGACGTGGCCAGGGACGCCGCCGACGTCATCCTCACCGAGCGCGGGCTCGACGTGCTCCACGCCGGGATCATCGAGGGGCGCACGGCGTTCGGCAACACGATGAAGTACCTGCTGATGGGGACGAGCTCGAACTTCGGCAACATGGTCAGCATGGCGGTCGCGTCGCTCGTGCTCCCCTTCCTGCCGATGCTGCCGACGCAGATCCTGCTCAACAACTTCCTCTACGACGTCGCGCAGGTCACGATCCCCACCGACCACGTGGACGCCGAGTACGTGGCGCGGCCGCACCGGTGGGACGTCGGGGTGCTGCGGCGCTTCATGCTCGTCGTCGGGCCGATCAGCTCCCTGTTCGACTTCCTGACGTTCGCGGTGCTGCTCGCGCTCTTCCACTCGTCGCCGGCGGCGTTTCACAGCGGATGGTTCGTGGAGTCGCTGACGACGCAGACGCTGGTGCTCTTCTCCATCCGCACCGCGCGCAGCCCGCTGCGCAGCCGACCGAGCCGCGCGCTCGTGGCGACGGTGCTGGGCGTGGTCGTGGTGGGGCTGGTGCTGCCGGCGACGCCGCTCGCGCGGCTGCTCGGCTTCGTGCCGCTGCCGGCGGCGTTCTACCTTTACGTCGCGGGCGCGACAGCGGCCTACATTGCGCTCACCGACGCGGCGAAGCGGCCGCTGCTGCGGCGCTTTCTCCGCCGGAGCTACGCGCCGGAGGCGACGCCTCGTCGCCACGCTCATCCGGCGCCGCCGTCGCCGTCGTCATAGCGCGCCGCCGCCGCACGCGGCCGGTGAGGTGCGCGCCGAGTGCGCCGAGCCGCAGCAGGCCCTCGGCGTGGCGGACGTGCTCGTGGAACTGCACGAGCCGGCCGTCCGTTTCGTCAGTCTCGACCGACAGGTCGTACTCGACGGCGAGCGTCGTCGCGTGGCCGGTGCAGACGCCGCAGACCTCGACCGAGGCGCCAGCGAGGTGGAACGACAGCGTCGCGGCGGCCTGCTCCACGCCGGCGAGCACGCCACCCGCGACGGCGGCGAGCAGCAGCTCGAGCGGCGACATGGCGTCTTCGCGGCCGACGACCGTGGTCTCGATCGGAACGACCACCTCACGGGCGCGCGCCTCGCCGAGGGCGCCGGAGATGCGCGTGGCGAGAATGGTGTGCGCGTGCATGATCTCCTCCCGACGGCGGGTGGGGCGGCTGACGGGTCAAATCTCACGAGCGCCGGCGACATGGTCTGTCAGGTAAAGACGGTCCGGCCGCCGCGCGCCGGGCGAAACGACTGGACTCACAGGTGACCGTGGGCGCATCTTTGAGCGTCGGTTTTCCGTGAGCGAATGACGGTGGCACCAGAGTCGGACACGAGCACAGCCGCGGCCGGTCGGGTCCAGCGGGCATCGCGGGCCATGAACCGCAAGGTGACTCTCACGCTCGGCGTGGGGGTCGTGCTGCTCACGGTCATGGGGGCCGCGAGCGTGGCCAGCCTCCGCCGTCTCGTGTACTCGGCCGACTGGGTCGCGCACACGCACGACACCCGCGCCGCGATCGCGGCGGTGCGCGCCGGGCTCGCGCAGTCGGAGGCCGCCGCGCTCCACGCCGCGCTCGCCGCGAGCGACCCGGTCACGGACTCGGCGCTGAGCAGCGCGTTCGCGCGGAGCCGCGACGCGGCGTCGCGCGCGGCGGTCCTGAGCGCCGACGAGCCCGTGCAGCGGCAGCGCCTCGACGCGCTCCGCGGGCTGCTCGCGACGCGCGAGCGGCACGTGCGCGGCGCGGTCGCGGCCGTGATCGCGCAGCGCGGCGTCGTCGCCCCGGCCCGGGCGGTGGATTCGGCGCTCACGGCCCGCGGCGAACGGGCGCAGACGGCGCGCATCCTCGCCACGCTCGATTCCGCGGACGCGAGCGAGCGCGATCTGCTCGTGGCGCGCGCCGAGTCGCAGGCGGAGAGCGCGAGCGAGGCGACAGTCGTCGTCCTGGCGCTGCTGATCGCCGGCGGCGCGCTCGGGCTCTACGCGCGCCGCTCGATCCAGAGCGACATCGTGGCGCGCGCGCGCATGGAGCAGGCGGCGCGCGCGGCCGAGCAGCGCTTCCACGCCGTCTTCGACCAGACGTTCCAGTTCACGGCGCTGCTGACGCCGGCCGGCGCGTGCGTCGAGCTGAACGACACCGCCCTCGCCTTCCTCGGCGGGGCGCCGGAGGCAGCGCTCGGCCGCCCGTTCTGGGAGCTCCCGCTGTGGAGCGCCGGCGACCGCGAGCACGTCCGCGACGCGGTCGCCTCGGCGGCGGCGGGGGCATTCGTGCGCTTCGAGAGCGCGGTGCACGGGCGCGAGGGCGCGACGGCCGTTCTCGACATGTCGTGCAAGCCGATGCGCGGCCCCACCGGCGCGACGGTGATGGTGATCGCCGAGGGGCGCGACGTCAGCGAGCGGAAGGAGATCGAGGCGGCGCTGCGGGCGTCGGAGGCGAAGTTCTCCGGCATCCTCGCCATCGCCGCCGACGCGATCGTCACGGTGGACGAGTCGCAGCGCATCGTCCACTTCAACACCGGCGCCGAGCAGATCTTCGGCTACGCCGCGCACGAGATGATGGGGCAGCCGCTCGACATCCTGCTGCCGGAGCGGACGCGGGCGGCGCACCGCGGCTACGTGGCCGACTTCGGGCGAACGGCCGAGACGGCGCGCCGCATGGGCCACCGCCGCGAGGTCGCCGGGCGCCGCCGCAACGGCGAGGAGTTTCCCGCCGAGGCGTCCATCTCCAAGCTGCACACGGCGGACGGGGTGCTCTACACGGCTGTCGTGCGCGACGTCACGGAGCGGAAGCGCGCCGAGGACCGCCAGCGCTTCCTATCGGAGGCGGGCGCGGCGCTCGCCGCGTCGCTCGACGTCGAGCAGACGCTGGCGGCGGTCGTGCGCCTCGGCGTGCCCGCGCTCGGCGACCTGTGCATGATCGAGGTGTGGACGGGCGACGACGGCGACGACGGCAACGACGGCGCGCACGTGCAGTGCGCGATCGCGCACGCGGACCCCGCCCAGGCGGAGCAGCTGCGCGAGATGCGGCGCCGCTACCCGCCGACGCGGATCGAGACGCACCCCGTCACCGCGGTGCGCCGGTCGGGCCGGCCGACGCTGATGCGCGGCGTCACCGAGGAGCAGATCCGCGCCGCCGTCGTGGACGAGACGCACGCGGAGATGCTCCGCCGCGTCGCGGCGAAGTCGGTGATGTACATCCCGGTCGCGGCGCGCGGCCACGTGCTCGGCGTCCTCACCTGCGGCGCGATGCACCGCACGCTCGACGACACCGACCTCGAGCTCGCCGGCGAGCTGGCGCGCCGGGCCGCGCTCGCGATCGACAACGCGCGGCTGTACGAGCAGGCGCTCCGCGCCACGCGCGGGCGCGACGAGGTGCTCGGCGTCGTCTCGCACGACCTGCGCAACCCGCTCAGCACGATCAACATGTGCGCCGGCGCCCTCCTCGACCCCGAGCCGCCGTCCACCGAGGGCGTGCGCTCGATGGCGGAGATCATCCAGCGCTCCGCCGACTGGATGCAGCGCATCATCCGCGACCTGCTCGACGTCACGAGCATCGAGGCGGGGCGGCTGGCGCTCGACCGTCATCCGGTCGGTGTCTCCGCCGTGCTCGACACGGTGCGCGAGCTGATGATCGTGCAGGCGCGGGACGCGGGGATCGAGCTCGTGGTGCGCGAACCGGCGGCGTTGATGCCGGCGATCGAGGCCGACCACGAGCGCGTCGTGCAGGTGCTGCTCAACCTCATCGGCAACGCGGTGAAGTTCACGCCGGCCGGCGGGCGGGTGGGGGTGCGCGCCGACGCCGTCGGCGCCGACGGGCCGCGCTCCGAGCCGCTCGTCCGCTTCAGCGTGAGCGACACCGGGCCCGGCATCTCCGCCGAGCACCTGACGCACATCTTCGACCGCTACTGGCAGGTGCGCACGCAGGGGCGCGCCGGCGCGGGGCTCGGCCTCGCGATCGCGAAGGGCATCGTCGAGGCGCACGACGGCACGATCGGCGTCACGAGCACCGTCGGCGAGGGGACGACGTTCTCGTTCACGATCCCGGTCGCCCGGCACGGCGCGGCGGGGCCGGGCGGCGCGAACCCGACGACGAGCGATGCCAACGCGCGCCGTCCGATGACGGCGCACCACGGCGGGAAGCGCTGATCGCGCGCTGACGAACGGCGGTCGGGCGGTCGCCCTACCGCAACTCGGCGAGATCGTCGCGCGGTTCGACCGGTGCGACCGGCGGCGGAGGCGCCGCCACCGCGGTGCCGGCCGCCGCCTCACGCTGCCACGCCGCGTCGAGCAGCGAGCGCACCTCGGCGTCGCTCGTCTGCTCGAAGTCGTCGTACCAGAGGCTGACGCCGTGGAACGGCTCGGGCGTGAGCACGACGACGACGGTGAGGCCCGCCGCCCGCATCTGCGCAACGGCCTCGCGCGACGCGACGGGCGCGGCGACGACGACGTCGGCGGCGTGCTGGCGCTCGACCGCGGCGACGGCGGCGGACATCGTCGCCCCCGTCGCGAGGCCGTCGTCCACGAGGATGACCGTCTTGCCGGCGACGTTGGGCGACGGGCGCTCGCCACGATACACCCGCTCGCGCCGCCGCAGCTCCTCGCGCTCGATGGTGACGGCGTGGTCGATCGCCGCGTTCTCGATGCGCAGGTCGCGCAGCAGCTCGCGGTTGAGCACGCACACCTTGCCGCCGGCGATCGCGCCCATCGCCAGCTCGGCGTGGCCGGGGACGCCGAGCTTGCGCACGACGACGATGTCGAGCGGCGCGTGGAGGGCGAGCGCGACCTCGTAGGCCACCGGCACGCCGCCGCGCGGCAGCGCGAGGACGATCAGGTCGCGCTGGCCGGCGTAGCGAAGCAGGTGGGCCGCGAGCGACTGGCCGGCCTGACGACGGTCCGGGAAGTACTGCATGGGAACCTCACCGCCCTGGGGTGGTGCGTGCATGTGCCGCCTCGGGTAGGATGCCGTCGGTCGCCGGCGCCGGGAGTCAGGGGATGGCCGACTCCGCGCCGCCCGTCGTGCGCCGCATCGTGGATGCCATGGAGAGCGTCGCGCCTCAGACCTCGATCGCCCCTCCGGCCCTCACGGCCACCGCCGCGCCATCGCCGGCGCCGAGCGAGGCACCAGCACCACCAACTCCGACGCGTCCGCGCAACCTGACGCTCGACTGGCTGCGCGTGCTCGGCATCTGCGCCGTGCTCGTCATCCACCTCGGCGAGGTCTTCAACCCGTGGGACGAGTGGCACGTCTCCAATCCCGTGCGGAGCCGGCTCGCGGGCGAGGTCGTCGTCTTCTTCGCGCCGTGGATCATGCCGATGATGTTCCTGGTCGCCGGCTGGAGCAGCTGCTACGCGCTCGAGCGGCGGCCGAACCGGCGCTTCGTGCGCGAGCGCTTCGTGCGGCTCGGCATCCCGCTCGTACTCGGCGTGCTCCTGCTCGTGCCGCCGCAGGTGTACCTCGAGCGGCGGCTGCGCGGACAGTTCACCGGCTCGCTCGTCGCGTTCTACCCGCACTTCTTCGACGGCATCTACCCGCAGGGCAACTTCTCCTGGCACCACCTCTGGTTCCTCGGCCACCTGCTCGTCTACTCGCTCGTCGCGCTGCCGCTCTTCCGCTACTGGCGCAGCGAGCGCGGCCGGCTGCAGCTGCGGCGGATCGCGACGTGGTGCGCGGGACCGTTCGGGCTGCTCTGGCTGGCGGCGCCGCTCGTCCTCGAGCGACACGTGCTCTGGTGGCTGCTGCCGGCGCGGGCGGCGCTGACGGTGGACTGGGCGAATCACGCGATCCTGTTCGTCGCCTTCGTCTACGGCTACATGCTCGCCGCCGAGCCCGCGTTCCTCACCGACCTGGACCAGCAGTGGAAGAGCGCGGCCAGGTTCGCCATCGCGATGTCGGCGGCGCTGTGGGCGATGGCGTGGCGCGGCCTGCTGCCGAACGGCATCCCCGAGCCCTACTCCACCGGCTACCTCGCCTTCTGGTCCATCTACGGCGTGGGTGCGTGGGCGTGGGTCGTCTTCGTCATCGGCGTCGCGCGACGGGTGCGGTGGCGCGACCCGCCGCTCTTCGTCTGGGCGCGCGACCGCTCCTACGCCTGGTACCTCGTCCACCAGCCGGTGGTCGTCGCCGCCGCCGTCGCCGTCATCCCGACGAGCCTGCCACTCGGCGCCAAGGTCGCCGCCGTCAGCGCGCTCTCGATCGTCGGAACGGTGATCGCGACCGAAGCGCTGGCGCACTTCCGGGTGACGCGGGTGATGCTGGGGCTGGCGGGGGTGCGAGAAAGGGCGGGTAGCGCGTAGCGGGTGGGCGGATGCAACGACGGGCCGGCGCACTCTCGCAGTGGCCGGCCCGTCATGCTCTCGCTACGCGCTACGCGCTACGCGCTACCCGCCTACCGGCTTGCCGGCTCCGCGTTGACCGTCGCCGCGGCGATCTCGGCGGGCGCCGCGCCGCGCAGCCAGCGGCCGAGGAAGGCGCTCACGCGCCGCTCGTACTCGGCGGGCGCGTAGTCGTGGAGGTCCACGTGGCCGGCGCCGGCCACCGCCCAGAACTCCTTCGGCGACGCCGCGCGGTCGAACAGCGCGCGTGACTCGCGGATCGTCGTGTAGCGGTCGGCGGTGCCGGCGGCGACGAGCACCGGCGCGGCGACGCGGCCGATGCGCTCGATCGGCCGCAGCGAGTCGGGCACGACGCCGATGGACGAGCCGACGAGCCGCAGCAGCGCCGGCGTGAGCGACGGACCGATGGGGCCGAGCCAGGCGCGCAGCCGGTCGCGCGTCGCCTCGCGGATCGTCGGGTACACCGACTCGAGGACGAACGCGTCGGCCGCGAGCGGGCCGCGCGGGCCGACGAGCGCCGCGGCGCCGCCCATCGAGACACCGATCACGCCGACACGCTCGCCCGGCACGCGCTCGTGGAGGTAGGCGAGCGCCGCCGACGCGTCGAGGCTCTCGAGCGCGCCGAAGGTGACGTGATCGCCCGGGCTCTCGCCGTGCGCCTGGAAGTCCGGGATGAGCACGGTGTAGCCGCTCGCGTGGAGGAAGCGCGCGCGGTCGAGCATGACGAGCCGGTTGGCGTGCACGCCGTGCAGCAGCAGCACCGCGCCGCCATGCGGCCGCCCCTGGGCGAACCAGGCGTGGATGGTGCTGCCCGACGCGCTCGCGAAGGTCGCCGCCTCGGCGCCGATCGCCGTCGGCGGCGCGCCGATCGCGTGCCGGCTCGGCCCGGTGAGCGTGGCGCAGCTCGCCGCCACCAGCGTGCTGCCGACGGCGAGGATGGAGACGAACAGCGATCGCTTGCCCGATGCCGTGCCCGGTGCCGTGCTCAGGATCATCTCCCTGCTCTCATTCATGCTTGGGACTACCAGCATTGAGCAGGGAACGTTCCAGGCAGGGGGTAGGGTGAAGGGAACAGGATGTAGCGTGCAGAGCGTAGCTCGGAGCGTCCCGGGGCAGTTCCACACCCTGCACACTACACCCTATCCCCTACACCCTACCTCCTGCGCTCACGCCCTCGCACCCGCCATCGTCGCCGGTCCCGTCGTCGCCACCGGCGCTCCGACCGTGCGGCGTGGGCGGCTCGCCCAGAGGCGATAGGCGATCGCGCCCGCGCCGGCGAGCCCGGCGAGGAAGATCAGCGGTCCGCCGATGCCGGGCACGAGCGCGACGATCTGGAAGAGCAGCAGCCCCATGGCCGCGGCGCGGAACGGATGGTCCTCGACCGCTTCCGGCTCGCTCGCCGCGCGCGGCGCGAAGCGCTCGAGCGCGAAGCGGCCGAGCGCGGTGCCCGACACCACGTAGCCGGCGAGCGACAGCGCCGGGATCACGAAGAAGAGAACGGCGAAGCCGAACGGGATGCCGACGATGGTGAGGAACGCGCCCATCGCGAGCAGCGGCAGGCCGGCGCACAGGACGAGCGCGGCGATCGCCGTGCCGAGCGGCTCGTGCGTGACGAGCGCCGCGCTCTCGGCGAGCTGGCGTCCCCCGATCCACGCGAAGGCGAGCCCGGCGAGCACGACGAACAGCGTCATGCTGATCCAGAGGAACCACATCGCCCGCGCGCCGAACGAGATGCCCGTCTCCGTGTGCACCGTGCCCGCGACCTGCGCGCCCGGCGCGCGTGCGATCGTGCTCGCGTAGAGCAGGATGTTCCCGCCGACGCGCGCGCTCGGCGCGAGGTCGAGATGACCGTTGATCACCGTGACGTCGCCGCGCACGGTGCCGGCGACGCGCCCGGTGCCGTCGATGACCATGAGCTGCTCGCGGACGGTGCCGTCGATGGTCGCGTCGTTCTTCACGACCCAGACGGTGCTCGCGCTGTCGCCGGCCGCGACGCGCACCGGTCCGTTGACGCGCAGCAGCAGGTCCGAGATGTCCCGTCGCTGATCGCGTGTCTCATCGCGCGCCTGCGCGCTCGTCGGCGCGCTCGCGGCGGCGGCGGCGGCGATGGCCGCGAATGGGATGGCGACCATCGTCATGGCGTTGCGCCAATGCATATGCCCTCCCGATGTGGACGTGTGAGCGGCGCGGGGCGCGGGGCCGGACTCGGCGCGCGCGCGCACGACGCGTCACCGTACGCTGCGGCGCGGGACGCGGCGGCGCCGTCCGCCACTGCCTGACTGACGCGATGGATGCGTGCGCCTACGATGGGAGGCGCTGCAGGCACGCGCGCATCCGCCCGCTCACTCGTTCCACGAGGCACGACGCGACGGCCGCGCGCGACGAGCGATCCTTGAAGGCAGGAAAGGAGGCCATATGAAAACCGACAGCCAGCTCCAACGCGACGTACTGGACGAGCTCAAGTGGGACCCGCGGGTCCGGGACGCGGAGATCGGCGTGGCGGTGAAGGAAGGCGTCGTGACGCTGACGGGCTTCGTGGACAGCTATGCGCAGCGGACGTGCGCCGAGCGCGCGGTCGAGCGCGTCGGTGGCGTGCGCGTCGTGGCGGAGGAGCTGAAGGTCAAGCTCCCCGGCGCGTTCCAGCGCAACGACACCGACATCGGCCACGCGGTCGCGAACGCGCTGCGGTGGGACATCGAGGTGCCGGACGACAAGATCAAGGCGCGGATCGAGAACGGCTGGGTGTGGCTCGACGGCGAGGTGGAGTGGCAGTTCCAGCGCCAGGCCGCCGAGCGGGCGGTGCGCTACCTCACCGGCGTGAAGGGCGTGACGAACGCGGTGCGCATCAAGGCCCGCGCGTCCACCTACGACGTCTCGAAGCGCATCAAGGAGGCGCTGCACCGGACCGCCGAATCCGACTCGCGGAAGATCGAGGTCGAGGCGACGGGCGGGCACGTGACGCTCACCGGCACGGTGCGCTCCTTCGCCGAGCGTCAGGACGCCGAGCGCGCGGCGTGGGCTGCGGACGGCGTGACGGCGGTGGACGACCGGATCGTCGTCACGGTGTGAGGAGCAGGGCCCAGGGCCGTAGGGCCTGGGGCCTGGACGAGCCGCCCGGGACGCTTCGTGCTGCGTCCCGGGCGGCTCGTCTACACCCTACCCCCTCTACCCTCTCCCCTCATTTCTTTCCGATCGGGATCTCCCGCCCACGCGCGATCGCGGTCTCGCTCTTCGGCAGGTGCACGGTGAGCACGCCCTTGTCGAACTCGGCGTTGATCTTCGCGATGTCGATGGTGCTGTTCAGCGTGAACGAGCGCTCGAAGGCGCCGTAGCTGCGCTCGACGAGATAGTACTGCTTCTCCTCCTCCTCGGTGCGCTCCTCGCCCTTCTCGCCGCGCACCGTGAGGACGTCGCCGTCCACCGAGACGTGGATGTCCTTCATCTCCATCCCCGGCAGCTCCATCGTCAGCATCATCTCGTTGCGCGACTCGCTGATCTCCACCGGCGGCGTCCAGGCGAGCGGCTGCGGGAGCGCGCTCAGGAAGCTCGGGCCGGCGAGGGGATTCTCGAACATGCGACGGACGTTCGCCTGCAGCTGATCGAGCTCGCGGGCGAACGGGAACATCGGAAACGCACTCTGGCGTCGCTGCATCTTCATGGTCGGCATACCTACCTCCTATTTCTTTCGCACTGCTGGGTTCATCGCGGCCACGTGCGGGCCGCGTTACAGCAGTACCAAGGTAGGGCGAGCGGAGGGCACGACAATCAGGTCGCGGAGGACAGGGCGTGCAGGGTGTAAACGAGCCGCTCGGGAAGCATCCGCATCCCGAGCGGCTCATCTACTCCCTACCCTCTCTACTACACTCTGTCCTTCAACTCGCCGCCGCCACGTCTCCCAGCAGCCCCGAGTTCACGGCGAAGCGCACGTAGTCGGTGCGGTGCGTGAGGCCGATCTTGTCCTCGATGCGCTGCTTGTAGGTGTCCACCGTCTTGGCGGTGATGCCGAGCCGCTCGCCGATCTCGGGGCCGTTGAACCCCTCGGCGACGAGGCGCAGCACCGTGCGCTCGCGGTCGCTGAGCGCGTCGTAGCGCGACGGCGTGGCGTGCGCCGTGTCGAGGCGCGGAGCGGCGCCCGTCGCCAGCTGGCGGGCGACGGAGGGACGCACGTACACGTCGCCGGCCGCGACGACGCGGATCGCGTCGATGAGGTCGCGCTCGGCGGTGTCCTTGCCGAGGTAGCCGCGCGCGCCGTCGTTGAGCAGCGGGAGCAGCCGCTCCTGCTCGGTATGCATCGTCAGGATGAGCACGTGGACGGTCGGCGCCTGCTTCAGCAGCGCGCGCGTCGCCGCCGCGCCGCCCATGCCGGGCATGTCGAGGTCCATGAGGACGACGTCGGCGCCGCAGCGCAGCGCGACCGCGATCGCCTCCTCCCCCGACGACGCCTCGCCGACGACGATGATGTCCGGCGCGGTGCGCAGCAGCGCCTTGAGCCCCGACCGGACGATCGTATGGTCGTCGGCGAGGACGACCCGGATCGTGTCACCGCTCGCCGAGACTCCGCGCCGCGCGTACGGCTTCGCCGCCATCGCCGCGCCCACTTCAGCCAGGCTGCCGAGCGAGCCCGCCGCGCCGCCGCCCTGCTCCGTTCCCTTTGGCGTAGACATACCGCCTCCCTCTCGCTCGATGACTCACCTTTTCGTTCGCGGACCCGGGCACCACGTCGTCGCTCGGCCCGGTCTGCTCCGCGGCGCGCGGCGCGCGATCACGCACACCTCCGCCGTCTTCGAGCACGGTAACGGGGCGCGAATGGTCTCCGCATCCGGCAGCATGCCTACGCGACGTGCGGATTTCCTTGACGAGGGACGGGGGACATGGGACGGGGGACGCGGGACGGACGAGCCGATGCGGCGTGCGCGAATCCGGTGATGGGAAGCGCGGTTCGCGCCATAGACTCTGACGTGGGGGGGCCCCCGCGCGGCGTCAGGACTGCGGCGTCAGGGCTCGCACGTCCCCCCCCGTCCCGCGTCCCCCGTCCCCGCTCGTCCGCAGCGCGTTGAGAATGACCGCGACGTCGAGCGCTTCCTGCAGCAGCGCGCCGACGGCGGGCGGGATGTAGCCGAGCGCGGCCACGACCATCGCCACGCCGCTGAGGCCGAGTCCGACCCAGATGCTCTGCTTCGCGATGTGCATCGTCCGCTGGCCGATCGACACCGCTTCGGCGACGCGGGTGACGTCGTCGGCGAGGATGACGACGTCGGCCGCCTCGGCCGTGATGCCGCCGCCGTGCGCGGCCAGCGCGACGCCGACGCTGGCGCGGCTCAGCGCCGGCGCGTCGTTCGTGCCGTCGCCGACGGCCATGACGACGTTCCCGTCGTCGAGCAGCCGCTCGACCGCGGTGACCTTGTCCTCGGGGAGCAGGTCGCCGCGCACCTCGGTGATGCCGAGCGCGCGCGCGACCGACTGGGCGTTGGCCTCGTGGTCGCCCGAGAGCAGCACGATGCGGCGCAGCCCCTGCGCGGCGAGCTCGGCGAACAGCCGGTCGAGCCCGGGGCGCAGGCTGTCGGCGTACTCGACGATCGCCGCCGCCGAGCCGTCCACGGCCACGTACGCGCGGAGCCCGCCGCCGACGCCGTCGCCGGCGAGCTCGGCGAACTGCTCGGTCGAGCGCGGGTGGCGCTCGTGGAGGAAGCCGCGCGAGCCGACCGTGACGACGCGCCCCTCGACGACGCCGATGACGCCGCGGCCCGCGCTCTCGGTGACATGGGTCGCCGGCGGACAGCGCACGCCGGCGTCGGCCGCCGCGTCCTCGAAGGCGCGCGCCAGCAGGTGGCTCGCGCCGTGCTCGACCGCGCCGGCGAGGCGGTAGATCGTGCGCTCGTCGAGCCCGGGCGCGACGATGAGCGCGGCGACGCGCGGCGAGCCGACGGTGAGCGTCCCCGTCTTGTCGAACGCGCCAGCGGTCGCGCGGCCGAGCTGCTCGAGCGCCGCGCCGCTGCGGACGATGATCTGCCGCCGCGCGGCGCGGTTGATCCCGCCGATGATCGCGACCGGCGTGGCGAGGATGAGCGGACAGGGCGTCGCCACGACGAGCACCGCCAGCACGCGCGACGGGTCGCCGGTGACGAGGTACGCGGCCGCGCAGACGACGAGCGTGACCGGCGTGAACCAGACCGCGTAGCGGTCGGCGAGGCGCTGGAGCGGCGCCTTCGTCGCCTGCGCCGTGCGCACCAGCTCGACGATGCGCTCGTACTGGCTCTCGTGCGCCCGCGCCAGCGCGCGGACGTTGAGCGGCCCCTCGCCGTTCGTGCAGCCGC
Organism: Gemmatimonadaceae bacterium; assembly: GCA_035554795.1. GTDB lineage: Bacteria > Gemmatimonadota > Gemmatimonadetes > Gemmatimonadales > Gemmatimonadaceae > DATMHT01. The sequence goes on along the minus strand of DATMHT010000383.1, from coordinate 13,404 downwards.
TCATCAGCCGCGTGCCGGCGACGGCGGTGACCGGCATCGGCTCGCCGGTCAGCTTCGAGGTGTCCACGTGCGACCGGCCGGCGGTGACCTCGACGTCGCACGGCACGAGCTCGCCGGGCCGCACGAGCAGCACGTCGCCGACGGCCACCTCGTCCGCGGCGACGTCGCGCACGGTGCCGTCGCCCGTCACGAGATGCGCGAGGCGCGGCGCCGCCTCCTCGAGCGCGCGCACGGCCGCCGACGCCCGCCCCGCGGCGTAGCGCTCGAGCCCCTCGCCGCCGCTCTGCATGAGGACGATCACGAGCCCGGCGAGCGGATGGCCGAGCGGCGCCGCGGCGACGATCGCGAGCGCGGCGACGAGGTCGGCGGCGAAGCGCCCCGTCGTGACGCCCTTCACCGTGCGCCAGACGATTGGCGCGCCGGTGAGCACGAGCCCCGCGAGCCACACCCGCTCGCTCGCCGCGCGCGTCGCCGGCCAGAGCAGCAGCGCCGCACCGATCAGCAGGAAGAGCAGCGCCGCGATCGGGAGCGGGTAGGCGCGGAGGATGTGTGATGCGAGTGAAGGAGTCGGGGACGCGGGACGCGGGACGGGGGACGGGGACAGAGACGGGGACGGGAGACGCGGGACGCGGGACGCGGACGTACCTCGGGACGTCGCGCGCGGATCTTCCAGAGTCCCGTCCCCCGTCCCGCGTCCCCCGTCCCCCGTATCGTCCAGGCCCGCGCCGACCGCGACCTCGTGCTTCATCGCGCTCCGATCAGTCGAGGAAGGTCAGCAGCGTCTGCCCGCGGCCGCGCTCGATGCGCAGCGCGCGCTCGCGCTCCTCGGGGCCGGCGTAGAACGCGACGTCGTCGGCGTGCGCGATCGTGCGCGTGAGGTGCCGCGTGTTGTCGGCCGGATCGCCGAGCATGATCTCGATGCGCCGGTCGTGATGGTCGTAGCTGACGCCGAGCAGCGCGAAGCCGGCCTGCTGCACCTGCGCGCCGAGCTCGGGATCGTCCACCTCGAGGCGGACGCGGCGGCCGGCGTTGCGCTTCGAGAACGCCTCGAGCGCCGGCTCCCAGTCGTCGGCCCGCGTGATCGTCGTCGTGCCGCGCAGCCGCAGGTCGATCCGCGCCGCTTCCACCGGGCTCGGTGGCGGCGCGACGAGCACGGTGCGGCCGCTCGCGCGGAGCGCGTTCGTCGCGACGCTGCCGAGGAAGAAGCGCTCGACGACGCCCGGGCCGTGCGTGCCGACGGCGATCATCTCCGCCCCGACGTCGTCGGCGACGCCGAGGAGCTGGCTCAGCACCGCGCCGCCGCGCGTGCGCGTCTCGACCGTGACGCCGGCGGGGACGTAGGGGCGCAGCTCGTCGCGCAGGTGCTCGAACAGCTGCGCGGCGTCCGCCTCGGCCTGGCGACGCCAGACGGCGACGAGCGCGTCGTAGCTCTGCGAGCCGATCGTCGGGATCGGCGACGGCATCAGGTCGATCGCCGGCCGGACGTGCACGAGCACGAGCCGCCCCTCCGTGCCGACGAGGAGCAGCGCGGCGCGCGCCGCGCGCACGCTCGGCGGGCTGAAGTCGATGCCGACGACGACCGTCTTCGGCAGCTCGTGGAAGTCGGGCGCGACGACGAGCACCGGACGGTTGGCCGAGCGGACGACGCGCAGCGCGCGATCGCCGCCGAAGACGACGCGGCCGCGCTGCTCGCGCCGTCCCGCGCCGACGACGATCATGCTCGACTCGTGCTCGCGGGCGACGCCGGCGAGGGTGCGCGCCGGCTCGCCGTACACGACGAGGATCGGCCACTGCTCGGCGCCGCCGCCCATCGCCTCGAGGCGTCGCGCGATCGCGGTGTGGATCGTCTCGCGCCGCGCCGACTCGACGTCGGGCGGGAGGATCGGGATCTCGGGCGCCGACAGATAGCTCGGGAACGGCTCGAGCACGCCGACGACCTCGACGCCGGTGCCGAGCCGCTCGGCGACCGCCTTGGCGGCGCGGAAGGTGGCGTCGGTCGCGCTGAAGCCGTCGTTGCCGAGGAGCACCGGACCGCGCACCGGCGGGTCGTAGCTCTGCGCGAGCGACTCCGCGCCCGGCGCGATGCTGCCGACCGGCGGCTGCGCGGTGGGTGGCGTGAGAGTGGTGGGCATCGTGGGATCCTCCAGCTCGAGTGGCGGCGGACAGGGCCGCGGACGTGCCGCGCGGCCGCGCGATCGGCGGCGCGATCGATGGGCGATCGGTCGCGCGCGATCTCTCCTCCACGGTCGCGCGCGGCGGACTCATTCACAGTCAGGCGAAGCGCGCCGGGGTGTCCGGGAATCCCGCACCGCGCGATGCGCGCGCGGTGCGCGCGAGAACACGACACGCACGCGCACGACAGGAAGGCGACGCACGCATGTGCGCACCGCGCTCAGTAGCCGAGCTTCAGGAGCAGGTTGTTCGTGCACATGATCGTCCGCCACTCGCGCACGAGCCGCTGGTAGGCGATGCCGACCGGACGCAGCCGCCGCTGCAGGTCGGCGAGACCGAGCGGGTTGACGCGGCCGTTGTCCTCGCGGAGCGTCGTGTCCCAGTCCACCTGGTCGATGAGCGAGTACCAGGTGAAGCCGACGACCGGCACGCCGTCCTGCCGCAGGCGGACGATGTTGGCCCACTGCTTCCACAGCCACGTCTGCGCCGACGGCTCGGCGGTGTTCGTCTCGGTGTGCATCACCGGGAGGCGGTAGCGGTTGTAGTACTGCCGCGTCAGCACGTAGTAGCCGAAGATGTCGCCCGACGGCGACAGCGAGCCGTCGGCGTGGACGATGTGCTCGTTGGCGGCGTAGTAGTCGGTGCCCATGATGCAGTGCGCGGGCACGTGGTGGCGCGCGAACCAGTGGTACTCGCCGTCGGTCATGCCGTGCTCGATCAGGTACTGGTACGTGCCGACCGAGACGGGGTAGCCGTAGGTGAGGTCGAGGGCGAGGAAGCGCCGTTCGTTGAGCAGCTGCGCCTGCGACACGCAGTCGGGGTGCGCGGCGTGGAAGTACTCGCTCGACTCGCTCTGCACGAACACCGGCTCGCGCGCGCCGGCGCGCCGCCGCGCGGCGACGATGGCGCCCATCGCGAGCACGTTCGCCTGGCAGAGGTGCTTGAGCGCGGTGATGAACGTGCGGTCGCCCGTCCGGCACTCGTTCCACCACCCGTTCTGCGCCGAGAAGGTGGCGGTGATGAAGATCTCGTTCACCGGCGTGAAGAAGCGCACCCACGGGTAGCGCTCGGCGAACGCGCGCGCGTAGTCGGCGAAGTGGTGGGGCCACTCCGGGTTCTGGAAGTCGCCGGCCCAGTCGGGGATCCCGAAGTGGCAGAGGTCCACGAGGGGGGTGATGCGGAGCCGCTTCAACTCGGCGAACGTCTCGTCGGCGAAGCTCCAGTCGTAGCAGCCGGGCCCGCGGTGGGTCGAGTGGTACGGCGGCCCGTAGCGGAGGACGTCGAGCTCGAGCTCCTTGACGAGCGCGAAGTCGTCGCGCCAGCGCGCGTAGTGGCCGGTCTTCTCGTACTCGTCCATGCGCACCGTCCGGCCGTCGGACAGCAGCACCCTCGGGCAGCTCGCCTCGATGCCGGTGGCGAAGACGAAGGGACGCATGCGGGCAGGGTGCGGCCGCCGCGCCCGCGCGTCAGTCGGGCAACGGGGCGGCCGCGTCGGCGTTTCCCCGACGACGCGTGTCCCCTTGCCTGATTACTCCGCGCCGCCGCGCCGCGCACCCTACGACTGGGGAAGCCCGCGTCGGAAGACGCGGCTGCCGCCGCGGAAGAGGGGAAGCGCGATGAGCCTCGGCAACGTCACACTCGAGCGCGACACGGCGACGGCGACGCCGCCGTCCGCGAAGCTCGCGCCCACCACCGACCGCCAACCGCCAACCGCCCTCGAGGCCGTCTTCCACGCCCATGGCCTGGCCAAGATCTACCACATGGGCGAGGTGGACGTCCCCGCGCTCCAGGGGCTCGACCTCGACCTCTACCGCGGCGAGTTCGTCGTCATCCTCGGGCCGTCGGGGAGCGGGAAGAGCACGCTGCTCAACATCCTCGGCGGGCTCGACACGCCCACCGGCGGCGAGGTCCGCTTCCGCGACCACGACCTCGTCGGCGCGGGCGAGGCCGCGCTGACGCGCTACCGCCGCGAGCACGTCGGCTTCGTCTTCCAGTTCTACAACCTCATCCCGAGCCTCACCGCGCGGGAGAACGTCGCCCTCGTCACCGAGATCGCCGCGGACCCGATGAAGCCCGATGACGCGCTGCGGCTCGTCGGGCTCGGCGACCGGCTCGACCACGTCCCGGCGCAGCTCTCCGGCGGCGAGCAGCAGCGGGTGGCGATCGCGCGGGCGATGGCGAAGCGCCCCGACGTGCTCCTCTGCGACGAGCCGACCGGCGCGCTCGACTACGAGACGGGGAAGCTCGTCCTCGACGTCCTCGACCGCGCCAACCGCGAGCTCGGCACCACCACCGTCATCATCACCCACAACTCCGCGATCGCGGCGATGGCCGACCGCGTGCTGATGATGCGGAGCGGGCGCATCACCGAGGAGCGGCGCAACGCGCACCGCGCGTCGTCGTCCGAGCTGACGTGGTGAGCGCGCCCATCAGCGCACTGAACCGCAAGCTGCTGCGCGAGGCGTGGCGGCTGCGCGCGCAGCTGCTCTCGATCGCCGCGCTCGTCGCCTGCGGGGCGATGGCGGTGATCGGGATGCGCAGCACGCTCGGGTCGGTGTCGAGCGCGCGCGACGAGTACTACGCCGCCTACCGCTTCGCGCACGTCTTCGCGTCGGTGACGCGCGCGCCGGAGTGGGTCGCCTCGCGGATCGCCGAGATCCCGGGCGTGGGAGCGGTGCAGACGCGCGTCGTGCGCGACGTGTCGCTCGACGTCCCCGGGCTCGACGACCCGGCGACGGGGCACCTCGTGTCCATCCCCGAGCGCCGCGTGCCGATGCTCAACGACCTGCACATCCGCCGCGGCCGCTGGGTCATGCCGAACGCCCCGGACGAGGTGCTCGTCAGCGAGCTGTTCGCGCGCCTCAACCACCTCGACGTCGGCGACTCGCTCGCGGCGGTGATCAACGGCCGCTGGCGGCGGCTGCACGTCGTCGGCATCGCGCTCTCGCCGGAGTTCATCTACGAGATCGCCGCCGGCGGCTTCTTCGTGGACAACCGCCGCTTCGGCATCCTCTGGATGGGGCACGACGCGATGGAGGCGGCGTACGACATGAAGGGCGCCTTCGACGACGTGACGCTCCGCCTCGCGCCGGGCGCGCGCACACCGGCGGTGCTCGCCGCGCTCGACCGCGTCCTCGAGCCGTACGGCGGGCGCGGCGCCTACGACCGCGAGGACCAGGCGTCGAACACGATCGTCCGCGACGAGGTCGAGCAGCTCCGCGTCATGGGCGACCTCTTCCCGCTCTTCTTCCTCGGCGTCGCCAGCTTCCTGCTCAACGTCGTTCTGTCGCGGCTCGTGACGACGCAGCGCGACGAGATCGCGGTGCTCAAGGCGTTCGGCTACACGAACCGCCAGGTCGGGCTGCACTACCTCGGCTTCGCGTTCGTCGCCGTCGCCCTCGGCGCCGTCGGCGGCATCCTCGGCGGGATGTGGATGGGTGGGAAGTACACGGGGCTCTACCAGGAGTTCTTCAGCTTCCCGGCGCTGCGCTTCCGCCTCGGCTGGGGCGTGGCGGCGGTGGCGGTCGCGATCAGCGGCGGCGCGGCGATCGCCGGCGCCATCTTCGCGGTGCGCGCGGCGGTGCGGCTGCCGCCCGCCGAGGCGATGCGGCCGGAGACGCCGGCGCGCTACCGGCCGCTGCTCGTCGAGCGGCTCGGGCTCGGCGCGCTCGTGCCGCCGGCCGCGCGGATGGTGCTCCGCAACCTCGAGCGCCGCCCGTTCCGCACCGTCGCGTCGGTGCTCGGCGTCGCCCTCTCCGCCTCCGTGCTCGTCGCCGGCCTCTACCCGTACGACGGCGTGCGGCGCCTGATCCAGGTGCAGTTCCACGAGACGCAGCGCGAGGACCTGACCGTCGCCTTCGAGGGCGCGCGCGCCAGCAGCGGCGCTGGCCACGGCCTCGCGGCGATCCGCGGCGTGCGCAAGGTCGAGATGTTCCGCGCGACGCCGGTGCGGCTGCGCTACGGCCACCGCGTCCGGCTCGCGTCCATCACCGGCCTCGAGGCCGGCGGCACGATGCGGCGGCTGGTCGGGTCGGAGGGCGAGGTGCACGCGGTGCCGCCGGCCGGCATCGTCGTCACGCAGATGATCGCCGACGTCCTCGGCGTGCGCGCGGGCGACACGGTGACGGTGGACCTGCTCGAGCTGGGCTCGGTGCGGCGGCGCGTGCCGGTGGCCGCGGTGCACGACGAGCTGATCGGAGGCCAGGCGTACATGGAGCGCCGCGCCCTCAACCGGCTGCTGCGCGAGGGCGATCTCGCCTCGGGCGCCTACCTCGCGATCGACGACGGCGCCGAGCGGGCGGTGTACGCGGACCTCAAGAAGGTGCCGGCGGTCGCCGGCACGACGTCGCGCCGCGCCATGCTCGCGCATTTCGAGGAGACGATGGCGCGGAGCCTCCGCATCACCGTCGGCATCGTCGTGATGGCGGCGAGCGCGATCGCGCTCGGCGTCATCTACAACGGCGCGCGCATCGCCCTCTCCGAGCGCGGCCGCGAGCTGGCGAGCCTGCGCGTCCTCGGCTTCACGCGCCGCGAGACGGCGGCGCTGCTGCTCGGCGAGCAGGCGGTGGTGACGGCGTCGGCGATCCCGCTCGGGTTCCTGATCGGGCTCGGCTTCTGCGCGCTGCTGGCGCGCGCGTTCGCGACCGAGCGGCACCGCTTCCCGCTCGTCATCACCGGCGGGACGTTCGTCTTCGCGGCGACGGTCGTGGTCGTCGCGGCGGTGCTCGCCTCGCTCTCGATGCGCCGCCGCCTCGACCGCCTCGACCTCGTGGCGGTGCTCAAGACCCGGGAGTGACACTCATGCGACACGCTCGCCGATATCTCGTCGGAGCCGTCGTCATCGCCGCCGTCGCCGGCGGGGTCGCGATCGCGCTCCGCCCGAAAGTGCTCGACGTGGACAGCACCGTCGTGACGCGCGGCCCGCTGCTCGAGACGGTGGACGCGGACGCGAAGACGCGCGTCGTCGATCGCTACGTGCTCACCGCGCCGGTGAGCGGGGAGCTGCAGCGCGTGATCGTGGAGGAAGGCGACGTCGTCGCCAGGGGGCAGACGGTGGCGTGGCTCGCCCCGGTGCCGCTCGACGTGTCGAGCACCGCGCAGGGCACGGCGCGGCTCGACGCCGCGCTGGCGCTGTCGCGCGAGGCGGCGACGCGCGTCGCCCAGGCGCGCGCCACGCTCGACCAGGCACGCCGCGCGACCGACCGCCAGCGCCGTCTCGCCGAAGCCGGCGCGATCGCCCCGGTGCAGCTCGAGGACGCCGAGACGACGCAGCGCCTGCGCGAGGAGGAGCTGCGCGCCGCGCTCGCCCACCAGCGCGCCGCCGCCGCCGACGTGCAGAGCGCGCGCGCCGCGCTCATCTCCACCGGCGCCTACGCCGCGAACGGCGGCACGCGCGACGCCGTGCCCGTGCGCGCTCCCGTCGCCGGCCACGTGCTGCGCGTCCCCGAGCACAGCGAGCGGATCGTCGCCGCCGGCACGCCGGTGCTCGAGCTGGGCGACACGCGCGCCCTCGAGGTCGTGACCGACGTCCTCTCGACCGACGCCGTGCGCATCCGTCCCGGCGCCGAGGAGATCGTCGCCGAGTGGGGCGGCGACTCGCTGCTGCACGCGCGGGTGAAGTCGGTCGAGCCGGGCGGCTTCACGCGCATCTCGGCGCTCGGCGTCGAGGAGCAGCGCGTGAACGTCGTCGCCGACCTCCCGAGCCCGCCGCCGTCGCTCGGCGACGGCTACCGCGTCGAGGCGCGCATCGTCGTCTGGCGCGGCGACAGCGTGCTCACCGTGCCGGCGAGCGCCCTCTTCCAGCGCGGCGACCGCTGGCACGTCTTCACCATCGAGGAGGGCCGTGCCCGCCTCCGCCCCGTCGAGATCGGCCACCGCGGCGGCGCGAGCGTCGAGATCACGAGCGGGCTCGCCGACGAGGCGCGCGTGATCCTCTTCCCGTCGGACAAGCTGGAGGAGGGGGCGCGGGTGCGGTAAGCGGTGGGCGGTGGGCGGTAAGCGCGTGCCCTGGCTTCCCGTCTTCCCTCCCGCGGCTACCCGACGTCAGCCTTCACCCTACAGACAACGGACCGTCGCCTTACATACGGCCGATGGCCGTCGTTGCACTGTGCAAGGGTCGACGACAGGGAGGTCGTATGACGCTCGCGTACGCGGCAGGGGTCTTCATGATGGCGGGGATTCTCTTCCCCATCGTCCTGGTGCTCGCGGCAGTGGTGATCGATTCGACGATCGCCGCGACGGTCGGTCTGTGGTGGGGCTGGAAGCACCGCCGCGAGACGGCCGTCGGGCAGTACGTCACTCGCCTCATCGGCTAGCCCCGACCCCGACCCGACTGGTGATGGGACGCGCCGCGAGCACGGCTGCCCGCGGCGACGGTCGCCGTCATCCCTGAACGCGAAGGATCTGGCTCCGATGCGCCTGGGCCAGATCCTTCGCTGCGCTCAGGATGACGGCGAAGGGCGCTCAGGATGAAGGCAAAGAAGCACGCGCTTCCCGCCTACCGCCTCCCGCTTACCAGCTTCACCCCCTGCCCCACCACCGCCGGCACCGCCGCGAGCCCGATCACCAGCACCCACTCGCGCGTGTCGAGCGGCTGGACGCCGAGTCGCTCGGCGAGCGGCGCGACGTGGACGGCGAGGAGCTGGAGTACGACGACGAGCGCGACGGCGGCCACCGCCCACGGGTTGCGGAAGGCGGCGGACGGCGCGACCACCGGGCCGCTGCTGCGGGCGTTGCCGAGGTGGAACGCCTGCGCCAGCGCCAGCGTCATGAACGCGACCGTGCCGGCGTGCGCCGGGTGCGCGCCGGCGATCGCGGCGACGAACGCCGCCAGCGTCACCGCCGTGATCAGCCCGCCGTACGCGCCGACGCGGCGCAGGAACGATCCGGTGAGCAGCTCGGCGCGCGGGTCGCGCGGCGGACGCGACATGACGTCGGTGCCCGCCGGCTCGACGGCGAGCGCGAGCGCCGGGAAGGTGTCGGTGACGAGGTTGAGCCAGAGGAGCTGGAGCGGCGTCAGCGGCTGCGGCAGCCCGACGATGCCGGCGAGGACGAGCACCAGCACCTCGGCGACGTTACACGAGAAGAGATAGAAGACGAACTTGCGGATGTTGTCGTAGATCGCGCGCCCCTCCTCCACCGCCGCGGCGACGGTCGCGAAGCGGTCGTCCTGGAGCACCACCGCGCTCGCCTCCTTGGCGACGTCCGTCCCGCGCCCGCCCATCGCCACGCCGACGTCCGCCTTCCGCAGCGCCGCCGCGTCGTTCACGCCGTCGCCGAGCATCGCGACGACCTCGCCGCGCGATTGCAGCGCGGTGACGATGCGCAGCTTGTCCTCCGGGCTGACGCGGCTGAACGCGCCGACGTGCGCGATCCGCTCGCCGAGCGCGGCGGCGTCGAGGCGCGTGAGCTCGCGGCCGTCGAGCGTCGTCTCGTCGCCGGCGAGCACGCCCAGCTCGCGCGCGACCGCGGCGGCGGTGAGCTGCTGGTCGCCGGTGATCATCACCGTGCGGATCCCCGCGCCGCGCAGCCGGCCGATCGTCTCCGGCACCTCCGCCGCCGGCGGGTCGGTCATGCCGACGAAGCCGACGAGCGTCAGGTCGCGCACGCTCTCCTCGTCGGGCGTCGCCACGGCGTCGCCGCGGGCGAGGGCGAGCACGCGCAGCCCGCGCCCGGCGAGATCGTGGTTCTGCGCGAGGAGCCGCTCGCGGCCGGCGGCGTCGAGCGGCACGTCGCCGGCGGCGGTGGCGACGCGCGCGCACCGCTCGATCAGGCGCGCCGGCGCGCCCTTCACCAGCGCGACGAGCCCGTTCGGCGTGTCGTGGAACGTCGCCATCCACTTCCGCTCGCTCGAGAAGGGGACGTTGCCGCGCTCGGGCCACTCGGCGCGCAGCCGCACCGGGTCGAGCCCGCCCTTGCGCGCGGCGACGAGCAGCGCCGCCTCGGTCGGATCGCCCACCGCCGTCCACCGACCGTCGCGCCGGGTGAGGCCGGCGCGGTTGGCGAGCGCGCCGATGCGCAGCGCCTCCTCCACCAGCCCGGGCGGCGCGTCGCCGTCGAGCCTGCCGTCGGGCTCGTAGCCGGCGCCGGTGACGGCGATCTCGCGGCCGTCCACGACGAGCCGCGTCACCGTCATCTCGCCCGCGGTCAGCGTCCCCGTCTTGTCGGTGCAGACGACCGTCGCCGAGCCGAGCGTCTCGACCGCCGGCAGGCGGCGGACGAGCGCCTTGCGACGGGCCATCCGCGCCACGCCGACCGCCAGCGCGATCGTCGCCACCGCCGGCAGTCCCTCGGGCACGGCGGCGACGGCGAGCGCGAGCCCCGTCTCGAGCGCGCGGTCCATCGAGACGCCGCGCAGCACGTCGAGCGCGACGACGAGCGCGCCGACGGCGAGCGTCACCCACACCAGCCGCTTGCCGAGCGCGTCGAGCCGCCGCTCGAGCGGCGTGCGCTCCTCGGCGATCGCGCTGGTCATCGCGCCGATGCGCCCGACCTCGGTGTGCTCGCCGGTGGCGACGACGACCGCCCGCGCCGCGCCGGCGACGACCGCCGTCGCCTGGTAGAGCATCGTGCGGCGGTCGGCGACGGAGGCGTCCTCGGCCACGTCGTCGGCGGCGTCCTTCTCCACCGGCAGGGACTCGCCGGTGAGCGCGGCCTCGTCGGTGCGCAGCTCGGCGGCGTCGAGCAGCCGCGCGTCGGCCGGCACGCGCTGCCCCGCCTCGACGACGACGACGTCGCCCGGCACGAGCGCGCGCGCGTCCACCTCCGCCACGTGCCCGTCGCGGAGCGCGGTGGCGCGCGGCACCTCGAGCCCGCGCAGCGCCTCCATCGCGCGGCGCGCGCGAAGCTCGGTGGCGAAGCCGATCGCGGTGTTGATGACGATGACGATGCCGATCGCCGCCGCGTCGGCGCGGTCGCCCGTCACCCAGGCGACGATCGTCGCCGCCGCCAGCAGCGCGATGACGACGCTGCGGAGCTGCGCGAGCAGGATCGTCCACGCCGACGTCGGCGGCGTCAGCCGCAGCAGGTTCGGCCCGTAGCGCTCGCGCCGGCGCGCGGACTCGGCGGTCGTGAGCCCCGCCGCGCTCGCTTCGAGGCGCGCCAGCACCTCTCCGGCCGGCAGCGCGTGCCAGGCGGGCACTCCGGTGTCGCGTTCGATCGCGGGCGAGGCGCTCACGCGTGGGAGTGTACGCCGGCCGCGGCGGCGGCGCGAGCCGGCTTTGCGCGACATCTGTCGGGAATCGGCGGACGGCGCGGCGGTGAACTCCTTATTGCTCGCGCGAGCGGCGCACGCCAAAGTGTCGGAAGCGACACTCGCAGACCGCTTGCGCGGAGGAGAGATCATGGAGCGTCACGCAATCGCCTACGGCTTCAGCACCACCGTCGCGCTGCCCCACGCCGAGACGCTGCGGCTCACGAAGGCGGCGCTCGCCGCCGAAGGATTCGGCGTGCTGTGCGAGACCGACATGGAGGCGATGCTCCGCATGAAGATCGGCGCCGACGTCGGACCGTACGTCATGCTCGCCGCCTGCAACCCGTCGCTCGCCAACGCGGCGGTCGGCCTCGACCGCGACATCGGGCTGCTCCTGCCGTGCAACGTCGTCGTCTACGCGGCGCGCGACGCGAGCCGCACGGTCGTCTCGGTGATCGACCCCGAGCGGCTGTTCTCGCTCGCCGAGGCGCACGGGCTGCTGCCCATCGCCAGCGACGCGACGGCGCGGCTGCTGCGGACGCTGCGCGCGATCGAGCAGTTCGTGCCGCCGGTCGTCGCGCCGGCGACGTCGCCGCTCCGCCCCAACGGCGCCGACACCACCATCGAGGAGATCTGCTGAGCGAGGCGTCGGCCGGGCGCACGATGCGCGCGATGCACGCGATGCACGCGATGCTCCTCGACGCGCCGCGCCGCCCGCTGCGCGCGGCGACCATCGCGCGTCCCGAGCCCGCGGCCAGCGAGCTCCTCGTGCGGGTGCGTGCCTGCGGCGTCTGCCGCACCGACCTCCACGTCGCCGACGGCGAGCTGCCCGACCCCGTGCTCCCGCTCGTGCTCGGCCACGAGATCGTCGGCGTCGTCGAGGCGGTGGGCAGCGGCGTCGAGCGTCACGCCGTCGGCGACCGCGTCGGCGTCCCCTGGCTCGGCTGGACGTGCGGCGAGTGCCGCTTCTGCCGCGCCGGCCGCGAGAACCTGTGCGACCGCGCCCGCTTCACCGGCTACACCATCCATGGCGGCTACGCCGAGTACGCGGTGGCCGACGCGCGCTACTGCTTCGCGCTCCCGCCGTCGTACGGCGACATGGAGGCCGCGCCGCTCCTCTGCGCGGGGCTCATCGGCTACCGCGCGCTGCGCGCGGCCGGCGACGACGCGGCGCGCGTCGGCCTCTACGGCTTCGGCGCCGCCGCGCACATCGTCGCCCAGGTCGCGCGCCACGAGGGCCGCCGCGTCTTCGCCTTCACGCGCCCCGGCGACGCGAGCGGCCAGGCGTTCGCGCGCTCGCTCGGCGCCGAGTGGGCCGGCGGGTCCGACGAGCCGCCCCCCGAGCCGCTCGACGCCGCGATCATCTTCGCCCCCGTCGGCGCGCTCGTCCCGGTCGCGCTGCGGGCGGTGGCGAAGGGCGGCACGGTCGTCTGCGCCGGCATCCACATGAGCGACGTGCCGTCGTTCCCGTACGAGATCCTCTGGGGCGAGCGCGTCGTGCGCTCGGTGGCGAACCTGACGCGCCGCGACGGCGACGACCTGCTGCGCATCGCCCCGCAGGTGCCGGTGGTCACCGACGTCACGCCCTACCCGCTCGAGCAAGCCAACGAGGCTCTCGCCGACCTGCGCTCGGGACGGCTGCGGGGGGCGGCAGTGCTGCGGGTGTCGTAGCAGCGGCTCTCGGCAGAAGCGGCGCCGCGGATCGACGCGGATGAACGCGGAGACGGCCCCTTCCCTGTGCGAGAGCGGGTTCGCCGCAGATCAACGCAGATTTTCGCAGATACTGCGGGTGGCTTCACCAATCAAAGCTCCTCTCGCCGGTCCGGCTGAGAGGAGCTTTGGTGGTTTCGGCAACTGGACCGATCTGCGTTGATCTGCGGCGAAAACGCTCTTGCCAAGCGGCCGTAGTATCCGCGTTCATCCGCGCAAATCCGCGGCGCCGCTTCTCGCCGAGAGCCGAGAGCCGCGAGCCGCGAGCCGCGATCCGCCCCCTCACCGCCGCCCGACGTTGTACTTGGCGAGCACCGCGCGCACGCGGTCGA
>DATMHT010000382.1:0-2001 GCA_035554795.1 Gemmatimonadaceae bacterium | reverse complement strand
GTCGCGCCGCTGCCCGGCGCGGTGCCGCCGGCGCCGACCGCGTCGTTCGTCGTCGAGCTGGCGTCGTACTCCGGACCGCTCGACCTGTTGCTGGCGCTGATCCGCGACGAGCAGGTGGACATCTACGACATCCCGATCGCGCGCATCGCGAAGCAGTTCCTCGACCGCGTCAGCTCGCTCGGCCTCGACGAGGCGGCCGACTACCTCGAGATGGCGGCGCGCCTCCTCCGGATCAAGGCGCAGATGCTCCTGCCGCGCCCCGAGAGCGACGAGGCGTGGGAAGATCCGCGCTCCGAGCTCGTGCGGCGCCTGCTCGAGTACCAGCAGATGCGAGAGGTCGTGGACGTGCTCGAGAAGCTCGGCGAGCAGCGCCGCAACCGTTTCGCGCGCGCCTACCTGCCGCAGGCGGCGCCGGCGGCCGCGTCGGCCTCGCCGCTGTCGCTGTCGCTCCCCGAGCTGCTGGCGGCGGTGGACCGCATCCTGCGCGTCGCGAAGGAGCCGACCGTACACACGGTCGTGCCGCGCGCCCTGGACGTCGCGGGCGCCATCAACTCCGTGCGCGCCGTGCTCGAGATGCGAGCCCGCGCCCGCTGGAGCGACGTCGTCACGGCGGACGCCGAGCCGTGGCAGGTGTTGTCGGTGCTGCTGGCGCTGCTCGAGATGGCGAAGCTGGGCGAGTGCCGCCTCGCCCAGCCGAAACCTTTTGCTTCCGTGGAGATCACGCGTGACGTCGCTGGCGAAGCTGCTTGAGGCGGCGCTCTTCGCGAGCGCGCGACCGATCCCGCTCGACGAGCTCTCGGCGCTCGACCCCGACGCGCCGAAGGGTGCGGTGACGGCGGCGCTCGACGAGATCCGCGAGCACTACGACGTCGAGGGGCATGGCGTCGAGCTCGTCGAGGTCGGCGGCGGGTGGCAGATCCTGACGCGCGCCGAGTACACGGAAGCCATCGAGCGCGCGCAGCTCGCGTCGCGGCCGGCGCGCCTGTCGGCGGCGGCGCTCGAGACGCTCGCGCTCATCGCCTACCGCCAGCCGCTCGGCCGCGCCGAGATCGAGGAGATCCGCGGCGTCGCCGTCGGCTCCATCCTCAAGTCGCTGCACGAGCGTGGGCTCATCGACGTCGTCGGCCGCGGCGAGGGGCTCGGCCGCCCGCTGCTCTACGGGACGACGCCCGGCTTCCTCGAGCAGTTCGCGCTGCGCCACCTCGAGGAGCTCCCGCGCGCCGATGAGCTGGCGATCGCGTTGCGGGCGGAGCCCCGCGCCCTGTGAGCGCCGACCGACCACGACGCGGCGGCGGCAGCGGCGCCGGCCCACGCGGCGGCGGTCCGCGTAGCGGCGGCCCACGCAGCGGCAGTGGTGTCGGCGGTGGCGGCGGCCGTCCGCGCGACGAGAGCCGGCATCGTGACGCGCCGCGCGGCGCATCGCGCGACGATGCCCGCGGCCGCGAGCGGCCGCAGGCGGGTGCCGGCAAGGGGCGCTCGACCTCAGGGGCGGCGCCGCGGCGCCCGGCCGGCGGCGGCCGATCTGCCGGAGGCGCCCCGCGTCCGCCGCGTCCGATCGCGATGACCGCGCCGGCGGGGCCGATGCGCGTCCAGCGCGCGCTCGCCCGCGCCGGCGTCGCGTCGCGGCGCCACGCCGAGGAGCTGATCGCCGCCGGCCGGGTGACCGTGAACGGTACAGTCGCGCACACCGGGCAGGTCGTGGATCCGGACCGCGACGCGATCGCCGTGGACGGCAAGCGCGTCGAGGCGCCGGCGCGTGTGGCGGAGTGGATCGTCGTCAACAAGCCGTCCGGCGTGCTCACGACCCGCTCCGATCCCGAGGGGCGGCCGACGGTGTTCGATCTCGTGCCGGACCTGCCGGGTCTCACCTACGTGGGACGCCTCGACTACCTGACCGAGGGCGTGCTGCTGCTCACGACCGACGGCACGGCCGCGCACGCGCTGACGCACCCGAGCAGCGAGGTCGAGCGCACGTACGTCGCGATCGTGCGCGGCGACGCG
>DATMHT010000381.1:0-2858 GCA_035554795.1 Gemmatimonadaceae bacterium | reverse complement strand
CCGCACGCGGCGCGCGCTTCCTCGGGCTCGGCCGCGTGGTCCGGGCGGGCCGGACGCTCACCGTCGTGGCGGGCGAGCTCCGCGCCGAGGATGGCAAGCCGGTGGCGCTCCTGAACGGAACGATGGCGGTCCGCGACCAGCCGGAGCTCGCCGACTGACGGGTCATGTGCTAGCCGGCAGCGCGAGCGCTCCGCATCTTTGCGCCCGTCCGGGTGCGCGCCCGTAGCCGAGCGCGGGCGTTAGGCGACATTCCCCATTCTCGAGGTGACGCATGGTTCGACGTTTCAGCCGTGCCGCGGCGCGCACGCTCGTCTGCGGTACACTGCTGCTCGGAGCCGTCGCCGCGTGCCATCCGCGCCCGGCGGTCACGCACGCGAACGGCACGGCCGGCGCGGACCCGCTCGACGTTGCCGGCGTCGTGGACAGCGCGATGCTCCGCAACGTCCTGGCGGTCGACACAGCCCTCCTCGCCGCCGAGGAGCGGCGCGACACGGCCGCGATGCGCGTGGCGTACGCGCCCGACTACTACGCGGTCGCGCCCGACGGCGAGATGCTGAGCGTCCGCGCCCGGCTCTTCCGGGTGGCGCGCGGCATTCGCGTGATGGACAGCGCGCAGACGCTCACCGCGCCATGGGCGCGGCAGGTCGGGCCCGCGGCGGTGATCGTCACCCGGAGCACGCGCCTGTGGGGGCAGAGCCACGGCGCGCCGGTCGCCGGGCTGACGCTGCGAGTCACCCGACTCTACGTGCGCCGCGCGGGCGCGTGGCGGCTCCTGTTCCAGCAGGGCACGCCGCTGGCGGACGAGCACATCGCGGGCACGGGCCCCGGCGCGCCGTCGCACTGAGGTCGTCAGAACACCAGCGTCTGGATCGAGTGCGGAGGACTCTCGACCTGCGCCGCGTCGCCCGCGACCCAGAGAAAGTACGGCACGGACTTGTCGCCAGGGTTCATCACCACCACCGCCGTCTTTCCGTCGCGGTTGATGAACGCCGTCGAGAGCAGCGCGCTCCGGCTTGGGCTGCTGACGATCCGCCGCGCGCCCGGACGGACGAACTTCGAAAAGTGCCCGATGTAGTGGTACGAGTTCGTGTAGATCAGCTCACCCGTGCCGGTGTCCGCGTGCACCGGGGCGAAGCAGAAGTTCCCGACGTGGTTCGGCCCGCCCCGCTCGTCGAGCAGGACGTTCCAGTCCGTCCAGCCGACCGCGCCGTCGTTGAAGTCGTTGATCATCGAGCGGCCGTAGTACTCGCCCAGCCGCCAGCTGCGAACGTCGTCGCGCTTGAAGCTGTCGACGGTGCCTTCGGTGAAGAGCAACGGCTTGTCGGGGAAGGTCTCGCGCACGAGGCGGACGTTGTCGAACATCATCGTGCCGCCGCTCCACGGCTCGTACCAGTGGTAGCCGATGCCCCACACGTACTTCGCGGCCTCCGGGTCGGCGAGCAGGGTGCTGGCGCGCTGGTAGATGAGGTCCCGGTTGTGGTCCCAGGCGATGATCTTCCGGGTGCCCAGCCCCGCGCGACGCATCGTCGGCCCGAGGTAGCCCTTCACGAAGTCGCGCTCGTCCTCGGCGGTGAAGATGCAGGACTCCCAGGTCTGCGTCGCCATCGGCTCGTTCTGCACCGTGACGCCCCAGATCGGGATCCCCTCTCGCTCGTACGCGCGGATGAACTTCGTGAAGTAGTTCGCCCACGCCTGCCGGAACTCCGGCTTCAGCTTCCCGCCGTGCAGCATGTCGCCGTTCGTCTTCATGAACGCCGGCGGGCTCCACGGGCTCGCGAACGTCGTCAGCTTTCCGCCCGCGGTGGCGATCGCCTTCTTGATGAACGGGATGCGGTACTGCCGGTCGTGCGCGACGCTGAACGACTTCAGCGCGGCGTCGCCCTCGTCGACGTACGTGTAGCTCGCCGACGAGAAGTCGCAGCTGTGGATGTTCGTCCGCGCGAGGGTGTAGCCGATCCCCTTCGCGGGATCGAAGTACGCGTCGAGCAGCTCCCGCTGCTTCGCCGGCGACAGCTTCGCGAACACCTCGGCCGACGCGTCCGTGAGCGCGCCGCCGATGCCGAGGATCGTCTGCGCCCGCTTGGTGGGATCGACGAAGACGCAGACCTGACTCTCCAGCGGCTGTCCCATTGGCTTGAATGCCGCCTTGCCGGTCGGCGTCAGCCGGTAGTCGGTCCCGTCGGCGGTGGTGTGCACGGCCACCTCGCGCGCGGCACGCGGCTCGAGCGGCGTCGGCTCCGTGTCGTCCGAGGGCGGACTCGGCAACCGCAGTGGAACACCGCCGGCCAGGGCAAGCGCGGAAGCCGATGTTGCCAGGAAGTCGCGGCGATCCATGGTCATCCTCGTGGCTCGAAGTGTGGCGAGGGCGGCGTCGTGGTCCGGCGGGAAGTCAAACGCACACGTCGCGCCGCGGCAAGCACGGCCGGTCGTGAGTGGCGGAGGAGACGGAGGCTCCTCCCGCCGCCTCGCTCAGCGGCAGACTTCGTTCCAGGTCTGCTCGTACAGCACGTAGCTGCCGTCTTCGACGATCCAGTGGCTGCCGACCATGAGCGAGTACGACTCGCCCGTCGCGGGCGCCACGAAGCGGATGATGTCGGCCGTCCGCAGGTCCATGTTCAGGTAGTCCTCGGCGCGCGAGTTGACGCGTTCCGTCATCAGGCCGCGGAAGAACGTGCCGGTCGTCAGCCCCACGGCGGTGAGATCGGAGGTGTTGGCCTTGATGCTGAAGTGGAAGACGCCCGCGGAGTCCTTCGTGCTCTGCACGTCGTACCGCAGCTCGCCCGTGACGCGCAACACCTCGCCGGCGCCGCCGTTCGTGCAGGAGACCCAGACGTACTGGTCGATCGCGCGGCTGACGG
>DATMHT010000380.1:0-2191 GCA_035554795.1 Gemmatimonadaceae bacterium | reverse complement strand
CCGCGACGATCGCCGGCGCGCGCGTGAAGACGTCGCCGAACGCTCGCACCACGCTGCAGCGCTGCACGGCGCCCATGCCGAGGAGGAGGTCGCGCGACTTGATCTCCAGCGGGTCGCCGAAGGCGCGGGCGCGCTCCAGCGCCGCCTCCACCGCTTCGCGCACGTGCCGCGAGAGCGGGGTCGACTCGTCGATCGGCGCGGGCGCGACGCGGAAGGCGAAGCCGTCGCCCCCGGCCGGTTCCGGCGCCTGCTTGCCGGCGCCGCGCAGGCGGACGCTCACGTCGCGGCTCGTGAGCCCGCATTCGGAGAAGACCGCCTGCGCGGGCCCATCCCGCTTCATCAGGAGCCCCGCGAGCAGGTGCTCCATGTGGATGCGGTCCGCGCGCCGCTCGCGCCGGAAGCCGTTCGCCCGCGCGAACGCCTCGCGCGAGGAGGGGCTGAGGACGGGCAGGTAGGGCGCGAGCGACTCGGCCTGCTGGCGCTCGGCCGGGGCGTCGGCTTCGGGACCGCGAGAGCTGGGACGTTCGGCGGCCATGTCGCACCCCACGGATCGGGTGACTGCGGCGCGCTGCGTCGGCGGACCCGCCGCCGGCACCTACGGTTGCATGGGGAGGCGACCGTGGCAAGAGCGCGTGCGGTGGGGCGTGGGGCGTGGGGCGTGGCGGGGCGATTAGATTTCTCTCCAGCAGCGGGCGTCCACGCCCCACACCCCACACCCGACGCCCCCCATGGCCCCGCAGTTCATCTACGTCATGAAGGGCCTGCGCAAGGTGGTCCCACCTTCACGGGTCATCCTCGACGACATCTGGCTCTCGTTCTACCCCGGCGCGAAGATCGGCGTCCTCGGCCCCAACGGCGCCGGCAAGTCGTCGCTGCTGCGCATCATGGCCGGCATCGACCAGGACTTCCAGGGGGAGGCCTGGCCGCACAAGGGCACGAAGATCGGCTACCTCCCGCAGGAGCCGCAGCTCGATCCGACCAAGGACGTGCGCGGCAACGTGGAGGAGGCGCTGAAGGAGCAGCGCGCGGCACTCGACCGGTTCAACGCGATCGCGATGGCGTTCGCCGAGCCCGATGCCGACTTCGACGCGCTGCTCGCGGAGCAGGGGAAGCTGCAGGAGTACATCGACCTGCACGACCTGTGGAACCTCGACAACAAGATCGAGGTCGCGATGGACGCCCTGCGCCTGCCGCCGGGCGACGCGAGCGTCGAGAACCTCTCGGGTGGTGAGAAGCGCCGCGTCGCGCTCTGCAAGGTGCTGCTCGAGGAGCCGGACATGCTGCTCCTCGACGAGCCGACCAACCACCTCGACGCCGAGAGCGTGGCGTGGCTGGAGCATCACCTCGAGCGCTTCCCGGGCACCGTCGTCGCGATCACCCACGATCGCTACTTCCTCGACAACGTCGCGAAGTGGATCCTCGAGCTCGACCGCGGGCGCGGCGTGCCGTATGAGGGCAACTACTCGGGGTGGCTCGAGCAGAAGAAGACCCGCCTCGCGCAGGAGGAGAAGACGGCCTCCGTGCGCCAGAAGACGCTCGAGCGCGAGCTGGAGTGGGTGCGCATGTCGCCCAAGGCGCGCCAGTCGAAGAGCAAGGCGCGTCTGCAGGCCTACGAGCAGCTCGCGAGCGAGGCGCAGCAGGACCGCGTGATGCAGAACGAGATCTTGATCCCCCCCGCGCCGCGCCTCGGCAACGACGTGGTGATCGCGGAGGGGCTCAAGAAGTCGTACGGCGACAAGCTGCTGTTCGACGATCTGAGCTTCGACCTGCCGCGCGCGGGGATCGTCGGCATCATCGGCCCGAACGGCGCCGGCAAGACGACGCTCTTCCGGATGATCACGGGCCAGGAGCAGCCCGACGGCGGCACGCTGAAGGTGGGCGAGACGGTCGTCCTCGGCTACGTGGACCAGAACCGCACGCTCGACGGCAGCAAGACGGTGTGGCAGGAGATCTCGGGCGGCCAGGAGCAGATCATGGTCGGCAAGCGCGAGATCAACAGCCGCGCGTACCTCGCGAGCTTCAACTTCCGCGGCACCGACCAGCAGAAGAAGGTCGGCGACCTCTCCGGCGGCGAGCGCAATCGCCTGCACCTGGCGAAGACGCTGATGAGTGGCTCGAACCTGCTGCTGCTCGACGAGCCGACGAACGATCTCGACGTGGACACGCTGCGCGCGCTGGAGGAAGCGCTGCT
>DATMHT010000379.1:0-7603 GCA_035554795.1 Gemmatimonadaceae bacterium | reverse complement strand
GTCCATCACGGTCGAGCTCTTCGGCGCCGATGCGCCGCTCACGGTGCTGAACTTCACCACACTCGCGCGGCGCGGCTTCCTGCGCGACACGCGCTTCCATCGCGTCGTGCCGAACTTCGTCGCCCAGGACGGCGACCCGCGGGGCGACGGCAACGGAGGACCCGGCTACACCATCCGCGACGAGCTGAATCGCCGTCGCTACGACCGGGGCGCGGTAGGCATGGCGCTGTCCGGTCCCGATACCGGCGGCAGTCAGTACTTTCTCACGCTCTCGCCCCAGCCGCATCTGGACGGCCACTACACCCTCTTCGGCCGCGTCGTCGCGGGCTTCGACGCGATGGATCGGCTCGTCCAGGGCGACCGCATCCTGGAGGTGCGCGCTCCGTGAGCGGGTGGAGGCGGTGGGTGCGGCGCGTTCTCGCGTCGGTGCTGCTCGCGGCCGTGGCCGCGTGGAGCGCGCCGCTGCGCGCGCAGGCGAGCTTCGGGCAGAACAAGGTGCAGTACCGGAGCTTCGACTGGCACGTGCTTCACGGCTCGCACCTCGACGTCTACTACTACCCGGCCGAGGAGCAGGTCGCGCGGCTCGCGCTCGCGTACGGCGAGGACAGCTACGCCTATCTCGTCCGCCGTTTCGACCACCAGGTGCGCTCGCGCATCCCGCTCATCGTCTACGCGTCGCACTCCGACTTCGAGCAGACCAACGTCCTTCCGTTCGTGCCGCCCGAGGGCGTGCTCGGCGTGACGGAGTACATGCGCCGCCGCGTCACCATCCCCTTCCGCGGCAGCTACGCCGAGTTCCGGCACACGGTCCGCCACGAGCTGGTTCACGTCTTCCAGCTCTCGGTCGAGACCCGCGCCGCGACGCTCTATCCGCGCGCTCGCGCGCCGTACGTGCCGCTGTGGTGGAGCGAGGGGCTCGCGGAGTACTTCTCGTCCGAGCAGGACTCGCGCGACGACATGATCGTGCGCGACGTCGTGCTGAGCGGGCGACTGCCGTCCATCACGCAGCTCGACGCGACGCTCTCGCCCATCGTCTACCCGCTCGGCGGCGAGCTGCATCGCTTCCTCGGCGAGAAGTACGGGGCGTGGCGCATCCCGCTGCTCTACGCCACGCTGCCGAAGTACGGGTCGTTCGACGAGGCGCTCGCGGGCGTCTACGGCCGGACGGCGGAGCAGCTCTCCGAGGAGTGGCGCTACGCTCTTCGCGAGCGGTACTTCCCGGGCGTCGCCGGCCGCGCGCCGATCAGCGTCGCCGGGCGCGAGATCGCGCCCGAATCCATTCAGCCCGTGGCCTTCGCGGGCGCCGACTCGGGAGTGGACCTCGCGTACCTGTCGGGACGCACCGGCTATACCAACATCTACGTGCAGCCGCTCGACGGTACAGGCGGCGCCCGCGTCGCCGTACCCGGCGAGCGCTCGGCGGAGTTCGAGTCGTTGCACGCGTTCTCGTCGCGCATCGATGCGCGCGGGGGCGTGCTCCTGTTCGCGAGCAAGTTCGGTGAGCGGGACGCGCTGTTCTTCTGGGACATCGCGCGCGGCAAGGTCGTCGGCCGCTACCAGTTTCCGTCGTTGATGGCGATCGTCAGCCCCACGTGGGCTCCCGACGGCAAGCGCGTCGCGTTCTCGGGGCTCGGCAACGACGGCATCTCGGATCTGTACGTTCTCCAGCTTCCGTCTGGAACGCTCACGCGCGTCACCGACGATCGGTACGAGGACGCCGACCCGACGTGGCTTCCCGATGGCCGGTCGCTCGTGTTCTCCTCCGATCGAGGAGTGGACGGCGCAGCTGGGACGCGCAACCTCTTCCGCGTCGCCCTCGATGACCGCCATGTCGTGCCGCTCACGGCCGGCGACTGGCGCGACGAGTCGCCGCGCTGGGACCCGGCCACGGGACGAGTCCTGTTCGTCAGCGACCGTGCGGGCACGTTCAACCTCTACTCGGTGGACACGCTCGGTCGCGGTCGCCTCGAGTCGCGCCTCGACGGCGGCGTCTTCGACCCCGCGCCGCTGCCCGGTGGGGGCCGTGTCGCCGTCACTGGCTTCAACGACCTTTCCTGGTCGGTGTATGCGCTGCCCGTGGACAGCGCCGCCCGGCGTGACACCTTCTCGCTCGCCGCCCCGTCGGCCGTGGCGCCGAGCGCTGGATGGAGCTGGCCCGAGCTGGCCGCGCCCGCCGCCGTCGCCGCGCGCGGCACTCCGTACCGCCGGCGCCTGTCGCTCGACTTCGCGGGCGGCGGCACCACGACCGCGCCGGGCTACGGCTCATCGCAGGGCGGGGAGCTCGGCTTCAGCGATCTGCTCGGCGACCACGCCGTGTCGGTGGCGTTCGCGTCGTACGGAACCACGGGCGGCCTGTCGAATCTCTTCGACAACTTCAACGCCGACGTCTTCTATCTGAACCGCGCCCAGCGGCTGAACTGGGGCGTCGGCGCGTTCCGCGCGGCCGGCACCTTCTTCGCCGGCGGCGCCGGCGACCTCGCCCAGATCTACGCCGAGCGCAGCGCCGGCGGCTACGCCGCCCTGCGCTATCCGCTCTCGCGCTTCAGCCGCATCGAGGCGCAGACGAGGATCGAGTACTCCAATCGCGACGACTTCGGCAATGACCTCGTTCGCGGAGAGCTGCGCCGCCGCGGCGTGCTGGCGAGCAATCTGGTCAGCGCGTCCAAGGACAACACGCTGCTTCTCGACACCGGTCCGATCGACGGCATGCGGCTCAGCGTCACGGGTGGCGTGGTGAGCGACGTGACGCATGGCGTCTTCGAGAACTGGCTCGGCGTCGTGGATCTCCGTCGCTACGTGCGCATGACGCTGCAGTCGGCGTTCGCGTTCCGCGCCTTCGGCTACGTCTCCGACGGCACGCGCCCGCGCGCCATTCAGGTCGGCGGATCCTGGCTGCTGCGCGGCTATCCGCGCTTCAGTCTCTCGGGTACGCACGCCTGGGTGGGCAATGCCGAGTACCGCTTCCCGCTCGCGAACTTCGTGACGTTCGGCTTCCCCTTCGGGCCGGTGCGCTTCCCGCAGCTGCAGGGGGCGGTCTTCACCGACCTCGGACAGGCGTGGTATCGCGGCGGCGCGCCGGATCGTGTCCTCGGGTCGGCCGGCGTGGGCCTGCGAATGGCGATCATCCCCGGCTTCGTGCTGCGTCTCGACACCGGTCGCCGCTTCTCGTATGCGACATCGAGCACCGCGCGGTCCTCGAACGACCCGTTCTATCATGACCACTTCGTGGACTTCTTCTTCGGTTACAATTACTGAATGCCGATGACCATCGTCCGCCGCCAGCTCACGGGCCTGTCCCTGCTCGTGCTACTCGTGGCCGGATGTGCGCCCCGGGCGCGACCGCTCGTGGGTGTGCCCGCGCCGGCGGTACTGCCGCGTACCGAGCTCCCGCCCGGACGCCAGCGCTACGACTTCCGATGGGAGTACGAGGACGGGGACCTCGTCGCCCGCGGCGAGGGCGTGGCTCGCGTCGCCGCACCCGACAGTGTCCGGCTCGACTTCTTCCTCGACGGCGGCATGGGCGGCGGCTACGCGATCCTCCTCGGCGGGGATCTCTTCGCGCCGGGCGGCGACCAGGTGCGTCGCTACCTGCCGCCCGCGCCGCTACTCTGGGCCAGCCTCGGACGCCTGGCGGTGCCTTCCGCGCGCGACACCGTCGCCCGCGTTGACGCCGGCGTGCTGAGAGCCGACATTGGACGCGCTCCGACGTGGCGCGCGTCCTTCGAGGGGCCGCGGCTGACCCGCCTCGAGCGCATCGACGACGGCCGCATCGCCGAGTGGGTTGCGCGCGACAGCGACCGCGTGCGCTACCTGAACGCCGCCTCGCGCCGCACTCTCACCCTCACCAAGCTACGCGCCCAACCGGCGGCGGAGTTCGATGCGACGATCTGGGCTCATTAGCGCGCTTCTGGTTGCCGTTCTCGCGTCGTGCTTCCCGTACGGGTTCGCCGGCGGCGGGCTGCCGTCGGACGTGAGGACCCTCGCCGTCCTGCCTTTCGACAACCAGACGCCGTCGCCCGACCTGCAGCGCGAGGTCTTCGACGCCATGCGTCGCGGTCTCCAGTCGCACCTCGGCTTGCGCGACGCGCCCGAGGCCCGCGCGGACGCCGTCCTGCGCGGCACGCTGCTGCGCTACGACGTGGACATTCCCGTCGCCTACAGCGCGGATCCGCGGCAGGCGACGACCGCGCGGCGTCGTCTCCAGATCGTGCTCGACATCGAGCTCGTGGATCAGCGAAGCGGCAAGGCGCTCTGGCAGCGTAAGGGATTGACCGCCGAGGGAGAGTACGCCGAGAGCGCCGAAGCGGCCGGCCGCCGCCAGGCGATCGACAAGCTCGTCAACGACGTCGTCGAGGGAGCTCAATCGCAATGGTGACGCGCACGGGCGGACCCCGGCGTACCGGGCGCAGCTCGCTCGGCTGTCTGTTCGGCCTCCTCGTCGTCACCGCGATCGGCTACTTCGGCGTCAACGTCGGCGAGGTGTACGGCCGCTACTTCCGACTGAAGGACGCGATGGCGCAGGAGGTGCGATTCGCGGGCTCGCGAACCGATGCCGACATCAAGCGCCGGCTGCAGGCGTTCGCCGACTCGGTCGGGCTGCCCGAGGACGCTGGGCTCATCGGCGTGAAGCGCGGTCCGCACAGCATCTCGGTGTGGAGCGAGTACGACGAGCGGGTAGAGCTGCCGCTTTTCGTGCGCGAGTTCCACTTCATTCCGAGCGCCGAGGGGCGGCTGTGAGCATGCGCGCCGAGCGCGCGCCGACGAGCTTCGACCCGACGAGGAAGATCTTCACGCTCGACGGCGCGCGTGCCTGGCGCGACGGACGCGAGGGGCGCGTTGTCTTCACGAACGGTGTCTTCGACCTGCTGCACCCCGGGCACGTCGATCTGCTCGTCGCCTCGCGCCGGGCCGGTGACGCCCTCGTCGTCGGCATCAACAGCGACGCGTCCGTGCGCCGCCTCAACAAGGGCCCCGAGCGTCCCATTCGCTCCGAGGCCGAGCGCGCGTACGTGCTCGCTGCCCTGGAGACGGTGGACGCCGTCGTCGTGTTCGACGAGGACACTCCGCTGCGGCTCGTGCAGGCACTCGCGCCGGACGTGATCGTGAAGGGCGGCGACTATTCCGAGGCGACGATCGTCGGTGCCGCCGAGGTGCGCGCGCGCGGCGGGGACGTGCTCGTGGTCCCGCTCACCCCCGGACAATCCACCACCGCCACCGTCAAGAAGCTTCGTGGACTCGGCTGACTCTTCTCCGAAAGGCGGCGCCGCGCGCCGCTCCCGCGTCGGCCGCGCCGCCGATGCACTCCGTCGCGTCTCGATCGAGCGCGGCGCGGCGCCGAACGCGGAAGGCTCCTGCCTCGTCGCGTTCGGCGACACTCGCGTCCTCTGCGCCGCGTCCATCGAGGAGGGCGTGCCGGCGTGGCGGCGCGGGCGGGGCGAGGGATGGCTCACCGCCGAGTACGCGATGCTTCCCAGAGCGACGAAGACGCGTACCGCGCGCGAGCGCGCGCAGATCGGCGGCCGGACGCAGGAGATCCAGCGACTGATCGGCCGCTCCGTGCGCGCCATGCTCGACGACTTCCGCTTCGGCGAGTACACGCTCCGTCTCGATTGCGACGTCCTGCAGGCGGACGGTGGGACGCGCACGGCGGCGATCACCGGCGCGGCCGTCGCCGTCGTGGACGCCTTCGACTGGCTGGTGCGCACTGGCCGCGCGACCGAGAGCCCGGTGCGTCGCCGCGTCGCGGCGGTCAGCGTCGGCGTGATCGACGGCGAGCCCAGGCTCGACCTCGATTACGAGGAGGACGTTCGCGCCGGCGTGGACATGAACGTCGTCATGAGCAGTACGGGCGGCTTCGTGGAGGTGCAGGGAACCGGGGAGCGCGGCACCTTCGACCGCACGGAGCTGAACCGCCTGGTCGATCTCGCGGTATCGGGCATTCACGCGCTCGACGCCGCGCAGCGCAGCGCGCTCGGTCTCGAGCTCGCGAGGTAGCGGCGGTGCGCATCGTCCTGGCCACCCGCAATCGCGGCAAGCTCGAGGAGTTGCGTGCACTCCTCGAGCCGCTCGGTCACGACCTGCTGGACCTCGACGATGCCGGTATCGTCCCCGATGGCGTGGAGGACGAGCTCGAGCAGTACGACACGTTCGAGGAGAACGCGCTGGCCAAGGCGCGCTACTTCTTCAGCCGCGCCGGTGGCCTGGGCGTCCTGGCGGACGATTCGGGGCTCGAAGTCCGCGCCCTAGGCGGTCGTCCCGGCGTTCACAGCAAGCGGTTTTCCGGCCGGACCGATCTCAGCGGACGCGCGCTCGACGCGGAGAACAACGCGCGTCTCCTCGCCGCGCTCGAGTCGGCGGGCGATCGCGGCGCGCGCTTCGTCTGCGCCGCGGCGTTCGTGTCGTCGCGTGGAGAGGCGGTGGCGCGCGGCGTGGTCGACGGCCGGATTCTCGAGATGCCGCGAGGCTCCGAAGGCTTCGGGTACGATCCGCTCTTCTATGCAGTCGAGCTGGGCAAGAGCTTCGGCGAGGCGGACGTCGCCGAGAAGGAGCGCGTCAGTCACCGCGGGCGCGCATTCCGTGCGCTGATCGAGCGCGCGCTCGTGCGTGATGCCGCGCCCCATTGACCCGACGTTCGTGGCTGAGTATTATCGGGTGCTCGTGCGGGGCGTAGCGTAGCCTGGTATCGCGCCTGCTTTGGGAGCAGGAGGTCCCCGGTTCAAATCCGGGCGCCCCGACCTCGCAAGGCGTCCCGCGCAGCGGAGGCGGCGCCTTGCTCCGATTGATGCGCCAGTAGCTCAGTTGGATAGAGCAACAGCCTTCTAAGCTGTGGGTCGGGGGTTCGATTCCCTCCTGGCGCGCCAGCTTTGGTACGACCGCAGGACCGTAAGCGCCGTTAGCTCAATTGGCAGAGCAAGTGACTCTTAATCACTAGGTTGTAGGTTCGATTCCTACACGGCGCACTTGTCGGACGGGTTCACGCGTTCGATGGAGAAAGGGTCCACATGGGTGGACCCTTTTCTTTGCCCGGAGGTACTATCCGGGCCCTCCGATGGCGCTCTGCGGGGCGCTCGATCGGAGTCAGGGATCGGGGGGTTGCGCCGCGCGAAAGCGCCGTGTACACTCTCCACCCCGCCGCGGAAATTGCGCGGCGGCCACCGGAAGAATGGTGGCGCCGGCGACTCGATGCAGCGCCGACTCTTCGACGAAAAAGTGCGAAGAGGGGGTTGCGAAGGAAGCCGGGTTTGGGTAGAATTCAAGGCTGTCGCGAACGCGACAAACGCTGTTTGAAAATCGAGAATTGAGATCGCAAGGATGTGCGAGGCGAACTCGTTGACCCGCGGCGCGACAGGAGCTGCGGCGAGAGTTCAGACCTGATCATTCTAAGTGATTCGGACGCGCTGTCACGTGATCGCCCTTCGGGGGATCGACAGCGTGACAGCAGTTCGAAGAGCCATCAAGTTTCTCTCTTGGAGAGTTTGATCCTGGCTCAGGACGAACGCTGGCGGCGTGCTTAACACATGCAAGTCACGGGGGCCCAGCAATGGGCAACCGGCGAACGGGTGCGTAACACGTGAGCGACCTGCCCCGGTCAGGGGGATAGCCG
>DATMHT010000378.1:0-7150 GCA_035554795.1 Gemmatimonadaceae bacterium | reverse complement strand
AGGGCCGGCGCGAGGCCGGCGCGGATATCGAGTCCGTTGCCGTCGGTGAGGAAGGCGCCGGAGCCCGCCGCCGCGAGCTCGACGCGGAACGTCGGCGTCTGCCACTCGACGCCCTGACCGCGCGCGGCGGCCAGTGGCGCGAGCATCGCGAGCGCGGCGGCAACGCACGACGCGCGGAGAGAGGGACGCATGGTGCGGAGAAGGTATGCCGTCGCCACTCAGACCTCCAGACGGTCACCCGGACGGGCGACGACCGCGTAGAGCGCGGGCATCAGGAACACGGTGATGAGCAGCCGCGAGAAGAGGCCGCCGACGATGACGAGCGCGAACGGGCGCTGCGAATCGGCGCCGACGCCGGTGGCGAAGGCCGCCGGCAGGAGGCCGAGCGCCGCGACGAGCGCGGTCATCATGATCGGCCGCAGCCGGAGCAGCGCCGCCTCGGACACGGCGTCGGCGACGCTCCGGCCGTCGCCGCGCAGCTCGTTCACGTACGAGATGTAGACGATCGCCGTCTGCACCGACACGCCGAACAGCGCGAGGAAGCCGATCCCCGACGAGACGGAGAACGGGGTGCCCGAGAGCTTCAGCGCGAGCAGCCCGCCGATCGGCGCCGATAGCACCACGCCGGCAACGGTGATGAAGGGGAACTTGAAGTTGCCGTAGAGCGCGAAGAGGATGAGGAAGATGAGCACGAGCGTGATCGGCAGGATCAGCCGCAGCTGCGTGCGCGACGCCGTGTAGTCCTCGTACTCGCCGCCCCACCGCACCGAGTAGCCGGGCGCGAGGTGCACCGCGCTCGCGACGACGCGCTGCGCTTCCTGCACCGCGCTCGCGAGGTCGCGCCCCTCGACCGAGTACTGGATGCCGATGAAGCGTGCGTTGTCCTGCCGGTAGATGAACGAGGCGCCATTGGCGAGCTGGATGTCGGCGAGCTCGCGCAGGGGGATCTGCTGACCGTCCGGCGTCGCGACGCGGATCTCGCCGATCTGCTGCGGCGTCTGACGGTACTGCGGCTCGAGTCGCACGACGAGGTCGAACAGCCGCTCGCCCTGCGCGACGGTGGTCGCCGCGCTGCCGCCGACGGCGGCCTCGATCAGGCCGTTGATGTCGGCGACGTTGATGCCGTAGCGCGCGATCTTCGCACGGTCCACCTGGATGGTGAGGCTCGGCTGCCCGAGCTCCTGCACGACGGTGACGTGCGTGACGCCCGGCACGCGCTCGAGCGCGCGCTTGACCTCCTTGCCCTTCTCCTCGAGCACCGTCAGGTCGGCGCCGAACACCTTGACGTCGAGGGAGCTCTTGAGCCCCGTCTCGGCCTCGTTGACCGCGTCCTCGGCGGGCTGCGTGTAGTTGAAGGTGATCCCCGGGAAGGATTTCAGCTTGCGATCCACCGCGTCGATCAGCTCCGCCTTCGTGTGGTACGGGCCCTTCCACTCGCTGTACGGCTTCAGCCCGACGTAGAACTCGGCGTTGAAGAAGCCCGTCGGGTCGGTGCCGTCGTCGGGACGGCCGTGCTCCGAGGCGACGACCGTGACCTCGGGGAAGGAGCGCAGGATGTCGCGCACCTGCGGCACGATCTTCGACGACTCCTCGAACGAGATCGTGTAGGGCATCGTCGCGCGGACCCAGAGCGCACCCTCGTCGAGCTTCGGCATGAACTCGCCGCCGATGCCGGGGATGAGCAGCAGCGAGAGCGCGAAGACCGCCACCGAGAGCCCGATCGTCAGTCGCGCGCGCGCCAGCGTCCACGCCAGGCCGCGCTCGTACTGGCCGCGGATCCACTCGAACGCCGCGTTGCGCCGCTCGCGCACTCCGCGCCGCAGGAACCAGGCGCAGAGCACCGGGAGCAGCGTGAGCGTGACGGCGAGGCCGCCGACGAGCGCGAAGATCGTCGTGTCGGCCATCGGCTTGAACAGCTTGCCCGACGGACCCGAGAGCACGTAGATCGGCAGGAAGCTCGCGATGATCACCGCTACAGCGTAGAAGATCGGACGGTCCACCTCGGCCGCGGCCTCGATGATCGTCGCCGCCACGCTGCGCGACGTCGCGTCGCGCGCCGCCAGCCGGCGGTAGACGTTCTCCACCATCACCACCGCGCCGTCCACCAGGATGCCGAAGTCGATCGCGCCGATCGAGAGCAGGTTGGCGGGGATGTGCCGCAGGTCGAGGCAGATGAACGCGAACAGCAGCGAGAGCGGAATCGTCGTCGCGACGATGAGCCCCGAGCGGACATCGTAGAGGAAGAAGATCAGCACCGCGACGACGAGCAGGATCCCGCGCAGCAGGTTGTCCTCGACCGTCCGCGTCGTCAGCCGGATCAGGTCACTCCGGTCGTAGAAGGGCACGACCTTCACGTCCTTCGGCAGCACCGAGCGGTTGAGCTCCTCCGTCTTCTTCCGCACGCCGGCCAGAACCGTCTGCGCCTGCTCGCCGGTGCGCAGCATGATGACGCCCTCGACGGCGTCGTTCTGGCCGTTGAAGCCGAACTGGCCGAGCCGCGGCGCGCTGCCGAGCACGACCTCGCCGACGTCCTTCACGAGGATCGGCGTGCCGTTGTGCACCGCGAGGACGACGTTGCCGATGTCCTCGAGGGTCAGGATGCGACCGAGACCGCGCACGTAGTAGAACTGGCCGCCCTCGGAGTAGAATCCGCCGCCGGCGTTGCCGTTGTTCGCCGCGAGCGCCTCGCCCACGGCCGGCACCGTCAGCCCCACCGCGGCCAGGCGGGCCGGGTCGAGCAGCACCTGGTACTGCATCGTCTCGCCGCCGAGCGACGACATGTCGGCGACGCCGGGCACCGAGCGATACTGTCGCTCGAGCACCCAGTCCTGGATGATCTTGAGCTCCGACGCCGAGCGGTCCGGACTCTGGATCACGTAGCGATAGACGAGCCCCGACGGCGACGACAGCGGCGACACCGACGGGGAGACGCCTTCGGGGAGCGTCACGTCGGGCAGGCGCTCGAACACCTGCTGCCGCGCGAAGTAGTTGTCGGTCGCGTCGGTGAAGGTGAGCGACAGCGACGACAGCCCGTAGAGCGAGATGGACCGCATCACCTTCAGGCCGGGCAGCCCGTTCATCTCCTGCTCGGCCGGCGCGGTGATCAGCCGCTCGACCTCTTCCGCGGCGTGCCCGGGCCACTGCGTCACGATGTCGAGCGACGGCGGCGAGAGATCGGGATAGGCGTCCACCGGAAGGCGCGTGAACGACCATGCGCCGACGCCGGCGAGCATGACCGCGAGCAGCGACACGATCAGCCGCTGGCGCAGCGACGCGGCGACGATGCGGTTGACGAACGACGGCCGGCGCGGGACGGGGGGCTCGGCGTGCGCGGGCTCGCCGGCGCCGTGCACCGGGTGTGGCGGCCGCGGCTCGACGTCCATCTCGGTCGAGCCACCGCGCCAGTCGGGCGGACGGACGGTCGGATCGGTCACTGGCTCTGCGCGAACTGCAGGAACAGTCCGCCCTCGGAGATGACCCGCTCACCGGCCTGCAGGCCGGTGGTGATCTCGTACTGGTCGCCGACGCGCGAGCCGACGGTCACCGCGCGCCGCGCAAATCCGCTTGCGTTGCTGCCCGCGGCTCCGGGCACCTCGACGAAGAGGAAGGGCAGGTTGTTCTCGTCGCGCTGCACCGCCGAGACGGGCACGAGGAGGCCGCGCCGCTCGCGCGACGAGTGGATCGCGACCTGGACGTACATGTCCTTCTTCAGGATGCGGCCGAGGTTCGGCACGACGACGCGTACCTCGGTAGCCTTGGTCGCCGGGTCCACGAGCGCCGCGACGTAGCCGACGGTGCCGACGAGCGGGGTCGGCGACGCGCTGGTCGTCACGTCGACGCGGTCGCCCTTGTGGACGAGCGAGAGGTCGGATTCGAAGACGCTGGCGAGGACCCACATCGTGGACAGGTCCGCGATCGTGAACGCCGGCGTGGACCCGGCCTGCAGCAGTTGGCCCGGGTTGATCAATCGCTCGACGACCGTTCCTTCGATCGGCGCGCGGATCGCGCCCTGAATCACGGGCGCGGCCCTGTTGTCGCGAATCGCCGCGATGGTGCTGGCGTCCACGCCGAGCGCCTGGAGCTGCTGGAGCGCGGCGTCGCGATCGGCGGCGGCACCCGCCGCGTCGGTCTGCGCCTGCTCCCAGTCGCGTCGGGCGATCGCGTCGTTCTTGAAGAGCTGCTCGTCGAGGTCGGCGACGCGGCGGGTCTGTATCGCGGTGACCTGTGCCTTGCGGAACGCCGCCACGGCGGCGGCGAAGTCGGGCGACGACACGAGCGCGAGCGCCTCGCCACGGTGGACGTAGGCGCCGGGCTGCGCGAGGATCCGCGTCACGGGGCCCGAGATCGGCGCCAACACCTGCGTCGAGATGTCGGCGTCGAAGGCGACGGTGCCGGTGGTCTGCACGCTCGGTCGGAACGTCGTCAGCTCGACCGTCTGCACGCGCAGCTTCTCGCGCTGGTCGTTGGGAATGCTGAGCAGCTCGCCCGCCGCGCGCGACTTCGCCGACGCCGGCGCCGAATCGGCGGTGGCGGTCTCACCGGCGGCGGGGCTGCCTTGGCCTCGCGAGCAGGCGGCGGCGAGCGCGGCGACGAGGAGCAGTCGCGCCAGGTGGACGACGCGCGACGCGCGGCGCGCGGGCGAGGGGTGTTCGTTAGCGCGCATCGTGGTCTCCGGGAGCGGCGGCCGAGGCGAGCGACGTACCGGTCGCGCGCTCGAGGTCCGCCATGGCGTCGTTGACGGCGGCGAGGGCCGCCGCGTACTGGCTCTGCGCGTCGAGCAGGGTGCGCTGCGCGTCGATCACCTCGAGGGCGGACGAGCCGCCGAGGCCGTAGCTCGCCGAGGCGGAGCGGTAGGCGTCGCGCGCGGACGGCAGCAGCTCGTCGCGCAGGTACACGGCCTGGCGGAGCGCGGTGGACGCGGTCGCGTAGGCGTTCCGCAGGTCCTGGCCGACTTCGGCGACCAGGTCGCGGTACTGCGCGTTCAGCTCTAGCTCGTGCTGCTCTGCTTCCGCGACCTCACCCTGCTGGTGCTGCCAGAAGAAGAACGGGAAGGCGAGGCCGATCCCCGACGAGTAGGACACGCCCTCGCCGTAGATGAAGTTGCGCGAGACGCTGAGGCTCAGATCGGGGAGGAAGTACTGCTGCGCAAGCCGGGCGGCGGCGCGCGCACCCTGCCGCTGGCTCTGCAGTCCGCGCAGCTCCGGCCGCGACGCCAGCGCGAGCGCCTCGAGCCGGGCGAGGTCGGGCGGGGTGGCCGGGATCGCGAGGCTGTCGGCGGGCTCGATCGAGGCGCCGAGGACGCGGCCGAGGAGCCGGTTGAGCGCGGCGCGCGCGTTGGCCACGCCGCGCTCGTTGGCGATCAGGTCGTTCTCCGCCTGCGCGACGGCGACGCGGGCCTTGATCACGTCGAGGCGCGCGGCGGTGCCGGCGTTGAAGCGGGCGTCGGTCTTCGCGAGGAAGTCGCCGGTGAGCCGGCGCGCCTCCTCGAGATCCTGCCGGTGCCGCAGCGCGACGAGCAGCGAGTCGTAGGCCTGGTTCGTCTGGAACACGATCACCTGCCGCTGCAGCCGGACGGTCTCGGCGGCGTTGCCGACGTCGCCGCGAGCCACCTGACCGCGCAGCCGGAACTTGTTCGCGAACGGGATCGTGAGGCCGACCGAGAGGTCCGTCTCGCTCGCCGAGTGCGGACGGAGGGCGCCCTGCTGGCCGACCGCGGCGACGCCGAGCGACGGCTCCGGCAGGGCGACGGCCTGGGTGACGCGGGCGCGCGCCTGGGCGAGTTGGCGCGTCGCCACCTCGATCGTCGGATTGCGCGCCAGCGCTTCGCGGATCGCTTCCTGTCTGGTGAGCCGGAGCGGCGCGGCCGACGCATCGTTGGACAGCGCGGCCATCGTCGGCGCGGCCATCACGGAGTCGCGCGTGCTGGAGGTGCGCGGCAAGCGCGGGAGCGAGTCGCGGCCGGCGCGCGCGCTGTCGCGCTGCTGCGCGCAGGCCGCGGCCGGCGCGGCCGCGAGGCCGAGCAGGAGCGCACCGGCGGCGAGTGCCGCGCGTGCGGCACCCGTGCCTGAAACTGTGGATGTCATTTTTCCCCGAGGACGTGGCTGAGCGGAACGGCGCCGAGGCACCGTCGAGAAGAGCGGCTCAGGACTCCGTCGGAGGCGCGCGCGAGAGATGGACGCCGGCCGCGGGGACGGCGGGCGCGGCGGCGACGGCGTGACTGCCGCCGCGCGCGAACGTCTGGCTCGGGCCCTCCCCCTGTCGCGGCGGGGGCGGTCGGGCGATGAGGTGCTGCGCGGCGCACAGCGCGCACTGCGACTCGACGTGCGCGTGGTGCAGTCGCGTGCCGTCCTGCTCGACGTGCGGCCGCGCGTCGCCGCCGCGATCGGCCGCCGCATCCGCCCACGCCGCGACCGCCGCGAGCAGCTGCCCGAGCGCCGCCACGAGGGCGACGAACCGGATCAGCCGCGACGGGCGCGGATGGCGGCGGCAGGGAGGGGCGGCGCGCATGATGGCCGGACGTTAGACGAACAGCGGACGCGGCGCCAGTGACGCGGCCACGTCACTCCCCGCGCGCATACGACCGGAGCCGCTCCAGCATCATCGAATCGTACTTCTCCGGATCGTCGTGCTTGGGCGTCTCGATCACCTTGGCGACGCTCGCAAGGCGATCGTCGGTCATGATCCGCCGGAAGGCGTCGGCACCGATCGCGCCCTCGCCGATCAGCTCGTGCCGGTCCTTCTTCGACCCGAACGGCGCCTTCGAGTCGTTGAGGTGCATCATCCGCAGCCGGTCGAAGCCGATCGCGTCGCCGAAACGCGCCCAGACGCCGTCGTAGTCGTTGACGAGGTCGTAGCCGGCGGCGAAGACGTGGGCCGTGTCCACGCAGACGCCGACGCGATGCCGCAGCCGCGCCGGGACGCGCTCGATGAGCGCGGCCATCTCCTCGAACGTGGACCCGATCACGGTGCCCTGGCCGGCGGTCGTCTCCATCAGCAGCATCGTCCCCTCGGGCACCTGCTCGAGCGCCTCCATGATGCCGTCGGCGTTGCGCGCGATGCCGCTCTCGCGCTCGTCCATGAAGTTGCCGGGGTGTGACACGAGGAAGTCGAGCCCGAGCGCCGCGCACCGCCGCAGCTCGGCGACGAACGA
>DATMHT010000377.1:0-16923 GCA_035554795.1 Gemmatimonadaceae bacterium | reverse complement strand
GCCGACCTGGTAGCCGCGGAACCAGTCGAAGCGCCGGACCTCCGTGTACGGCGAGTCCTTGTCGGAGACCCAGAACTCGAGGTTCTTCTCGTTCAGCGGGTAGTCGCGCTTGAGCACCGGGTACAGCTCTTCCATCGCCTTCGTGCGCCCGCCGCGGTGCGGGTACTGCCATGGCGCCTTCGTCGCGTTCACGTAGTCCTTCACGTGCTCGACGTTGCGGCCGCGCTCGAGCAGCAGCACGCGGAGCCCCTTCTCGCACAGCTCCTTGGCGGCCCAGCCGCCGGAGATGCCGGACCCCACGACGATCGCGTCGTACTCCGGAGCGCTCATCGAATTCTCCCTCGCTGTGGGACGACGACGCGTCCGTCGCCGGCATCGCCCGGTCCAGCTACCCGGACGGCACGGCGCCAATATCGCGCGAAGTCGGCACGCTGTCGAACCGGCGCGAGCGTGGCGTGCGTCGGACCATATTTACGACCGTGAACGTCGCCGACGCCGCTGCCCTCATCGCGTCCGCCATGCGCCACCCGGGCGAGCGCTGGGCGGACCTCGGCGCGGGCACGGGGACGTTCACGCTCGCGCTCGCCTCGCTGCTCGGCCCAACGGGAAGCGTCCTCGCCGTCGAGCGCGACGCGTCGGCGCTCGCCTCACTCGAGGCGCTCGCGCGCCGCCGCACCGCCGGCGTGGCGACGATCTCGCCGATGCACGCGGACTTCTCGCGGCCGCTCGCGCTCCCCGCGCTCGACGGGATCCTCCTCGCGAACGCGCTCCACTTCGTGCGCGACGCCGACCAGTCGCGCGTGCTCGGTGACGTCGCGCGCCACCTGCGACCCGACGGCCGGCTCGTGCTCGTCGAGTACGAAGGGCGCGGTCCGAGCCGCTGGGTGCCGTTCCCCGTCTCCTTCGCGCGCTTCGGTGTGCTCGCCCGCGACGCGGGACTCGGCGACCCGGTGCGCGCCGGCGCGCGGCGCTCGGCGTTCGGCGGCACGATGTACGCCGCCGTCGCCGAGCGGGTCGGGCCCTAGCTCGCGCCGCCGCGGCGCCACCAGCGACGCGCCGGCGTCGAGTCGACGCGCGCCGGCACGTGGACCGGGAAGTGGATGCTCGGCGGGCGGCTTCTCGCCTCGTCCACTTTCGCGGCCGTCGTGCGGGCGGCCGTCGGATCGACGTCGCTCGTCGGCGGTGCGTACGCCACGCGCGTCACCGGAGCGGCGACTTCGACCGTCGGTGCGGCCACGGGCGCGGTCGAGGACTCGCTCGCGGCCACGGGCTCGGTCCCCCACCACGGCGCGTCCTCGCGCGCGGCGATCGCGCGCCGCACCGACTCGTGGAGGAGCGTGACCGGCTCCGCCGCGACGTAGCCGGACCAGGTCATGCACGACCGCTTGCGCGTCGTGCCGTCGTCGGGGGCGAGCGCCACCTCGTAGAACTCGGCGGGAGAGCCGGCCTCACCCGGCGCCGCGTGGAAGAAGCATCCCGTGGGGCCCGCGGGGCCGGGCGTCAGCACGAGCGTGCGCTGCCACGGCGCGCCGAGCAGCTGGTGGTGCGTGCGCGTGCGGGCGTGGGAGAGCGCGTGCCCGATGTTGCCGCGCACCTGGAACCAGCCGAGCAGCTCGCGCTCCGTCGCCGCGGCGGTGGTGGCCGCCGCCTCGCGCAGCGCCTCGATCGGTGGCAGCGCGAGCTCCATCGCGTCCATCGGGTGCGGCCACGCGACGACCGTGTCGGCCACGGCGAAATCGACGTCGAGCTCCGGGCAGTGGTAGTGCGCGCCGAAGAGGAAGCCGAGGCCCGGGTGGCCGGCCGCGGCCACGTCGCGCTCGAGGCGCGCGAGCGCGCCATGCGTGATGCAGAAGCGTGCGTCGGGCCGCGGCACGCGCGCCGCGTCGGCGCCCGCCGGAGACCAGCGAATGGTCCGCGCCGTGGGAAAGGCCACGAGTGTCGCGTCGCTTCCGATCGTCACGCACGCACCTCGCCATCGCCCGCGCGCCAACGGTCGCGCGGAATCCCTCGATGTGTCGTCCGGCATCCCAATCAACCCTTCGCCATATAGGAGGTCGCGTCCGCGCGAGCGCAAGAGGGAAGGTCGGTGTCCCAGTGGATGACCCTGCTTGGTGATCGCACCGGCCGTCCGATCGTTGCGTGCGCGTTCGACGTGCCGTGCACGCGGCCGCGCGCACACGTCGTCTTGCATCATGCCGTTGCGTCGCGACGGAGGGCCACGACGTGCATGCGGCGGCGCGTCGGCGATCGGCGGTGACACGCGTTCGCGAGTGACAACAGTCACGTCCGGTCCGCCCGGCGACGGCTAGGCTCCGTCACCATGCACACAACCGATCGCATCGCCGCGGCCGAAGCCGGCCATCCGCTCGTGATCCAGGGCGGCATGGGCGCCGCCGTCTCGAACTGGGCGCTCGCGCGCGCCGTCGCCGCGAGCGGGCAGCTCGGCGTCGTCTCGGGCACCGCGCTCGACACGATCTTCGTGCGACGCCTCCAGGACGGCGACGCCGGCGGGCACCTGCGGCGGGCGATCGCGCACTTCCCGATCCCCGACGTCGGCGAGAGCGTGCTGCGGCGCTACTTCCTCGCCGAGGGGCGGCCGGCCGGCACGCCGTACAAGGTGCTGCCGATGTACAAGCAGGTGGTGAGCGCGGCGCGGCAGCAGCTCACGGTGCTCGCGAACTTCGCCGAGGTGTTCCTCGCGAAGGAGGGACACGACGGCCGCGTCGGCGTCAACCTGCTGACGAAGGTGCAGCTGCCCAACCTCGCGTCGCTCTACGGCGCGATGCTGGCCGGCGTGGACTACGTGCTGATGGGCGCCGGCATCCCGCGCGAGATTCCCGGCGCGCTCGACGCGCTCGCCGAGCACCGGCCCGCGACGCTGAAGCTCGACGTCGAAGGGCTCGCGCCCGGCGAGAGCGAGCTGATCGCGTTCGATCCGCGCGACCACTGGCCGTCGGGCGTGGTGCCCGCTCCGCTGGCGCGTCCGCGCTTTCTCCCGATCGTCTCCGCGAACTCGCTCGCCACGACGCTGGCGCGGAAGGCGAACGGCCGCGTGGACGGCTTCGTCGTCGAGGCGCCGACGGCGGGCGGCCACAACGCGCCGCCGCGCGGCGAGCTCCGGCTGAGCGAGCGCGGCGAGCCGATCTACGGAGAGCGCGATCTGGTGGACCTCGCGAAGCTGCGCGAGCTCGGGCTCCCGTTCTGGCTCGCCGGCGGCACCGGCTCGCCCGACGCGCTGGCCGCGGCGCTGGCGGCGGGCGCGGCGGGCATTCAGGTGGGGACGCTGTTCGCCTACTGCGACGAGTCCGGGCTGACGGCGGAGCTGAAGGCGCAGGTGCTCGCGGGCGCGCTCGAGGGGCGCGTGCGCATCCACACCGATCCGCGCGCGTCGCCGACCGGCTACCCGTTCAAGCTCGTCGAGGTGGACGGCGTCGCGTTCCAGGACGACCGCCGCGAGCGCAACTGCGACCTCGGCTACCTGCGCACACCGTACCGCACCGCGAGCGGCCGCATCGGCTACCGCTGCTCCGCCGAGCCGGTCGAGACGTACGTCGCGAAGGGCGGCGACCGCGCCGACACCGAGGGGCGTCGCTGCCTCTGCAACGGGCTCGTCGCCAACGTCGGTCACCCGCAGTTGCGCGACGGCGCGATCGAGGAGCTGCCGCTGCTGACGAGCGGCGACGACCTGCTGACGATCGGCCGCTTCCTCGACGGCCGGACGCGCTACGCCGCGGCGGACGTCGTCGAGTATCTGCTCGCGGGCGCGGCGTCTGCGACGCCGACGGTGCGCTGACGGCGCGCCCGCGAGCGCTCGTCAGCCGCCCCGCGCCATCGCGCGCAGCCGCTCGACGTCGGGGATGCGCAGCCGGTTGCCGCCGAGCGACTCGATCAGCCCGGCGCGCTTGAGCTGCCGGTAGGCGCGCGACACCGACTCGCGCGCCGTGCCGATCTCGAGCGACAGCTCCTCCTGCGTCCGGTCGAGCCGCAGCTCCACTCCTCCGGCCGGCGTTCGCGCGCCGACGCGATCGGCGTAGCCGGCGAGCAGCATCGCCAGCCGCGCGGCGACGTCGCGGAAGGCGAGCGTCTCGGTCACCTGCACGAGATGCCGCAGCCGCTTGCCGAGCGCGCGGATGATGGCGTGGGCGACGTCGGGCGACGAGCGGTAGAGCTGCTCGAAGTCGGCGCGCGGGAGGAAGACGAGCCGCGTCTCCTCGAGCGTCACCGCCGACGCGGGATAGGTGCCGCCGTCGAACAGCGGCAGCTCGGCGATCGGGCGGCCCGGCCCTTCCACGTGCAGCACCTGCTCCTTCCCCTCTGGGCTCGTGCGGTAGATCCGCACGCGCCCGCTCTCGATCACGTAGAGCCCGCGGCACGCCTCCCCGGTCGTGAAGACGACGTGGCCCGCGGCGACGGTGCGCGTGACGCAGCGCTGCGCGAGCCGCGCGAGCGCGCTCTCGTCGAGCTCGGCGAAGATCGGAAGCTGGTGGAGCAGGGACATCGGATGCATGACGGAAGGCGGTGACGGCATGGCGCCCGCGTCGCGCCGGCAGCACCGGCTCTCGGGCAATGTCTCGCGTCTCATCGCGACAGCGCGACGCCGGCCGCGGCCGCGAGCGCGCCCAGCGTGAGCACGGCCACGTGCACGGCGACGAAGAGCCGCGCGCGGAGCTTCGGCGTCGGCACGCGCTTGAGCGCGGGGAGCGCGGTGAGGTAGGTGAGCACGAGCAGCGTCGCGAGCCCGAGCTTCACATGGAAGATGCGCGCGTGGAACGCGTCGGGCGCCGGCGCGCCGCCGCCGAGGTAGCCACGCAGCCAGGCGTTGAGAAGTCCCGTGATCACGAGCACGACGACCGCGCCACCGACGACGCGCTGCAGCCGGTGCTTGATCGCCGCCAGCAGCGCGTACTTCGCCTTGCGCTCGATCCCCGACATGCGCAGCGCCGGACGCAGGATCAGCAGGTAGTAGGCGACCGCCCCGAACCAGACGACCACCGCGCCGATGTGGCCGAGCACGGACAGCCGGTGCAGCCACGCCAGCGTCGCCGGGGAGAGCGAGGCGAGCACCGCGTCAGAGCCCGGGCTCGCGGACGCGGCTGCCGGGGGTGAGGCCGCACTCGTCGTCGGTCAGGTAGCAGCCGGGATCCTCGGCCCACGGGTCGCCGTGCACCTGCAGCGCGCGCACGCGGAAGCTGCCGCCGCACACGTCCTTCCACTGGCAGGCGCCGCAGCGCCCCGTGAGCCGCGGCGCGCGGTCGCGCAGTCCGGCGAGAATCGGGTCGGAGAGGTCCTGCCAGATCTCGCTGAAGCGGCGCTCCTTCACGTTGCCGAGCGTGTGGCTCATCCAGAACTGGTCGGGGTGGACGTTGCCGAGGAAGTCGATGTCGGCGACGCCGACACCGGAGCTGTGCAGGCCGCCGCCGTTCCACTGGAGCAGCGCCAGCACCTCCTCGGCGCGCGCCGGGTCCTCCTCGCGCAGCTTGAGGTAGAGGTACGGACCGTCGGCGTGGTTGTCCACCGTGAAGATCTCCTTGCGGAGGCCGCGCGCGGCGAAGTCCTTCGTGCGGCGCAGGATCGTGTCCACCGCCGCGCGCGCGACGTCGGGCGTCAGCTCGTCGGCCGCGTTGCCGCGGCCGCTGTACACGAGGTGGTAGAAACAGGCGCGGTCGATCGCCTCGGCCTCGATGAAGTCGAAGATCCGGTCGAGGTCCTGACAGTTCCGCTTCGTCAGCGTCATGCGCAGGCCGACGCGCTGGTCCACCAGCTTGCAGTTGCGGAAGCCGGCCATCGCCTTGTCGAACGCGCCCTTGTGGCCGCGGAAGCGGTCGTTCGTCGCGCCGATGCCGTCGAGCGAGATGCCGACGTAGCTGACGCCGAGCGCGCGGAGCCGCGTCGCCACCTCGGGCGTGATCAGCGTGCCGTTGGTGGAGAGCGTCGTGCGCAGCCCGACCTCGCGCGCGTGGGCGATGAGCCCGTAGATGTCCGGGCGCATGAGCGGCTCGCCGCCCGAGAGGAGCAGCACCGGCACCCCGAACGCGGCGAGGTCGTCGAGCAGCGCCCGCCCCTCCTGTGTGGTGAGCTCGCCCGGGTAGGCGCGGTTCTCCGAGTCGGAGTAGCAGTGCACGCAGTGCAGGTTGCACCGCCGGCCGACGTTCCATACCACCACCGGGCGCCGCTCGGCGGCGCTCGCCGCCGGCGCGCGGGTGACGACGTCGCGCTCGCGCACCCCTTCCATGCGCTGCCGCCCGTAGCGCAGTCCGTCGGAGGGCGTGTTGCGGCCCGCGTACAGCGTCGTGATGCCGATCATGTGCGTCTCATGCGGAGTGGTGGGAATCGCCGGCGGACGCCGACGCCTCGAGCTGTCGCGCCCAGGCCGGCGGCACGTAGGCGCAGAGCGGGTCGGCGGCGAGCCAGTCGCCGGTCATCGCGTAGGCGCGCGCGCGCGAGCCGCCGCAGACGGCGCGGTACTCGCACGCGCCGCACTTGCCGCCGAGCCGGCTCCGGTCGCGCAGCGCGCGGAAGAGCTCGTGCGTGCGATAGACCTCGGCGAGGTCGTGCGTGCGGACGTTGCCGGCGCTCACGGGGAGGAAGCCGGACGGGTAGATGTCGCCGCGGTGACTGACGAAGACGAAGCCGTCGCCGTCGTTGACGCCCTTCGCGCGGCCGACGCCGTCGGCGAGGCTGAAGCCGACGCCGCCGGTGAGCGGCGCCGGCGCCTCGTCGCGCGCGCCGGCGCGGCGCTCGGCGCGCTGCCGCTGGAGGATCACGCGCCGGTAGTGCGGGGCCGCCGTCGTCTTGATGTCGAACGGCGCCGTCTTCGAGAGGTCGTAGAGCCGGTGGAAGACGCTCTCGAACTCGTCGGCGGTCGCGAGGTCGTCGGCGCGCGCCCGCCCGGTGGGGACGATGAAGAACACCGACCAGAGCGCGATGCCGAGCCGCTCCATCAGCGCGATCAGCGGCTCGAGGTCGTGCACGTTGTGGCGCGAGATGGTGCTGTTGATCTGCGTCGAGAGACCGAGCGCGCGCGCCGCCTCGAGCATGCGGACGGTCCACTCCCACGAGCCGGCGACGCCGCGGAAGCGGTCGTGAATCTCGGGCGACGAGCCGTCCAGGCTCACCGCGAGGCGCGACAGTCCGGCGTCGCGCAACGCCTCGAGCACCGCCGGCGTCATGAGGGGCGTGCCCGACGGCGTCATCGCGACGCGGAGGCCGGCCGCCGCGGCGTAGCGCACCAGCTCGACCGTGTCCGGCCGCTTGAGCGGGTCGCCGCCGGTGAGCACGAACAGCGGGCGCCCGAAGCCACGGACGGCGTCTATCAGGTCCTTCGCCTCGTCGGTGCTCAGCTCGCGTGGGTCGCGCCGCGGCACCGCCGACGCGCGGCAGTGCAGGCAGGCGAGGTCGCACGCCTGCGTCGTCTCCCAGATGACGATGAAGGGCGCGCGCTCGAAGTCCATCTCGCCCAGCGCCGGTCGCGACGGTGCGGCGCTCGCGCGCAGTGGCGCGTTCCGCATCGGCCTGCCTGGCATCGGCGTGCCCGGCATCAGCGCGCTCCCGTGGTCGGCGTGAGGGCGCCGCGCCGCGCGAGCATGGCCGTGACGACGAGCGCGCCCCACACCGCCGCGCCGAGCGCCATGTGCAGCACCCGCGGGACGTCGGGTACGTGCGCGACGACCATGTAGGCGGCGACCGCGACCTGCGCCGCGACGAGACAGCCGGCGACGTGCGCCCAGGCGAGGGGCGCGCCGCGCCGCCAGCGGTGCGACAGTGCGACGAGGCCGACGACGAGCGCGGCGAGCAGGTAGGCGAGCGCGCGGTGCGTCCAGTGCAGCCCGACCAGGAGGCCCGGTCCGGGCAGCAGGCGGCCGTTGCAGAGCGGGAAGCCGAGGCAGGCGAAGGCGGCCGCGGACGGCTGCGGCGATGCCGGCGGGAGGCCGGTGTTGGCGACCGCGGCGCCGAGCGCGACGGTGGCGAGCGCGGCGGCGGCCGTCGCGCGCGCGTAGTGCGTGAACCCGTCGGCGTGCGTCACGGCGTCGCCGGTCGCCGCAGTGTCGCGGGCGCGCACCGCCGCGGCGAGGAGGCTGCCGAGGAGCAGCATCGAGGTCACGAGGTGCAGGCTCGTCGTCCACCACGGCAGCTCGAGAACGACCGTGAGCGCCCCGAGCGCGATCTGCGCCGCGAGCAGCGCGACGGCGAGCAGTGACGGCGCGACGAGCCCGGCGAAGGCGGGGCGCTGGCGGTGGCGCCAGGCGTGGGCCGCGACCGCGAGCACGGCGACCGTGACGACGAGCGCCTTGAGCCGGTGGCTGTACTCGACGAGCGTCGCGAAGCTGAGCGGCGGGACGAGGTGGCCGTTGCAGAGCGGCCAGTTGTCGCCGCAGCCGAGCCCCGAGCCGCTGACGCGGACGATGCCGCCGATGACGATGGCGACGTAGACGAGGGCGGCGGCGGTCCAGGCGAGCCGGCGGAAGCGCCGGCGGGCCGCGTCGGGGGGCGGCGGCGGTGCGTCGGGTGGCATGGGCGCCGCGGGGGTGGCGGCGCCGCTGTGGCGCACCGCCGCGCGTGGCGCGGCGGCGGGGGGTGACGTCATGGCGGGCGGCACAGGCGAGAGGAGGAGAGCCCTTGCCCCGGTGAGTTTATGAATTCATCATGTTGAAGGCAAGAATCCATTCCCCGACACCGCGCGCGGAGAATCCCTGACAGCGATGATCTCCCAGACCGCCGAATACGCGCTGCGCGTCGTGCTCTACGTCGCCGCGCACGACGCCGACGGCCCGGTGAAGCTCGACGCGGTCGCCGCCGAGCTGCGCGCGCCGCGCAACTCCCTCTCGAAG
Organism: Gemmatimonadaceae bacterium; assembly: GCA_035554795.1. Lineage (GTDB taxonomy): Bacteria > Gemmatimonadota > Gemmatimonadetes > Gemmatimonadales > Gemmatimonadaceae > DATMHT01. The sequence goes on along the minus strand of DATMHT010000377.1, from coordinate 8,095 downwards.
ACGATGCACCAGCTGGCGCGCGCCGGCGTGCTCGACTCGGCGCGCGGCCCCAACGGCGGCTTCCAGCTCGCGCAGCGGCCCGACCGGCTGACCCTGGCCACCGTCGTCGCGCCGTTCGAGTCGGTGGGGCAGGGGCGGATCTGCCTGCTCGGCCGCACGCGCTGCTCCGACGCGTCGCCCTGCGTCGCGCACGATCGGTGGAAGGGCGTCTCCGAGCAGGTGAGCACCTTCTTTCGCGAGACGACCGTCGCCGACCTGCTCCGGGGCGACGCGGCGTAGGGACACACCTCGCGGCGCGCGATCCTACCCGCCGCTCACCGCCGGCAGGATCGTGATCGTGCACCCGTCGCGGACCGCCGCGCCGAGCCCGCCGCCGAAGCGCGCGTTCTCCTCGCCGACGAACACGTTCACGTGCGGCCGCAGCGTGCCGCGCTCGTCGAGCACGCGGTCGAGCACACCGGGGCAGCGCGCGCCGAGCGCGTGGAGCGCCTCGCCGACCGTGGCGCAGGGCGCGTCGAGCACGATGGTGCGCGCGCTCGCGTAGGCCTCGAGCGCGCCCGGCACCTCGACCGTGATCACGCGCCCCTCACGACCGCACCACCGCCGTCTTCACGCAGGTGATGGACGGCAGGCCGTTCGCGACCTCGCTCCAGCGCTCGCCCTCGTCCGCCGACGCGTAGAGCTTGCCGCTGCGCGTGCCGAAGTAGACGCCGGCCGGCTCGAGCGCGTCGGCGGCGAGTGCGTCGCGGAGCACGGTCTCGTAGGCGTCGTGCTGCGGCAGGCCGTCCGCGAGCGGATGCCACGACGCGCCGGCGTCGCGCGTGCGGTAGACGCGCAGCTTCGCCTCGGGCACGCAGCGGAACTCGTCACTCTCGATCGGCACGATGTACACCGTGTCCGGATCGTGCGGGTGCATCTGCATCGCGAAGCCGAAGTCGCTCGGGACACCGTTGGCGACGTCGTGCCACGTGTCGCCCCAGTCGTCGCTCCGGTAGAGGCCCCAGTGGTTCTGCAGGAAGAGCCGGCCGGGGCGCGCGGGGTGGTGCACCACCTTGTGCACGCACTGCCCGAACTCGGGATACTTGTTCGGCATGAACTCGGCGCGCACGCCGGCGTTGCGCGCGCGCCAGCTCTTGCCGCCGTCGTCGGTGCGGTAGACGCCGCCGCTCGAGATCGCGATGAGCATGCGCCGCGGGTCGGTGGGGTCGAGGACGATCGTGTGCAGCCCGAGGCCGCCGCCGCCGGGCTGCCAGCGGGTGCGGTGCTCGTGGTCGAGCAGACCCTGCACGACGCTCCACGTCTCGCCCGCGTCGCGCGACTCGAACAGCGCCGCGGGCTCGACGCCGCAGTAGAGCACGTCCGGCGTCGAGGCGGGTCCGGGCGCGATCTGCCAGATCTGCGTCAGCGCGAGTCCGGCGCCCTCGGGGAAGCGCACGTTCTGGCGATCGGGCGCGCTCCAGCTCCGGCCGAAGTCGTCGCTGGTGCGGAGCACGCTGCCCCAGTGAAAGCTCCGCGTGCCGGCGAAGATGCGCTGCCGGCCGCCGCGGCCGTCGTAGGCCAGCGAGTAGACGGAGTGCCCCTTGAAGTGCGGGCCGTCCACGCGCCACGACCGTCGCTCGGCGTCGGACCAGAGGAGAAATGCGCCCTTCGTCGTCCCGACGAGCACGAGGACGTCCCCGTCGGGAGCGGGGCGGACAGCGGCAGCGGCAGCGGCGGAGGCGGTGGCGCGAGCGGCCATCGGGAATGGTCTCCGTGGTGGGAGGTCGGGCCGACAAGATGGCGCTCGCCCGAGGGGCACGAAAGGGCGGCGCACGTCGCGACCGCGGCCTAACGAGCCGGCCCACGGAACGGACGTATTGCGCCGGCGCCGGGCCGCGCGTCCTCTCCTGTGACGCCCGTGCTGCACCAACGTTTCCGAACCGCTCACCCGCCCGCGATGCGTCACCTCGCTCGCCGCGTCGTCCTCGCCCTCGCCGCGCTCCTCGTCGCGCTCCTCGCCGCCGCGGCCACGCCGCTCGCCGCGCCGCTCCTCGCGCAGGGAACGCCCGCGCCGCCGCCGCCGCCGGAGCGCCCGAAGCTCGACAAGCGCGCCGATCCCAACGACTGGGAGCCGTACTTCGATCACGGCGTCCAGCAGCTCAACCTCCACCGGCCGAGCGAAGCGGAGAAGGCGTTCTGGTGGTCGTCGCAGATCAACCCCGAGCGCGCCGAGCCGATCTTCGGGCGATGGGTCGCGTTCTGGATGAGCGACTACAAGCGGTGGTCCATGTACCTGGACGACGACCCGCGCGTGCTGCGCCGCCCCGACGTGATCGCCGCCGACTCGCTGCCGCGCCGGGCGCTCGAGCGCAACCCGTTCGTCCACCAGGGGCTCGCCGTCCTGCTCTACGACCAGATGCCGGGCAGCTGGCGCGCGGACGTGCTGACGCGGGCGTGGCTCGAGTACGCGCAGGCGCGCTTCGCGCCCGCCGTGCGCGATCTCGACCGGGCGCTGCGGGACAACCCGAAGTCGCACGTGTGGATCCGCACGACGCGCGCGCAGGCGTTCGTCGCCCTCGGGCAGTACGACAGCACCGCCGCCGAGCTGCACGCGCTCGACGCGGAGATGACGGTACGCGCGGACCGGGAGCTGGGCGGCTACCAGTCGAAGGAGATGCTGCACTACGCGCTCGGCGTGCTCGCCGCCGCACGCGGGCGGACGGCGGAGGCGCGCACCGAGCTGGGCACGGCGCTCACCGAGAACCTCGGCTTCGCTCCCGCGCACGACCTGCTCGCGCAGGTCGCCTTCGCGCGCGGCGACACGGCCGCGGCGGTGACCGAGAGCGAGCAGGCGGCGCAGCTCTCGCCCGACGATGCCGTGCTCCAGTACCGCTACGGCGTGACGCTGCTCCGTGTGGACCGGGCCGCGGACGCGATCGTGCCGCTGCGCCGCGCCACCGCGCTCCGTCCCTGGTTCGCGGCGCCGTTCTACGAGCTCGGCATCGCGCTCGACGAGAGCGGGGACAAGGCCGGCGCGCGGACCGCTCTCGCGCGCTTCGCCGAGCTCGCGCCGCGCTCCGACTCGGTCCGGATCGCGGCGGCGCGCCGGTACTGAGCGCTGCACGGCGGTGACGGGGGCGCGGCGCTCTTCGTCTTCACAACGAAGCTCACGGCTGACGTCGCTCCGAAACCAAGGTCAATACAGGATCCGGCCATGCACCGCTCATCGCTTGCCCGCCGTCCGTCGCGTGTCCGCTTCGCCCTCGCCACCCTGATGCTCGCGGGCCTGCCGGCCTGCGGCGGCGCGGGGAGCTACGGCGCGGGGCGCTCGACGTTCCTTCCGCCGTCGCGGCCGGCGGAGTTCTCGCTCGGCGCGCTGCCGTGGGGCGCGTCGGTGGACTCCGTCACCGCGGTCATCGAGCCGCACGGCTACAACTTCAACAAGACCGACGCCGACGGCGATCTGAACTTCGACGGCATGCTCTACCGCGCGCCGACGCGACTCTACGCGTTCATGGCGCAGCAGCGGCTGGTGAAGGTCCGAGTCTTCATCAACACGGAAGACGGTGACGCGCTCTCCGTCTATCAGACCGTGCGCGCCGAGCTGACGAAGCAGTATGGCGCGCCGCGCGAGACGGTCGAGGAGTACCAGGCGCCGTACCGCAAGGGAGACAACAAGCAGCTCGACGCGATCCGCGCGGGGAAGGCGGACCTCGAGACGCACTGGCTGCCGGGCTCCGGCTCACGCACCGCGCACGTCGCGGCGGCGGTCACGGACAAGCTGACCGTGGTCGTGGACTACGACGGTCCGGCGTGGGAGAAGGAGTCGCTCCGCCGGCGCCGCGCGGCGGGGACGACGCACTGACGTCGAGCCGACGACGCGCCGCGCGGGGCGCCGATCCCCGCGACGCTGATCCGACGGGGGCGCGTTCTTGACGCGCCCCCGTCGTCGCGTCACCGTCCACGGGTGACCGTCTTCGACACGATGCCCTCCCCGGTCGGCGCGCTGCTCCTCGTCGCCGACGACACCGGCCTCACCGGCGTGCACTTCGAGCCGCACACCGGCCGCGATGCGCCCGCGCCCGAGTGGCGGCGCGCGGACGAAGCCGGGAGCCGGGCGGCCGCGCGCGTCATCGCCGACGCCCGCGCCCAGCTCGACGCCTACTTCGCCGGCACGCGCACCACGTTCGACCTCCCGCTCGCCCCGCGCGGCACGCCGTTCCAGCAGCGCGTCTGGTCCGCCCTCCGCGAGCTCGCCTACGGCGAGACGATCAGCTACATCGAGCTCGCGCGCCGCGTCGGCGATCCGCGAGCGGTGCGCGCGGTGGGCGGCGCGAACGGACGCAACCCGATCCCGGTCATCGTGCCCTGCCACCGCGTCATCGGCGCCGACGGGTCGCTCACGGGGTTCGGGGGCGGGATCGAGCGGAAGCGCTGGCTGCTGCGACACGAGGGCGCGCTCGCCGACGTGGATGGCGCCGACGCGTCGCAGCTTCCCCTCTTTACCCGTTCATGATCCGTACATGACCCAGCACGATCGCGCCCTGCTCTTCCACCGGCTGCACGATCCCGCCGCCGGCTCGATCCTCGTCCTGCCCAACGCGTGGGACGCGATGAGCGCTCGCGTCGTCGAGGACGCGGGCGCGCGCGCCGTCGCGACGACGAGCGCGGGCGTCTCCTGGTCGCTCGGCCGGCCCGACGGGCAGGGCCTGAGGCGCGACGAGATGCTCGACGCCGTGCGCCGCATCGCGAGCGTCGTGCGCGTGCCGGTGACGGCGGACGTCGAGGGCGGCTACGGTGCCGGCACGCCGGAGGACGTCGCGGCGACCGCACGCGGCGCGATCGACGCCGGCGCCGTCGGCGTCAACGTCGAGGACGCGACCGGACGCGGCGAGGGGCCGGTGCTCCACTCCATCGAGCATCAGGCGGCGCGCATCGCCGCCGCGCGCGCGGCCGCCGACGCGGCGGGCGTGCCGCTCTTCGTCAACGCGCGGGTGGACGTCTACCTGTTCAAGGTCGGCGCCGAGGAGACGCGCTTCGACGAGACCGTGCGCCGCGCCCGCGCCTACGTCGCCGCCGGCGCCGATGGCGTCTTCGTGCCGGGCGTGAGCGACGCGCCGACGATCGGCCGGCTCGCGGGCGCGGTCGGGGCGCCGCTCAACGTCCTCGCCGGTCCGGGCGCGCCGACCATCGCCGAGCTGCGCACGCTCGGCGTGGCGCGGGTGAGCGTCGGGCCGTGGCTCGCGCGCTCCGCGCTGGCGCACGTCCGACGGGCGGCCGCCGAGCTGCTCGGCGCGGGCACGTACGAGTCGCTGCGCAGCGACGTCACCTCCGCCGAGGTGAACGCGCTCTTCCCGCGAGCGGAGTAGCGCGCGCCGGTCGCGGGCGCGCCTATCCGTCGGCGCGTCCGCGCGCTATTCTCGCTGCGCATGACTTCGACGCGCACGCCTCATCCCGTCATCCGGGTCTCGGGATGTCGCAAGAGCTACGGCTCCACGGTCGCGGTGGACGACGTCTCGTTCGACGTGAACGACGGCGAGATCTTCGGCCTGATCGGTCCGAACGGCGCGGGGAAGACGACGACGATGGAGTGCGTCGAGGGGCTGCGCACGCCCGACCGCGGCACGATCTCCGTGCTCGGCCTCGACCCGTTCCGCGACACGTACGCGCTCCAGGAGCGAATCGGCGTCCAGCTCCAGGAGGCGCAGCTGCAGAAGCGGATCAAGGTGCGCGAGGCGGTGCACCTGTGGGCCGCGCTGTACCGCCGGCCGGTCGAGGGCGGCGACCGGCTGCTCGAGCAGCTCGGGCTCGCCGACAAGCGCGACGCCTGGTTCATGAACCTGTCGGGCGGTCAGAAGCAGCGGCTCTTCATCGCCCTCGCGCTCGTCAACGATCCGGACGTCGTCTTCCTCGACGAGCTGACGACGGGGCTCGACCCGCAGGCGCGGCGCGCGATCTGGGAGCTGGTGCGCGGCATCCGCGCCCGGGGCAAGACGGTCTTCCTCACGACGCACCTCATGGAGGAAGCCGAGCGGCTGTGCGACCGCGTCGCGATCATCGACCACGGGCGGATCGTGGACATGGACACGCCGGAGCGGCTGGTGCGCCGCCACTGTCCCGAGCGCACCGTCGTTCTCGACACCGACGCGCCGGACGCGGCCGAGCGCTTCCGCGCCATCCCGCAGGTCGCGTCGGTGACGCAGAGCGATGGCCGGTTCACGATCCTCGGCAGCGGCGACGACCTCGTGACCGAGATCATTCGCTGCCTGTCCGAGGAGCGCATCACGGTCACCGCGTTCCGCACCCTGCTGCCGACGCTCGAGGACGTGTTCCTCCGCGTGACCGGACACTCCATCCGTGCCTAGGTATTTCGACAGGATGAACGGGATGAACGGGATGAACGGGATGAACGCGCCACGATCGCCGCGCCGGCCGCCGCTCTCGTGCATCCAATTCATTGGCCTCGTCAAGTCGCCGCGTTCATCCTGTCCATCCTGTCCATCCTGTCCATCCTGTCGATGACCGAGCTCGGGGGATGATGCGCGGACTGTGGCGGCTGACCTGGGTCGAGATCAGGATCTTCCTGCGCGAGCCGCTCGGGGCGATCGGGACGTTCGTGCCCGTCATCGTGTTCCTCGTGCTCGGCCGCGTGACCGAGTACATGATCGCGCGGGGCGGCCCCGAGACGGCGGCCGCCGTCGCCCGCGGCAGCGCGACGCGCCCCGACCTGCCGGTGCTGGCGGCGATGCTGATCGCGCTCAACGCCGTGCTGTCGCTCGTCTCGGTGATCTCGATCTACCGCGAGGGCGGCATCCTCAAGCGGCTGCGCGCGACGCCGCTCCGCCCGCAGACGATCCTGACCGCGCAGGTGCTCGTGAAGCTGTTCTTCACGGCGGTGACGGTGGCGCTGATGCTGCTCGCGGGCCGGCGCTACATCCCGCCGGACACGCACCTGCCGATGGTGAGCTTCTCGATCGCGCTGCTCGTCAGCACGCTCAGCATCCTCTCGATCGGCTTCCTGATCGCCAGCCTCGTCCCGACGGCGCGCCTCGCGCAGCCGGTCGCCGCGTTCATCCTCTACCCGATGGTCGGCGTCTCGGGGCTCGTCGTGCCGCTGTCGGCGCTGCCGTCCCCGCTGCGCCACCTGCCGCTCACCTACGCGGTCTCGCTGCTCCATGGCATCTCGCACGGCGACGCGTGGCTGCAGCACGTCGGCGACCTGGCGGCGCTCGCGCTCTACTTCGTCGTCTTCATCGTCATCTCGGCGCGGGTGTTTCGCTGGGAGTGAGCGGGGCGGTTCTTGGCGCTCGGCTCTCGGCGAAGCGGCGCCGCGGATTTTCGCGGATGAACGCGGATCTCCTGTCCGGGTCATCCCGAGCGCAGCGAGGGATCTTGCGTGCGGTCCGCGGAGCACGCCCCGCGACCCGGACGGAAGATCCCTCGTCGCTGCGCTCCTCGGCATGATGGGGACAGGGTGAGGCTCGGCGCCCTCGGTGCCTCGCGGCTCGAGCTCTTCGAGGAGCAGCCGTATCCGCGTTCATCCGCGTCGATCCGCGGCGACAACGCTCTTACAGGGCACCAAGTCCCATCCGCGTTCATCCGCGGAAATCCGCGGCGCCGCTTCGACGAGCGCCGCACCTCAGGTCGGCCAGCGCCAGCTCCGGATCTCGGGCATGTCCTCGCCGTTCGCGCGGACGTACCGGGCGTGCTCGGCGAGCTTCGCGCGGCAGAACGCGGCCGCCTGCTCGGCGCGCGCGTCGCTGCGCAGACGCGGCACGCGCGCGATCACGTCGAGCACGAGGTGGTAGCGATCGAGGTCGTTGAGCACCGTCATGTCGAACGGCGTCGTCGTCGTGCCTTCCTCCTTGAAGCCGCGCACGTGAAGGTTGCCGTGGTTCGTGCGCCGGTACGCGAGGCGGTGGATCAGCCACGGATAGCCGTGGAACGCGAACACGATCGGCCGGTCGCGCGTGAACAGCGCGTCGAACGCATCGTCGGGGAGGCCGTGCGGGTGCTCGCGCTCCGGCTGCAGCGTCATGAGGTCCACGACGTTGACGACGCGCATGGTGAGGCCGGGCACGTGCGCGCGCAGCAGGTCGACCGCGGCGAGCGTCTC
>DATMHT010000376.1:0-9230 GCA_035554795.1 Gemmatimonadaceae bacterium | reverse complement strand
TCGTGGCGAGCGGGATCAGGAGGCAGAGCGTCGGGATGCGCGGACGCACGGTGGCGGGCTCCTCGTGGGGGACGGCGGACTGCGGCGCGTGGTGGGCGACCGATAGCCTAGCGGAAGGGACGCACCCCGCGCAAATAGGGGGTGGAAGAACGGTGGTCAGCTCGACAGAGAGTCGTTGGTCGTTGGTTGCCGGTATTCAGTGCACAACGACGGTGCGCGGGGACCGGCTCCGGCGCGCGGTCGTTGCGCACCAATCACTCGCCACCAACGACCAACGACTCTCTGTTGAACTGACCACTGCCGTCGCTAAGCTCGCTCCCGAGAGATCATGCCTCGCATCGCCGTACTTCGCTCCACGCTCGCTCTCGTCGTCGCCGCCTGCGCCACCGCGCCGGCAGCGAGCTCCGCGCCCACGTACGACGTCGTCCTCCGCGGCGGCACGATCTACGACGGCAGCGGCTCGGCGCCGGTCGTCGGCGACGTCGCCATCGTCGCCGACAGCGTCGCCGCCGTCGCGCCGCACCTCGCCGGCCGCGGCCGGCGCGAGGTGGACGCGCGCGGGCTCGCCGTCGCGCCGGGCTTCGTCAACATGCTGAGCTGGGCCACCGAGTCGCTGATCGCCGACGGACGCGGCCAGAGCGACATTCGCCAGGGCGTCACGCTCGAGGTGTTCGGCGAGGGCGACTCCATGGGACCGCTCAACGACAGCATGAAGGCGCTCGCGGTCCGGCAGCAGGGCGACATCAAGTATCCGATCACCTGGACGACGCTCGGCGAGTATCTCGAGTTCCTCGAGAAGAAGGGCGTCTCGCCGAACGTCGCGTCGTTCGTCGGCGCGACGACCGTACGCGTCCACGAGCTGGGCTACGCCGACCGGCCGCCCACGCCCGCCGAGCTCGCGCGCATGCAGGCGCTCGTCCGCCAGGCGATGGAGGAGGGAGCGCTCGGCGTCGGCTCGTCGCTCATCTACGCGCCGGCATTCTACGCCAGGACCGACGAGCTCACCGCGCTCGCGTCGGCGGCGGCGCCCTACGGCGGGATGTACATCTCGCACATGCGCAGCGAGGGGAACCGCCTCGAGGCGGCGGTGGACGAGCTTATGACGATCTCGCGCGACGCGGGCGTGCCGGCGGAGATCTACCACCTCAAGGCGGCCGGCGCCGCGAACTTCCCGAAGATGGCGCGCGTCATCGCGAAGGTGGACTCGGCGCGCGCCGCGGGCGGGCACATCAGCGCCGACATGTACACCTACACCGCCGGCGCGACGGGGCTCGACGCGGCCATGCCCCCGTGGGTGCAGGAGGGAGGATACGACGCGTGGGCGGCGCGGCTGCGCGACAGCGCCACGCGCCGGCGCGTGATCCAGGAGATGCGCACGCCGAGCGACGCGTGGGAGAACCTGCTCCTCCTCGCCGGCTCGCCCGACAAGGTGCTGCTCGTCGAGTTCAAGGCCGACTCGCTCAAGTACCTCACCGGGAAGACGCTCGCCGAGGTCGCGCGCCTGCGCCACACGTCGCCCGAGGAGACGGCGATGGACCTCGTGATCCGCGACGGCAGCCGCGTCGGTACCGTGTACTTCATGATCTCCGAGGACAACGTGCGCCGCGAGGCGGCGCAGCCGTGGGTCGGCTTCGGCTCCGACGCCGGCGCCCCCGCGCCGGAGGGCGTGTTCCTGAAGTCCAGCGCGCACCCGCGCGCCTACGGCAACTTCGCGCGCTTCCTCGGCCGCTACGTGCGCGACGAGAAGGTGGTGCCGCTCGAGGAGGGGATCCGCCGCCTGACGTCGCTGCCGGCGACGAACCTGAAGCTGCGCCGCCGCGGCTACCTGCGCCCCGGCTACTACGCCGACGTCGTCGTCTTCGACCCGAACACGATCCAGGACCACGCCACGTACGAGAAGCCGCACCAGTACGCGACCGGCGTCCGCGACGTCTTCGTCAACGGCGTCCAGGTGCTGAAGGACGGCGAGCACACGGGGGCGACGCCGGGGCGAGTGGTGAGGGGGCCGGGCTGGGTGGGCTGGAAGAAGTGAAGCGGGTCGGGGGTCGGGGGTCGCGGCTTGATCTCGGCAACTGCCGAGCAACCGCCCCGACCCGCAACCCCCGACCCGCTGTTACGAAGAGCGCTCCACCGCCAGCCCCGGCCACGCCTGCTGCAGCGTCGTCCGCGGCTTCCGGCAGACGTAGATCGTGAGGCGCTGTTCCTCGGGCACGGTCCAGTCGTTCGACAGGCGCAGCATCGGCGTGACCGAGCCGAAGAAGTGGTCGAGGCCCTCGCGGTCGTCGTCGAGCGCCACGGCGACCTCGCCCGGCTTGTCGCCGGGGCCGAAGTACCAGTAGGTGCCCTCGGTGGCGATCGCGCGCGGCAGGCCGTAGCGCGGACCGTAGAAGTCGATCGCGCCCGCCTCGCCGTAGTTCGACGTGATGATCACGGCGCGCGCCTGATCCTCCGGCGGCAGCGCGTGAAAGACGCGGGCGACGGCGGCGACGCGCTGCTCCCAGCCGAGCATGTCGGCGTAGTCCTGCGGCAGCCGCTGCACGACGCCGACGTTCGTCGTCACCGCGCTCTTCACGCCCATGGCGCGGGCATAGCGCGCCATCTCGACCGGCGGCAGCACCGGGAGGCCGAAGGGGAGCGTCAGCAGGCCGTAGCCGACGACGAAGGCGACGGCGACGATGCGCGCCATGCCGAGCGGCGCCGAGTCGTAGCGCGGCGGGTTCCCGATGGGCGCCACGTGCCGCGCCGTGCGCCGCTCGAGCCACGCCGCGCCGGCGGCGAACAGCGTCGGGTAGATCGGGCCGATGTAGTACGCCTTGCCGTGCAGCAGCAGCAGGACGACGAACGCGCCCAGGCACGCCCACGCCACCTCGCGGAAGGCCCGCTCCTTCGGCGAGCGCAGGAGCGAGACGAGCCCCGCCAGCGCCAGCAGCACCGCCGGCCCGAGCAGGAGCTGGCCGGTGAGGAAGTCCGTGACCGCGACGTGCTGCAGCTGCGTCTGCTGCAGCGCGCGCGAGTACTCGAGCAGCGGCCAGTCGAGCCGTACCTGGCCGACGAGGCTCGGGCTGCCTAACGCGAGCGCGATCGCCGCCGCCAGCCACGGCCAGCGTGTGCCGAGCGAGCGGCGGCCGCGCGCCGTGGCGAGCAGCGCGACGAGCACGCCGACGCCGAAGAAGAGGATGCTGAACTTCACCAGCAGCCCGATCCCGCCGGCGACGCCGAGCGCGATCCACCAGCGCGCGCCGCCGTACCAGCGGTCGGGGAAGCCGGCGCTTCCGAGCTTCGCCAGCGCGTAGAGGCCGAGCGTCCACGTGAGCTGGTCGAGGATCACTGGCTGGAAGAGGTTGCCCGGGCGCAGGAAGAGCGGGCTCGCCAGCACCGCGATCGCCGCCAGCGTCTGCGCGAAGCGCCGCCCGCCGAACTCGCGCGCCAGCAGCGCCGCGAGGACGACGAGCGCCGCGCCGGCCAGCGCCGGCACCATCCGGATGGCGACGAGCGAGTCGCCGAGCAGGGCCCGTGTGGCGCGCGAGACGAGCGCGATGCCGGGCGGGAAGTCCATGCGCCAGAGCCGCAGCCGTTCCCCCATCGCCATGTAGAGGAACTCGTCGCGGTGGAAGCCGTAGGGGCCGGCCGCGTTCGTGGCGATGTGCGCGAGGAGCGTGACGGCGGCGATCGTCGCGACGACGCCCCACGCGAAGTGCGGGCGCGTCTCCGGCACCGACCGCAGCATCGCGGCGTCGGTCGGCGTGGGAGGGTGCGCGCGGTCGGGCGGCGCCGGCGCGTAGCGAGGCTCGGCCGCCGCGGCGGGCGGTACGACGGGGCGTTCTTCCATCCGCGCGAAGCTACCGTCGCGGCCCGCCGCCGCAAGCGGGCCGCGCCGCAACGGGCAGCGTCGCAACCGGCGGGGTCGCGACGGGCGGCGGCGATTCGGCCGTGTAGCGAAAAAGACCCGCGACGACCGGGGCCGCGGTTCGCTTCGTGCGACGCGTCGCCGCCGTCGGCAGCGCCGCCGCTCCACGCCGCTCCGCACGTCGCTCCATTTCGTCGAACCGCCCTCACGGAGGCACTCGTGCCCACGCAGACCACGCCCCGCGCGCGCCGCCGTCCCGCGAAGCGCGCCTCGTCCGCCGCCGGCGGCCCGGTGGAGAGCGAGATCCCGCGCCGTCCGCTCGGCCGCACCGGCGAGATCGTCTCCGCCCTCGCCCTCGGTGGCTACCACCTCGGCACCATGGACAGCGAGCGCGAGGCGATCCGCGTCGTCCACGAGGCGGTGGACGCGGGCGTCACCTTCATGGACAATGCGTGGGAGTACAACGAGCACCGCAGCGAGGAGATCATGGGGAAGGCGCTCGCCGGCGGCCGGCGCGAGCGCGTCTTCCTCATGACCAAGGTGTGCACCCACGGGCGCGACGCGAAGACGGCGATGCGTCAGCTCGAGCAGTCGCTGCGCCGCCTCAAGACCGATCGGCTCGACCTCTGGCAGGTGCACGAGTGCGCCTACTACAACGACCCCGAGCGCCACTTCGCGAAGGGCGGCGTCATCGAGGCGCTCGACGCGGCGAAGGCGAGCGGCAAGGTGCGCTTCGTCGGCTTCACCGGCCACAAGGACCCCGCGATCCACCTGCGGATGCTGTCCTACGACTATCCGTTCGACACCGTCCAGATGCCCCTCAACGCGTTCGACGCGACCTTCCACAGCTTCGAGCAGCGCGTTCTCCCGGAGCTGCTGCGCCGCGGCATCGCGCCGCTCGGCATGAAGAGCATGGGTGGCGAGGGCGACCCGGTGAAGAAGCGCGCCGTGACCGCCGAGGAGGCGCTGCGCTACGCGATGAGCCTCCCGGTCGCGACCACGGTGAGCGGCATCGACTCGCTCCGCGTCCTGCGCCAGAACCTGCGGATCGCCCGCGGCTTCACGCCGATGTCGCCCGCCGAGATGCAGGCGCTGCGCACGCGCGTCTTCGAGGCCGCGAGCGACGGCCGCTTCGAGCCCTACAAGACGACCGCGAAGCACGAGGGCGACGAGGGCCGGAAGCAGCACGGCTTCCCGACCATGGAGGCGGTGGCGATGTGAGAGGCGGGTCGGGGGTCGCGGGTCGGGGGTCGGGGCTTGTTGCTCTTCGCACTCGCCGAGCGACAGCCCCGACCCCCGACCCCCGACCCGCTTCAGTTACTCTCGGCGCACACCCGGTCCGCCTCGTGCTTCCACTGCGTCGCGTTGCCGATCGTCTCGTAGAAGTCGGCGAAGTACGCCTCGCTGTCCTTCACGTAGTCGCGGTCGAGGTCGCGCAGGCCGCGGTAGAGCGCGGTGATCGAGTCGCGACGGGCGCGGAACAGGGCGAAGGTCGGGGCGAGCTGCGCGGCCGTGCGGCAGGGTCCTCGATAGAGCCGCTCGCGCACGCTCTTGATCGGCAGCCGCGGGTCGGGGAGCGCGTAGTGCGTCTGCACGAGGCCCGACCAGTCGAAGTCGTAGGGCACCGGGAAGAACAGGCCCTGGTCGTTGCCGACGATGCGGATGTTGTGCAGCGACGCGAGCGACCAGTCGGTGTTGCCGATGAAGTACTCGAAGACGGAGACGAGGTCGGTCTGATCCGGATCGAAGTCGGCGAAGCGCCCTCCGCGCGCGGTGACGATGCGTCCGCCGAGGCGAGCGGCCATCTCGTCCTCGCTCTCGACGAAGTAGCCGTACGCGGTCACCGGGCGGTCGGGGCGCGCCGGATCCACGTAGGTGACGCGCGCGAGCCGGTCGCGGAAGCTGCGGTCGGTGAGCGCGTTCAGCACCTTGTAGACGAGGTACTCGCGCAGCACGTACTGCTCGTACTTCGGGTCGCCGCTGCGGCAGTGCGTGACGAGCTTGAGCGCGCGCTGGCCGGCGAACGCCGTGCCCTTCACCTGCTCCTTCGCGAACGTGACGCGCAGCGGCGGGAAGCCGCACGTCGCCGCCTTGAGGCGGAAGTGGCCGCGGGTCGAGAGCTGCACGTCTAGCTTCGCCGGCGCGCCGCGCTCGTCGAGGTACGTGAGCGTCGCCGGATGCCGGCGCACGCGCAGCGTGTCGCGCTCCTTCGCCAGCGCGCCGAAGTCGGCCGCGAGGGTGATCGTGAGCGGCGCGGCGCTCGCGAACAGCGGCCGCGGCACGTACGCCTTCTTCTCGCGCGCGCCCGCCGTGTCGCCGGCCGCTCGTTCGCCACCGTCCTGCTTGTGGTGCTTGCCCTTCTTCGCCGAGTCGGCCCGCTGCGCCGGCGGCGGCTGCTGCGCCGGCAGCGCCGTCGTCACGCACGACGCGAGCAGCAGCGCGCGGCACAACGCGTTGCACAACGCGTTGCCGATCGTGCGACGCACGGTGCGTCGCAGTGCTCGGCGCGACCGTCCGCTGTCGTTCATGCGTCCTCCGTCACGCCGGGTGGGGGCGATGCGTCGCTGCGCGCCTCGCGCGGCACCCACCGCGCGCGCACGAGGTACGGCGACCCCTCGCGCTCGGCGATCGCCAGCAGCGCCCGCGGCGACGCGTCCTTGCCGAGCCGGACGTCGTACTCCAGGACCTCGTCGCCGTCCTCGTGCTCGGCGTCCTTGGAGGCGCTGCGAAAGCGCCAGCGCTTGGTGTGCGCCTCGAGCGCCGGCTCGAGCATCGCTCGCAGCGACTCCGCGTCGGAGGCGACCACGCGCAGCCGCCCGTCGAAGCGGCTCGCCGCCGACGGTGGCAGTCCGGTGCCCGACTCCTCGCGCCGCTGCGTGACGCGTCGCGCGAGCGCGTCGAGCTGCTCGGGCGCCAACCCCTGCAGCACTTCGTCGTCGAGGCGGGCGACGAACTGGCTCGTGCGGTTCGCGATCGCCAGCGCCCGCTCCATCTGCCGCTGGGCGCGCACGCCCTCGAGGCGCGGCGGCGTGCGCGCGAAGTCGGTGTACCAGAGCCCGAGCACGATCGCGTTGAACACGATCGAGAGCACGAGGGCGACGTCGAGCTCGACGCCGGCGGCGAGACCGAGCGCGGTCACGAAGAAGACGTACAGCGCGTCGCGGCTGTCCTCGAGCGTGCTGCGGAAGCGCACCGCCGCGACGATGCCGGCGAGCGAGAACGCGAGGGCGAGACTGTTCTTCACGAGCACGACGACGCCCGCGATCACCGCCGGCATCAGCACGAGCGTGTGCACGACGCTCTGCTGATAGCCCTTCTTCTGCCGCGTGAACATGTAGACCCACGCCACCGGCAGCGCGAGCAGGAACGCGCCGATCACCGACGTCCCGACGGCGAGCGCCACCGGCTCGCCGCGCGCGCCCAGCACCACCGGCGGCACTCCTTTGCCGCCCTCGCGCGCGACCATCCCCGTGATCGTGTTCGGGTCGAGCAGCGGCGCGAACGTGTCGATCGCCGTCGTCCGCGCGGTCGGCGGCAGGAAGCTCCAGAGCGCGTACGCGGCGCCGAGGAGGAGCGCGTAGAAGACGACGAGCCGCGCGATCGCACCCTCGCGCACCGCGGCGCCGACCGTCGCCCACGCGCCGCGCCGCGGTCGCCCGCTCGAGTTCGTGCTCTCCGCGCCGAAGATGCCCACCGTGACCCGCCCTCCTGCCAGAGGTGGTGCACTACAGGGACCGGGCGAATGTGCAGGGGAGGGGCGGGGGAGTCCAGAGGGTGGGCACCTACCTGATGCCTGGTTCCTGTCCCTGCAGGGCAGCCCCCTCGGAGGGAGCTGGCTTGCAGGGCGCAGGAATCAGGCATCAGGTGGTGCCCACCCCCACTCACGCGCTATCTTCCTCGGCGACCGGGGTGCCCCCGCGCAATCCTGCGCGCTGGCTGAGAGAGTCCCGTTGAACCTGATCCGGTTCGTACCGGCGTAGGGAGTCAGACAAATGAGAGAGTCCGTGACGCAGCTGCGCTACGCGCGCGGCGGAGAGGTCACGCCAGCGATGGCGTTCGTCGCCGATCGCGAGGGCGTGTCGGCCGAGACCGTTCGCGACGAGGTGGCCGCCGGCCGGCTCGTCATCCCCGCCAACGTCCGCCACCTCGCCGGCCCGCTCGAGCCGATGGGCATCGGCGCCGTCGCGCGGGTGAAGATCAACGCCAACATCGGCACCTCGGCGGTCACGTCGAGCACCGACGAAGAGGTCGCCAAGCTCCGCCTCGCCGTGCAGTACGGCGCCGACACGGTGATGGACCTCTCGACCGGGCGCGACATCGACGGCGTGCGCGAGGCGATCCTCGCCGCCTCTTCGGTCCCGATCGGCACGGTGCCGATCTACCAGGTCGTCACCGACCGCGTCAGCGACGTCGCCGACATGACCGCCGACGACTTCCTCGCCGTCATCGAGCACCAGGCGCGGCAGGGCGTGGACTACATGACGCTCCACGCCGGCATCCTCCTCGAGCACCTGCCGCTCGTCTACGGCCGCGTCACCGGGATCGTCAGCCGCGGCGGCTCGCTCCACGCCGTGTGGATGATGAAGCACCGCCGCCAGAACCCGCTCTACGAGCGCTTCGACGACGTGCTCGAGATTCTCGCGGCGTACGACGTCACCGTCTCGCTCGGCGACTCGCTCCGTCCCGGCTGCCTGCACGACGCGAGCGACCGCGCCCAGTTCGCCGAGCTCGACACGCTCGGCGAGCTCACCCGCCGCGCGCGCGCGCGCGGCGTGCAGGTCATGGTCGAGGGCCCGGGCCACATCCCGATGGACCAGATCGAGATGAACGTCCGCCGCATGAAGCAGGTCTGCGACGGCGCGCCCTTCTACACGCTCGGTCCTCTCGTCACCGACATCTCGCCCGGCTACGACCACATCTCGAGCGCGATCGGCGCGGCGATGATCGGCTGGTACGGCGCCGACATGCTCTGCTACGTCACGCCGAAGGAGCACCTCGGCCTCCCGAACGCGGAGGACGTGCGCAACGGCGTGATCGCGTACAAGATCGCCGCGCATGCCGCCGACATCGCGCGCGGGCGTCCGGGCGCGACCGATCGCGACGACGCGCTCTCACGCGCGCGCTACAAGTTCGACTGGAACGAGCAGTTCGCTCTCTCGCTCGACCCGGATCGGGCGCGCGAGTACCACGACGAGGCGCTCCCGGCGGAGTACTTCAAGAGCGCCGAGTTCTGCGCGATGTGCGGTCCGAAGTTCTGCTCGATGCATCACACCCGCACCATCGACGAGCAGATCGAGCAGCTGGCCCAGGAGCAGGGACTCGTCCCGTCCGCACGCGCGCCGCGCGAGACCGAGTACGCGCGCGAGCTCGCCGGCGCCGGCGA
>DATMHT010000375.1:0-6465 GCA_035554795.1 Gemmatimonadaceae bacterium | reverse complement strand
GACCACCGTGCTCGACGCCCGCGCCTTCGATCGCACGCTGAAGCGCATGGCCGACGAGATCGTCGAGCACAATGACGGAGCCGACGGGCTGGTGATCGTCGGCATCCAGCGGCGGGGCGTACAGCTCGCCGACCGCATCGCCGCCGAGATCAAGTCGCGCGAGGGGGTGGACGTCGCCCGCGGCGCGCTCGACATCACGCTCTACCGCGACGACCTGCAGACGGTCGGCCCGCGACCGGTCGTCGGGAAGACCGACCTGCCGTGGGAGCTCGACGGCAAGCGCGTCGTGATCGTGGACGACGTGCTGTACACCGGGCGGACCGTGCGCGCCGCGCTCGACGAGCTGGCCGACTTCGGCCGTCCGGCGCGCATCGCCCTCGCCGTCCTCGTGGACCGCGGCGGCCGCGAGCTGCCGATCCACGCCGACGTCGTCGGGAAGAAGGTAGAGGTCGCGCCGGAGCAGCGCGTCGACGTGCTCGTCCAGGAGCTCGACGGGCGCGACGCCGTCGTCGTCGTGCCGAAGGGCGGGGCGTGACGCCGCCGCCACGGCCGTCGAGCGCGCTGGGCAAGGACCTGCTCGCGCTCGAGCCGTTGAGCAGCGACCAGATCCGGCTGATCCTCGACACGGCCGAGCCGTTCAAGGAGATCAGCGAGCGCGCGATCAAGAAGGTACCGACGCTGCGCGGCTCGACGGTCGTGAATCTGTTCTTCGAGGCGTCCACGCGGACGCGCATCTCGTTCGAGTTCGCCGAGAAGCGCCTCTCGGCCGACACCGTGAACGTCGCGTCGTCGGGCTCCAGTGTCGCGAAGGGGGAGACCCTCGTGGACACGGCGCGCAATCTCGAGGCGATGCGCATCGACATGGTGGTCATCCGCCACGGTGCGTCGGGCGCCGCGCAGTTCCTCGCCGAGCGCATCGAGTCGAACGTCATCAACGCCGGCGACGGGACGCACGAGCATCCGACCCAGGGTCTGCTCGACCTCCTGACACTGCGCGACCACTTCAAGAAGCTCGACGGCGTGAAGGTGTGCATCTGCGGCGACGTGCTGCACTCGCGCGTCGCCCGGTCGAACATCTGGGGGCTGACGAAGATGGGCGCCGAGGTCGGGATCTGCGGCCCGCGCTCGCTCCTGCCAAGCGCGATCGAGGAGATGGGCGTGACCGTCTTCGGCCGCATCGAGGAGGCGATCGAGTGGGCCGACGCGCTCAACATCCTCCGCCTCCAGCTCGAGCGGATGACGGCCGGCTACATCCCGTCGCTGCGCGAGTACAACCGCGTCTTCGGCGTCACGCGCGAGCGGCTGGAGCGGGCGCCGCGCGACGTCCTCATCCTTCACCCGGGCCCGATGAACCGCGGCGTCGAGATCGATTCCGACGTCGCCGACGGCCCTCACAGCGTGATCCTGAATCAGGTGACCAACGGCGTGGCGATCCGGATGGCGGTGCTCTACCTGCTCGCGGGCGGCCGCCCCGAGTTGGCCGAATCGGCGAAGCGCGGCGGAGAGCGATAGCATGGCCGAGCAGCAGCAGCGTCCCCTCCTTCTTCGCGGCGGCCGCGTCGTGGACCCGTCGCAGGGCGTGGACGAGCGGCGCGACCTGCTCATCCTCGATGGCCGCATCGAGCACTCCGGCGCGCGACTCGACTCGGCGCCCGAGGGCGCGGCGATCATCGACTGCGCCGGCGCGGTCGTGTCGCCGGGCTTCATCGACGTCCACTGCCACCTGCGCGAGCCGGGACGCGAGGACGTCGAGACCATCGCCAGCGGGGCGCGGGCGGCGGCGGCCGGCGGCTTCACGGCCGTCTGCGCGATGCCGAACACGGACCCGGTCACCGACAACCAGGCGGCGGTCGGCTTCATCATCCGCCAGGCGCAGCGCGCCGCGGCGGCGCGCGTCTATCCGATCGGGGCGATCTCGGTCGGGCAGAAGGGCGAGTCGCTCGCCGAGTTCGGCGAGATGATCGGCGCCGGCGCGGTCGCGGTGAGCGACGACGGGAAGCCGGTGGTGAGCGCGCAGCTCATGCGCTCGGCGCTCGAGTATGCCCGCACCTTCGGCATCCCCGTCGCCGACCACTGCGAGGAGCCGACGCTCGCCAAGGGCGGCGCGATGAACGAGGGGCTCGTCTCGGCGCGCATGGGACTCAAGGGGATCCCGAGCGAGGCCGAGGAGATCATGGTCATCCGCGACATCCTCCTCGCGCGGCGCACCGGCGGTCACGTCCACCTCTGCCACATGAGCACCAAGGGCTCGGTGGAGCTGATCCGCTGGGGGCGCGAGCGCGGCATCAACGTGACCGCGGAGGTGTGCCCGCACCACCTCGCGCTCACCGAGGATGCCGTCGAAGGGTACGACACGAATGCGAAGATGAACCCGCCGCTGCGCACGATGGCGGACGTCGAGGCGCTGCGCGAGGCCGTACGCGATGGGACGATCGACGTCGTCGCCACGGACCACGCGCCGCACCACTACGACGAGAAGGAGCGCGAGTTCGCCGACGCGCCGAACGGCATCGTCGGGCTCGAGACCGCCCTCGCGGTGCTGGTGACGTCGCTCGTGAAGCCCGGGATCATCGACTACCCGACGCTCGTCGAGAAGATGGCGGTGGCACCGGCCCGGGTGTTCAAGCTGCCCGGCGGCACGCTCCGCCGCGGCACGCCGGCCGACGTGACCGTGTTCGATCCAGCGGCCGAGTGGACCGTGGACCCGGCGCGATTCGTCTCGAAGGGGCGCAACTCGCCCTGGGCGGGCGCGACACTCACCGGCCGCGTGCTCTGCACGGTGGTCGGGGGGCGCGTCGTGCACCGCCTCGAGCCGGCGGCGACGGCGCGGTGAGCTCGCGGTGAGCGCGGGGCGTGCGCGCGTCGAGGCCGCGGTGAGGCTCAGGTGAGGTCGCGCGCCCGGGGGGGCCCCCCCACCGGGAAGTTGGCGGTCGAGGACGGCCGACGGCGTACCGTTTCGGCGCGGGTCGAAGCCGAAGCCCGCCGCCAGATCGTGACTGTCTGCCGGCGACTGTACGAGCGCGGTCTGATCGCGGGTCAGGATGGGAACGTCTCGGTGCGCCTCGCCGATGGCCGGCTGCTCGTGACGCCCGCCGGGCTCTCCAAGGTGGACGTGACGCCGGCGTCCCTCGTCGTGCTCGCCGCGGACGGCACGCCGCTCGGCGGCGGGGCGGGGCGACCCTCCTCCGAGGTCGGGATGCACCTGCGGATCTACGCCCGGCGGCCCGACGTCATGGCGGTGGTCCACGCGCACCCGCCGACCGCGACCGGGTTCGCGGTCGCCGGCGAGGACTTCCTCACGGGGGTGCTCCCGGAGATTATTTACAGCGTGGGGGGCGTCCCACTCGTGCCCTACGCGACGCCCGGCACCTCCGACCTGGCCGACGCGCTCGAGCCCTTCCTCGCCGCGCACGACGCCTACCTCCTTGCGAACCACGGCGCGACCGCGGTGGGCCCGACGCTCGCCGTTGCGCACCAACGCATGGAAAGTCTTGAGCATGCGGCGCGCATCGTGCTCACAGCCCGACTCCTCGGGCGCGTGAACACGTTGCGCGCCGATCAGGTGAAGGCGCTCACCGCCGCCCGCGACGCCGCGCGCATGGTGAGCCAGTTCGACGCAGGTGCGCGAAGGGCGCGCCGGCGTGAGGGGAGCGCATGACCAGCCCGACCGGGAAATCCATGGACGCGATCACGTCACTGCTCGCCGAGCGCCAGCGCTACGAGAGTTGGATCGCCACGCTCGAGACGCGCCGCGCCTCGACGCCGACGCACGTCTACGAGCGGGTCCGCGCCGATTACGAGAAGCGGCTGATGGCGGTGATGGACCAGCTCGCCGGCCGGTCCACCGACCTCGAGTCCACGGTGAGCGCGCTCGCGGCCCGCGTCGCCGAGCTGATGAACGAGGAGACCGCCAAGCGCGACGAGCGCGCCGAGGCCGAGCTCCGCGCGGCGGTCGGCGAGTTCACTCCGGAGCAGTGGAACGAGCTCAGCGGAAAGAGCGACGCCGAGATCTCGCGCATCGCCGCGAAGCGAGGCGAGGTCGGCAGCGAGCTCGCGCAGGTGCAGGATCTGCTCGTCCAGGCGACGCGGAAGTCCGACGCGCTGACGCCGCCGCTCTCGGCGCCGGCCATTCGCGCGGAGCCGTTCGCCGCGGCGCCGCCATCGCCGGCCCCCGCGCCGGTGCGCTCGGCGCCCGTGATGACGACGCCGCCGGACCTGGCCGCCTTCGCCGCCGCCGAACGCCCGCCGGCCGCGCCGCTCGTGCCGCCGTCGGCCCCCGCCGCGCCCGCGCGGGCCGAGCGGCCGAAGGACAGCATGCTCCCCGACTTCGACGAGCTCGCGTTCCTCAAGTCGGTCGTTGGCCAGCGCGATGCGGGGCAGCCGGGCGCGGTCGCGGATCGGCCCCTGCCGCCGCCTCCGCCAGCCGCGGCACCGGTGGACGCCGCTCCGCCGGCTCCGATGCCGACGCGCGCCGCGCCGCCGCCATCGCCGCCGCCCGCCGCGCCCGCGCCGTCGGTGAGCGCGCAGGCGCCGCGCACGCCGGCCGGCGCCGGGCCCTCCGTCCCGGAGCGCTCCGGCTACCTGACGACCGCGGATCTCGAGGCGCGCGGTCTGCTCGGCAGCTCCAGCATGGGCGGCGGCACCTCGCGCCCCGCGTCGTCCGTCAGCCCGTCCACCGCGCCGAGCGACGCCGCGGCGGCGAGCGCATCGAGCGGCGCCTCGGCGAGCCGCGACGAGGGCCCGCGCATCAGCACGTCGGTGCCGGCGTTCCTCAAGGACGTGCCGGCCGAGCAGGTCAAGACGCTCAAGTGCCAGGAGTGCGGCACGATGAACTACCCGACCGAGTGGTACTGCGAGCGCTGCGGCGGCGAGCTGGCGGCGATGTAGAGCCGCGCCTCGGGCCGGAACGAATCGCCTGAACGCGAGAAGGGCGGCCCGTCACCGGGCCGCCCTTCTCGTTCTGGTGCGTCGTTCGTCCTGCATCGCCAGCCGTCGTGCGCCGGCGAGGTGAGTCGGCTACTTCGCGGCGGCGGCTGCCTTCTTGGCCAGCTTGCTCTTCTGCCGCGCGGCGGCGTTGCGGTGAATCAGCCCCTTCCGAGCGGAACGGTCGAGCAGGACGACTGCCATCGCACGTTCGTCGGCCGACGCGCCCTCGACCTTGGCCTTCTTGAGGGCGGTGCGCAGCGCCGAGCGCTGCGCGCGATTGCGCGCCTGGGCGGCGCGCGACTTCCGCATGTTCTTCTTTGCGGAGGCGATGTTCGGCACGATCAATCTCCAAGAAAATGCACGGGTTCGCGGGAATCGCGAACCCGGGAAGCTAGGGCTGGCCGACGGCCATGTCAAGGCAGGACACCGATTTGGACGCCGCGCGCTTTGACACTGCGCGCGGCGCCGGCTAGCTTGCGCACTCTCTCGAGCGCCGCGCCCGCGCGCCTTCGCGGCCGCCTCGCGGTCCGTCTCTTACCGGCCCATCAACGTTGGGAAACGTCGAACGGATCCTGCTCATCGCCCCCGTGCTCCTCTTCTCGATGGTGGCGCACGAGTACGCGCACGGCTACGCCGCGCTGCGACAGGGCGACGACACGGCGCTCAAGCTCGGACGGCTGACGCTCAACCCGCTGAAGCACATCGACCCGTTCATGACCGTGCTGCTGCCGGGGTTGATGCTGCTCGCGTCGCACGGGACGATGGCGATCGGCGGCGCGAAGCCGGTGCCCGTGGATCCGCGCAACTATCGTCGGCTGCGGCGCGGTGACATCATCGTCTCCCTCGCCGGCGTGGCGACGAATCTCGTCCTCGCGATCGTGGCCGCCGGGCTCACGTTCGTCTTCGGCGCGATTGGCGGCTCCGTGCCCGCGGTCGCGCCGAGCATGGGGATCCTGCAGGCGATGTTCATGATCGCCGTGCTGCTCAACCTGGCGCTGATCGCGTTCAACCTGATCCCGATCCCGCCGCTCGACGGTTCGCACGTCTTCAAGTACATCCTGCCGCCGGCGTTGTCGCTCCGCTATCAGCGCCTGGGCTTCGCCGGGCTGTTCATCCTCATCCTGCTGCTGAACACGCGGCTGTTCGCATGGTGGATGTCTCCGGTGTACGCCGCGTTCGTGACTCTGGAGCGGCAGCTGCTCGCGACGGGGTTCCTGCTCCCGGCCGCCGCCGAGCTGCTGAAGTGACGCCGTGACGGAGTCGCAGCTCAGCACCTTCGGACCGCCGGATGACGAACCGTCCGACGCGGGCTCGGCGCCGGCGCCGCCGGCGCACGCGACTTCGCCCGCGGACGACGTCGCGGTGGATCAGCCAACCGTGGCGGACGAGACGCTCCGTGTCGCGCCGCTGCCCGGCGCGGTGCCGCCGGCGCCGACCGCGTCGTTCGTCGTCGAGCTGGCGTCGTACTCCGGACCGCTCGACCTGTTGCTGGCGCTGATCCGCGACGAGCAGGTGGACATCTACGACATCCCGATCGCG
>DATMHT010000374.1:0-2405 GCA_035554795.1 Gemmatimonadaceae bacterium | reverse complement strand
GTCCTCGCTTGGGATCCTGCCTGGCGTCGCCTGTACGTCGCGTCCGAGTCCGGGGTGGTGAGCGCCTTCGTGGCCGACGGCGCCGAGCTCCGCCCGCTCGGCGAGCTCCGGCTTCCGCACGCGCACACGGTGTCGGTCGATCCGCGGACGCACCGCGTCTACCTTGCCCTCGAGAACCTCGGCGGACGTCCCGTGCTCCGGATCCTCGATCCCACGCCATGACGCGCGGCCGCCCGACGCTCCGCCCAGCCCTGCGCATCCTCTCACTTGCCCTCGCCCTCGTCATCCCGTCCTCGCTTCGCGCGCAAGGTGCAGCGCCGGCCGCGCGGCCGGCGCTGCGGATCGGGGAGACGCCCGCCGGCATCCGGATAGACGGCCGGCTAACCGAGGTGGCGTGGAGCACCGCGGACTCCATCGCCGACCTGACGCAGGTCGAGCCGCGGCAGGGCGCTGCGCCGTCGGCCCGCACGGTCATCCGCGTGCTCACGACGGGGGACGCGATCGTGATCGGGGTCCAGGCCTACGACCCGGCCCCAGCGCGCATCGTGAGCTTCGCCCGGCAGCGCGACGCGGCGCTCGACAGCGAGGACCACCTCAAGATCGTCCTCGACACGTACCTCGACGGGCGGTCCGGGTACGTGTTCGCCGTCAACCCGAACGGTGCGCGCTACGACGCGCTCGTCGCCGACCAGGGCGGAGGGGAGAACGCGAACTGGGACGCCGTCTGGGAGGCGGCCACCGCGCGCACGCCCGACGGTTGGTCCGCCGAAATTCTCATCCCGTTGAAGAGTCTCCTCTTCCGGCCCGGGCTCGGCGCGTGGGGGCTCAACGTGCAGCGGCGCATCCAGCGCTTGCAGGAGACCGACCGCTGGGCGAGCCCGGGGCGCGATTACAAGGTGACGCAGACGAGCCGCGCGGGGCTGCTCAGCGGCCTGCCGCCGTTCGACCTCGGGCTCGGGCTGAGCGTGCGCCCCTCGATCACGGGCGGCGGTGCGCGCGACAGCGCCGGTGCGCGGATCCGCAACCAGAGCCACCTGAGCGCGGACGTCACGCAGCGGCTCGGCGCGAACGCGCTCGCGTCGCTCACCGTCAACACCGACTTCGCCGAGACCGAGGCCGACGCCCGCCAGGTGAACCTGACGCGGTTCCCGTTGTTCTTCCCCGAGAAGCGGACCTTCTTCCTCGAGGGCGCCGACATCTTTGACTTTGGGCTCGGGCTGACGTCCGACCTCGACGTGCTGCCGTTCTTCAGCCGTCGCGTCGGGCTGCTCGCCGGCCGCGAGGTGCCGATCGACGTCGGCGGCAAGGTGACCGGCCGCGTCCGCGGGACCAGCTTCGGCGCCCTCGCCGTGCGCACGCGCGACGTCGACAGTCTCGCCGCCGCGAGCACGATGGCGGTCGTGCGCGTGAAGCAGAACGTGCTCGGCGAGTCGTCCGCCGGATTCATCGCCACGGCGGGCGACCCGCTCGGCCGCGCGGGGAGTTGGCTCGCCGGCCCGGACCTCACGTACCAGACGTCGCGCTTCCGCGGCGACAAGAACTTCGCCGTGGGCCTGTGGGGGCTCGGCATGGGCCGGTCGGGCCTTGGCGGCGGCGACCACACCGCGGCGGGCATCAAGGTCGACTACCCGAACGACCTGTGGGACATCTCGCTCAAGTACAAGCGGATCGGCGACGCCTTCGATCCGTCATTGGGGTTCGTGCCGCGGCCTGGTGTCCACGTCGTGGACGTCGGCGCCGACTGGCAGCCGCGGCCCGATCGCCCGATCGGGCCGCTGCACGTCAGGCAGTGCTTCTGGGAGAACCAGTTCAGCTACGTCGCGGGCCTCGCCGGCGGCTGGCAGAGCTACGAGTACTTCATGGCGCCGATCAACTGCCGCCTCGAGAGCGGCGACCGCTTCGAGTTCAACGTCGTGCCCAGGGGCGAGCGCCTGAGCGCGCCCTTCGAGGTAGCGGACGGCGTCGCGATTCCCGCCGGGGCGTACCACTTCCCGCGCTTTCGCCTCGAGGGAGGCACGGCCGCGAAACGGCGCGTGAGCGCGCAGGCCACCTGGTGGTTCGGGCAATTCTACGACGGCCGGCTGAACCAGTACGAGCTGACCAGCGCGTGGCGGCCGTCGTCGCTCGTCATCGTGGAGCTCACCGGCGAGCACGACGTCGGCCGGATGCCGGAGGGCGATTTCACGCAGGATCTCGTCGGTACACGGGTGCGGCTCAACGTGTCGCCCGACCTGCAGCTCACGAGCTTCGTCCAGTACGACACCGAGTCGCAGTCCTTCGGCACGAACTCGCGGCTCCGCTGGACCTTCCGGCCGCTCGGGGAGCTGTTCGTCGTCTACAACCACAACCTGCGCACGCGCGATCCGCTGACGCTGCGGCGCGAGCTCATCTTCGCGTCGAACCAA
>DATMHT010000373.1:0-3968 GCA_035554795.1 Gemmatimonadaceae bacterium | reverse complement strand
CATCCCCTCCGGATCTACCCCCGTCCTCCGGCACCACGCCGCGTACTCGTCGGGGGAGATCTCGGACGGCTTGATCTCGCTGCGGCCGCCCCAGAAGACGTTCGTGTAGGAGACGGGGATGCCGGCCTCCTCGAGGTGGCGGTCGATCGCGGCCTTGTGCTGGAGGACGACGCTCTTCTCGGTGCCGTGGGCGACGCCCATGATGTTGACGTGCGCGAACTCGGGACCGCCCTCGCGCCAGTAGGCGTGGGTCATGATGTGGTGGCGGCCGACTTCCTGCCCCGCCTCGATCTCGCGGCCCGGCGGGACGCGCCAGTGGAAGAGCGCGTTGTAGCGCGTCACGCGCTCGCCCGCCGCGCTCGGCTTCACGTGCTCGAGGAAGGTCGAGAAGCGGCCGATCACGCCGCGGTCGGCCAGCCCGCGCGCGACGCGCAGGAACTCGGCCGTCGAGACGCCCGCCTCCTTCGCCCGCGCCTCCCACGGCCGCGCCGTGATCTCGTCCACCGCGAACTCGCGCTTGAGCGGGCCGAGCACCTGCCACTCGAGCGGCGAGAGCGTGACGACGTGCGTGTCGAGCACCGCGCCCGGCTCGTCGCTCCGGCTGCCGGGCGGCATCCCGCGCCGCCGCACGTGGCCGACGCCTAACGCGAAGAGCCGCTTCGCCGGCATCGTCAGGAACGCCTCGCCGCCGATGCGCTGGAGCAGCAGCTCGCAGTGCTTCCGCATCGAGAAGCCCTGGGGGACCTTGAGCGTCGTCCAGAGACGGTAGCGCGAGCCCGGCGTGTCGGCGTCGGTGGAGCGGATGACGACGTGGCCGGAGAACGGGTCCTCCTTCGACATGTACTCGAACGCCGCGTCGAGCCGGTCGGCCGGCACGCACCACGCGACGAGCGCGCCGGGCGCGAGGTTCGTCGCCATCAGCGTCTGGCGGATGCGGCGGATCACGCCCGCCGCGAGCATCGCGCGCAGCCTCTCGATCACGACGTCGAGCGGCAGGTCGGCGAGCCGCGCGATCTCGGTGAACGGATCGTCGAGGAAGCCGGCGATGCGATCCTCCGAGACGGCGAGGATGCGCGCGTTCGTCGGATCGGTGATCTCGACGGGAATGGTCGGCGTGCTGGTCGGCATGGCGGGGAGAGAAGACGTCGGCCCGCGACGAGCGGGGCCTCCAGCGCAGGTTAGCGGGCGCCCCGGGACGCGTCAATTCACGCCATGCTCGACGCACGACGCGCAGAGTGCAACGCGAGCGAGCTGCCCGATGCGCAAAGCCCCCCGACGAGACACGTCTCGTCGAGGGGCTTCGTTCGGCTGGTAGATCCTGATTTGATGGTTCGACGTCACCGCGTGCGATGACCAGATCAGGCTCCTCTCCCCCGTCGCACGGTTTCGACGCAGGCGCTCCGGATTTTATGCGGAGCTACGAGTTGCGGCCAGCGACCTCGCAACCGACTCGCGTTGGTCGAACCCTCCGCGAGTTGCCTCCTGATGGCGTCCCATCACTTGGCCGCGAAGACGAACGAAGACCGTGATTCGTCTGCGCGGGACCATTATGCCACGCGGGAAAAATCGCGCAAGTCAGGCGATGCCTGACACACCGGCGAGCACGAGCGTGCGCGTCGCGACGCCCTCGTTGCGCGCAGGTCCGCATTCGCCGGACAGACCGTGCGCGCGCGCGGCTCTACCTATGAGGGCCCGGCACGACATCCGGCTCCGCCCGCCGGACTGACGAGCCCGCGGCGGCCGGCGCCGTGTCACGCGCGGCGCCGGCCGGACGATCATCGTGCGTCGCGCGAGGGACCTCCGATGAGCGCACCGACTCAGGAACGACCCGCGACCTACGCGCCGATCGCCAAGCCGCACGCCGGCTGGACCGTTCCGCCGAATCTCGCCGACTACGAAGCGGCGCGTGCCGGCTTCTCGTGGGTGGACGCCGGCCGCCGCGAGCTCGACGGTCTGCCGGGCGGCGGGCTCAACATCGCGCACGAGGCCGTGGACCGCCACGCGGCGGGCGCGCGCGCCGATCACCTGGCGCTGCGCTGGCTCGGCAAGCGCGGCGAGCGGCGCGATCTCAGCTACGCCGATCTGCGCGCGCTCTCCAACCGCTTCGCCAACGTGCTCGCCGAGCTCGGCGTCCGCGCCGGCGACCGCGTGTTCGTGCTCGCCGGCCGCATTCCCGAGCTGTACGTGGCCGCGCTCGGCACGCTCAAGCATCGCGCGGTGTTCTGCCCACTCTTCTCGCAGTTCGGTCCGGAGCCGATCGCGGCCCGGCTCGGACTCGGCGACGCCACCGTGCTCGTGACGACGGCGGCGCTGTACCAGCGCAAGATCGCGCCGCTACGCGCGAAGCTCGCGTCGCTCTCGCACGTGCTCTTCGTCGGCGGCGACGCGACGCCGACGCGCGTGCCCGGCACGCACGACCTGCGCGAGCGCATGGCGGCCGCGAGCGACCAGTACACGATCGCGCCCACCGACCCCGAGACGATGGCGCTGCTGCACTTCACCAGCGGCACGACCGGAAAGCCCAAGGGCGCGGTCCACGTCCACCAGGCGGTCGTCGCGCACCACGTCACCGGCAAGCTCGCGCTCGACCTGCACCCCGACGACGTCTTCTGGTGCACCGCCGATCCGGGCTGGGTCACCGGCACGTCGTACGGGATCGTCGCGCCGCTCACGAACGGCGTCACGATGGTCGTGGACGAGGGCGACTTCGACGCCGAGCGATGGTATGGCATCCTGCGCGACCAGCGCGTGACGGTCTGGTACACCGCGCCGACCGCCGTGCGGATGATGATGAAGGTCGGCGCCGACGTGGCGCGCCGCTACGAGCTCCCTGCCCTGCGCTTCATCGCCAGCGTCGGCGAGCCGCTCAACCCCGAGGCCGTGGTCTGGGGGCAGGAAGCGTTCGGCCTGCCGATCCACGACAACTGGTGGCAGACGGAGACGGGCGGGATCATGATCGCCAACTACCGCGCGATGGAAGTGCGACCGGGCTCGATGGGGCGACCGCTCCCCGGCGTGGACGCCGCGATCGTGCGCCGCCTGGACGACGGTCGGGTCGCGGAAGTGACGGAGCCCGGCGAGCAGGGCGAGCTCGCGCTCCGCCCGGGATGGCCGTCCATGTTCCGCGGCTACCTGCACGACGAGGAGCGCTACCGGAAGTGCTTCGCCGACGGCTGGTACCTCACCGGCGACCTCGCCCGCCGCGACGCGGACGGCTACTTCTGGTTCGTGGGCCGAGCCGACGACGTGATCAAGTCCGCCGGCCACCTCATCGGACCGTTCGAGGTCGAGAGCGCGCTGCTCGAGCACCCCGCCGTCGCCGAGGCGGCCGTCATCGGCAAGCCGGACCCCGTGATCGGCGAGACGGTGAAGGCGTTCGTCGCGCTCAAGCCCGGACACGCCGCGACCGACGATCTGCGCCTCGACCTGCTCGGCTTCGCGCGCGTGCGGCTCGGCGCCGTCGTCGCGCCGAAGGAGATCGTCTTCGTCGAGAGCGTCCCCAAGACGCGGAGCGGGAAGATCATGCGCCGGCTGCTCAAGGCGCGCGAGCTCGGGCTCCCCGAGGGCGACGTCTCGACGCTCGAGGGCACGGCCGGATGACCGGCGAGCACGCCGCCCGCCGCTGCGACCCGCACGATCGTGGAGGGACCGATGCCTGAGACGCGCCACCACCCGCCGCACGCTCCGCTCACGCCGACGTCCGACGCGACCTCCAACGCAGGCATCGCGCGGCGCCTCGACGAGGTCGCGCAGCTCCTCGAGCAGCAGCAGGCGAACCCGTTCCGCGTGAAGGCCTACCACAACGCGGTCGCGACGCTCCGTGCGCTGACCCGTCCCGTCGCGGACATCCTCCGCGACGAGGGGCTCGACGGGCTCGACCGGCTCCCGGCGATCGGTGCCGGGCTCGCGCGCACGATCGCCGAGCTGGTGAACACCGGACAGCTCGCGATGCTCGAGCGGCTCCGCGG
>DATMHT010000372.1:0-4452 GCA_035554795.1 Gemmatimonadaceae bacterium | reverse complement strand
CAGGGCAGGCTGCGGGCGACGCCACCGTCCGCGCGCGGCGCGTCGAGGCCGGCGCGGCGCGGGAGGACGCGATCGAGATCACGAGCGGGCTGAGCGCCGGCGAGCCGGTGGTGGTCGCCGGACAGCAGCGCGTCCGCGACGGATCGCGCGTGCTCGTGCTGTCCGCCACCGCGAGCATGACCGAGCCGCGCGCGCGGAGCGCGGGAGGTGAGCCATGAACCCCGTCGCCGCATCGCTGCGCAACCGTCAGGTCGTCCTCGTCCTGACGCTCTTCGCCGTCCTGCTCGGCGCCCGCGCGCTGCTGACGATGCCGCGGCGCGAGGACCCCAGGGTCACCATCCGCACCGGACTCGTGGTCGCGAGCTACCCGGGCGCGACGGCCCGGCAGGTCGAGGAACAGCTCACGCGCCGGATCGAGCAGCGCCTCTTCCGCCACGACGAGGTCCGGAAGGCGAAGACGTTCTCGACGTCGCGCGACGGGCTCGTCGTCGTGAACGTCGAGCTCGAGGATCGCGTCACGGACCCCGACCGCTTCTGGGCGATGCTCCGTCACGACATGAACGAGCTGCGCGCCATGGAGCTCCCGCCGACCGTGCAGGGCCCGATCGTCAACGCCAACTTCGGCGACGTCGTCGCGGTGCTGCTCGCCGTGCGCGGCGACCGCTACGGCCAGCGCGAGCTGCGCGGCTTCCTCGACCGGATCGAGGACGCGATCCGGACCATCCCCGAGGTCTCGAAGATCAACCGCTACGGCGAGCAGCGCGAGGAGCTGCGCGTCACGACGAGCAACGCGCGCCTGGCGCAGCTCGGCGTCACGCCGCTGCAGGTCGCCGGGGCGATCCGCGCGCGCAACGCCGTGCAGGACGCGGGGGGCGTGGACGCCGGCCAGTCCGACAACGTGCCGCTGCGCACCGCCGGGCTCTTCGACCGTCGCGCGGAGCTGGAGCGGCTGCTCGTCGCGACCTCGCGCGACGGCCGCCCCGTCCACCTCGGCGACTTCGCCCGCGTCGAGCGGCGCGTCGCGGACCCCTCGTATCTCGTGCGGGTGGACGGGGAGGAGGCCGTGCTGCTGTCGGTGGAGATGCAGGAGGGGAACAACATCGTCGCCTTCGGCAAGGAGGTGCGCGCGAAGCTGCGCGAGGTCCGTGCGCAGCTGCCGAGCGACCTGCGCGTCGAGGCGATCGCCGACCAGCCGGCGGCGGTGCAGCACCGCATGCTCGACTTCGGGCGCGAGTTCCTGATCACCCTCGTCGCCGTGATCATGGTGACGGTGCTGCTGCTGCCGATCCGCATCGCCGCCGTCGCCGCCGTCGCGATCCCGGTGACCGTGGCGATCACGGCGGCCATCCTCGCGATGGTCGGCATCGAGCTGCACCAGGTGACGTTCGCCGGCCTCGTCGTCGCGCTCGGCATCGTCGTGGACGACGCGATCGTCGTCGCCGACAACTACCTCGAGAAGCTGGACCACGGCAGCGCTCCGTTCGAGGCGGCCTGGCGCGCGCCCACCGAGCTGGCGGTGCCGGTGCTCGCGGCGACGCTCACGATCGTCGCGTCGTTTCTCCCGATCGCCTACCTGCCCGGCCTGCCGGGCGAGTTCATCCGCGCGCTGTCGTACACGGTGACGATCGCGCTCATGGTGTCGTTCGCCATCGCGATGTTCCTCACGCCGCTCCTCGCGCTCGCCTTCGTGAAGACGGGGCTGCACGCGCGCGCGCCGGAGGAGACGGCGACGTCGGCCGACAGTGTATCGACGACCGCGCTCCGTGCCCTGGTGCGCCGCGTCCGCGACGTCGCGCGCCGGTTCCGGCCGCTCGACGCGATGCAGGCGCTGTACGAGGGCGTGATGACGCGGGTGATGCCGCGCAAGCGCGCGGCGCTCGTCGGCGCCGTCGTCGCCTTCGCGGCGGGGATCGCGCTCATGCTCGCCGTGCCGTACCGCTTCTTCCCGCTGAACGAGCGCGAGCAGTTCATCATCGACGTGTGGATGCCGGCCGGCACGCGCGTCGAGGGCACCGGCGCGGTGATGCGGCGGCTCGAGGCCGAGCTGCGTCGCGTGGACGGCGTGCGGTCGGTGACGTCGTTCGTCGGCGCGGGGGCGCCGCGTTTCTACTACAACCTCAACCCCGAGCCGCCGACGCCGAACTACGGCGAGCTCATGGTCAACACGGTCTCGCCGGAGGCGACGTCGGAGATCATCCGCCGCCTGCAGGGGCGGCTCGATCGGGTGGCGCCGGAGGCGTGGGTGTACGTGAAGGCGCTGCAGCAGGGGCCCGCGATCCCGGCGCCGATCGAGGTGCGGCTCGTCGGCGACGACCCGCGCGCGCTGCGGGTGTGGGGCGACTCGGTGGCGCACATCTTCGAGCGCACGCCGGGCAGCGCCTACGTCCACACCGACTGGCGCGACGACGAGCTGGGGCTCGCGCTGCGCCTGCGCGACGAGGTCGCGGGCCGGCTCGGCATCACCGAGGCGGACGTCGCCTCGCAGCTCGCCGGCGGATTCCACGGCGCGCCGGTGTCCACCTTCTGGGAGGGGAAGCGTGACCTCGACATCACGCTGCGCCTCGACGAGTCCGAACGCACGGGGCTCGACGACGTGCAAGCCGCGTACGTCATCGCGCCGGCGACCGGCGCGCGCGTGCCGCTCCGCGAGGTGGCCGACGTCGTGCCGGAGTGGAGGCCCAGCCGCATCGTGCACCGCAACGGCGTCCGCACGCTCACCGTGCGCAGCTTCTCGACGCCCGACGTGCTCCCGTCGGTGGTGCTGAAGGCGGCGCGGCCGCGCCTCGCCGCGCTGCCGCTGCCGGCCGGCGTGCGCATGGAGCAGGGCGGGGAGGTGGAAGGATCCGCCGAGGTGCAGGGCGCGGTGAACGTCGCGCTGCTCGTCTCGATGATGGGCGTCTTCCTGATCCTGCTCTTCCAGTTCCGCAACGCCCGCCAGCCGCTCGTGGTGATGGTCTCCATCCCGCTCGCCCTCGTCGGGGCGGCGCTCGGGCTCGTGCTGACGCGCAACCCGTTCACCTACACGGCGAACCTCGGCGTGAACGCGCTGAGCGGCATCGTCGTGCGCAACGCGATCATCCTCGTGGATTACGCGAACGAGCTGCGCCGGCAGGGGATGGCGACGGAGACGGCGGCGCTCCTCGCCGGCCGGCGGCGGCTCCGGCCGATCTTCCTCACGACCATGGCGGCGGCGCTCGGCGTCACGCCGATGATCCTCTCCGGCTCGCCGCTCTGGTCGCCGATGGCGAGCGTCATCGCCGTCGGACTCGTCGTCTCGATGATCTTCACGCTCGTCGTGGTGCCGGTGCTGTACGTGGTGGTGGAGCGGCGCGTGGAGCGGCGCGCGGCCCGTCGCGCGGGTGGCGCGGAAGCACACGCGGCGACCCGCGAGGGCGGCGGTGCGCTCGCGGCGGCCACGCGCGCGGCCGCGGTGCTGCTCGCCGCGCTGCTGGCGATCGGTGGTTCGTCCGCCATCGCCGCGGCCCAGGAGACGCACGACGCCGCGCTGCGTGTGTCCGCGTCACCCGCCGCGCCAGTCGCTCGCCGACTCACGCTCGACGAGGCGATCGACGTCGCGCTCGCGCGGAGCACGGCGACGCGGGTCGCGGCGGCGCGGCTCGACGGTGCCGCCGCGCAGGAGCGCGCCGCCGCGGCCGGCTACCTGCCGCGACTCGGCGTCACCGCCAACCGCGTTCAGGGCAGCGGCCGCGCGA
Source organism: Gemmatimonadaceae bacterium (assembly GCA_035554795.1). Taxonomy (GTDB): domain Bacteria; phylum Gemmatimonadota; class Gemmatimonadetes; order Gemmatimonadales; family Gemmatimonadaceae; genus DATMHT01. The sequence continues at coordinate 739 of DATMHT010000372.1, read as the reverse complement.
CCATCGTCGTCCCGAAGGGAGTGCTGGGCAACGACGGAACGGGCGCGCCGGTCCCCGGCGAGAATCGTCGCTTCGACCAGGGGACGCCGGTGCTCACGTACGGTCAGCTCTCGCTCACGCAGCCGGTGACGCAGCTCTACCGCATCCGTCAGGCGCGGTCGCTCGCCGCGGCCCAGCGGCGCGGCGCGGACGCCGAGCGGTCGCGGGCGGAGCGCGACGTCGCCCTCGCGGTCGAGCGGCTCTACCTCGGCGTGCTGGTCGCACGGGAGAAGGCGCGCGCCGCCGAGCTCACGGTGGCGGCCCGCCGGCGGCAGCAGGTGGACGCCGACGCCGCGCTCGCCGCCGGCACGACCGTGAGCGCGCAGGCGGAAGGCGCCCGCGCGAGCGCGCTCGAGGCGGAGTACGGGCTCGTCGCGGCGCGGAACGAGGCGGATGACCTCGCGGCGGAGCTGAGCGACCTGCTCGCGCTGCCGCTCGACGTCCCTCTCGAGCTCGTGACGCCGGAGCCCGACACCGCCGCCCTCCCGCCACTACGCCACTACGTAGAGCTGGCGCAGGCCAGCAGTCCCGACGTGGCGGCGGCCGCGGCGAACCTCGGGCAGGCCGAGCGCGCGACGGCCCTCGCGCGCGCCGACTACGTCCCCGACGTCGGCGTTGGGGTCACCTACACGTATCAGAAGGGTGTCGCCCTCCTGCCGGAGCACAGCGCCGCGCTCAGCGTGCAGGGCTCGTGGACGAT
>DATMHT010000371.1:0-12603 GCA_035554795.1 Gemmatimonadaceae bacterium | reverse complement strand
CTGCTCTGGAGCCCGGTCCGCTCGGCGGCGCTCGACGAGGGGCAGCGCGCGCTCGTGGCGGAGAAGCTGGCCGGACGCATGGACGGCGACGGGAACGTGCGCGTCGTCGCGAGCGACAGCCGCAGCCAGCGGCAGAACCGGGAGCGCGCCGAGGAGCGTCTCGCGACGCTCGTGCGCGACGCGCTGACGGTCCGCAAGAAGCGCCGCCCGACGAAGCCCGGCCGCGCGGCCAAGGAGGCGCGGCTGACGGAGAAGAAGCGGCGCGGGGAGAAGAAGCGGGAGCGGCGGGGGGATTTCGACTAGACCGGTAAGCGGGAGGCGGGAAGCGGTGAACGTGAGCCAGAGATCGCGAAGGGGCCGGCATCCGAGTGAGATGCCGGCCCCTCGTACGTTCGCGCTTAGCGCTTACCGCTTCCGGCTTACCCGCTTCCCGGCAACACGCTTCTTCGCCTTCTTCCGCTTCTTCTTCTCGACCGGCGCGAGGATGGTGCCGCGGCAGTTCGGGGCGCCGCAGCGGCAGACGTAGAGCGCCTCGTCCTCGTCGGTGTGGTCGTCCGTGCGCTCGTAGGCGTAGTCGTACGTCAGCTCGGTGCCCGGCTGGATGTTGCGGATCGCCTCGATGAAGATGCGGCCGTCCTCCTCGATCGCCTGGCAGTTGGGATCGCAGGAGTGGTTGATGAAGCGCGCCGCGTTGCCGCGCACCGCCGCGTCGATGACGGAGCCGTCGTCGAGCGCGAAGAGAAAGGTGTGGTGGCGGCCCATGTGCTCGTCGTCGTAGCGGCGGTCGCCCTCGTCGCGCGAGATGTGCTCGCCGAGGTACTCGATGATGCGGGCGCCGGGCCGGATGCGGCGGGTGGCGAAGGCGCCGCGTCCCTGGATGGCGGAGCGGCGGAGCTCGAACGGCGCGTCGTTGCTGGAGCGGGACATCGGTCGGGAAGCGGGGTCTCGAAGGAAAGCGCGTGGCCTAACAGGCCGAGCAGCCGGAGCGACGGTAGTGCGGGTGGCAGCGCTCGTGGTAGACGGCAACCGCCAGGCCGTCGCGCATGAGCACGATGGAGCTCTCGTCGGCCTCGAACGGACGACGGCAGTGCGTGCACCGGTCGGGCAGCGCCGGCGCGGCGATGCCGGCGGTGTCGCCGTCGGCGCTGGACTTTGGGGCGTCGGGGTCCATGCTACTCATGGGTGGTCGGCGGCGTGGGGCGTCGGTCGCATGCTTGGAAAGCCATGGGTCCGGCTTCGGGTTGCGGCGTGCCCGTGCACTCGTCACCCGAACGGACCGTGCTCGCGCCACGCCACCATCCCGGCACGCCGCGTAGCGGCCGACGGCGCCGCCTTCGCGCGCCCATCACCTCGCGCCATGCTCGTCCCTAAGCTAGTCACCACGCTCAAGGATTACACTCGGCAGCAGTTCCTCACCGACGCCGTCGCCGGCGTCATTGTGGGCGTCGTCGCGCTGCCGCTCTGCATCGCCTTCGCCATCGCGAGCGGGGTCACCCCCGACCGCGGGCTCTACACCGGCATCGTCGCCGGCTTCGTCATCTCGGCGCTGGGCGGCTCCCGCGTGCAGGTCGGCGGGCCGACCGGCGCCTTCGTCGTCATCGTCTACGGCATCGTGCAGCGGTACGGCGTCGAAGGGCTGACGGTCGCCACGCTCATGGCGGGGGTGATCCTCGTCGCGATGGGCGTCCTCAAGGTCGGCGGCGCGATCAAGTTCATCCCCTTCCCCGTCGTCACCGGATTCACGAGCGGGATCGCGCTCATCATCTTCTCGGGCGAGGTGAAGGACTTCCTTGGCCTGCGGATGGGCGCGGTGCCGGCGGAGTTCGTCGGGAAGTGGCAGGCGTACGCGCAGAACGCCGGCGCGATCAATCCCTGGGCGTTCGCCATCGCCGCGACGACGCTCGGCATCCTCGTCCTCTGGCGGCGGCTCCCGACGCGCGTGCCCGGCCCGTTCGTCGCCCTGATCGCGACGACGGCCGCCGCCGCGATCTTCCACCTGCCGGTCGAGACGATCGGCACTCGCTTCGGGCAGATCGCGGCCTCGCTGCCACGTCCCGTCGTGCCGCACCTCGGCTACGCTCAGGTGGCGGTGCTCGTCGGGCCGGCGCTGACGATCGCGATGCTGGCCGCGATCGAGTCGCTGCTGTCGGCCGTCGTCTCCGACGGCATGATCGGCGGGAGGCACCGGTCGAACATGGAGCTCGTTGCGCAGGGCGTCGCCAACGTCGTCTCGCCCCTCTTCGGCGGGATCCCGGCGACGGGCGCGATCGCGCGTACGGCGACCAACGTCAAGAACGGCGGGCGGACACCCGTCGCCGGGATCATCCACGCCCTGACGCTCCTCCTGATCACGCTCTTCTTCGGGCGCTGGGCGTCGCTCATCCCGATGGCGACGCTCGCCGGGATCCTCGTGCTGGTCGCCTACCAGATGAGCGAGTGGCGTGTCTTCCGCGCCGAGCTGCGGGCGACGAAGAGCGACGCGACGGTGCTGCTCGCGACCTTCCTGCTGACGGTGTTCGTGGATCTCACCGTCGCGATCGCGGTCGGAATGGTGCTCGCGAGCTTCCTCTTCATGCGGCGCATGGCCGAGGTCACCGACGTGCGCTTCGTGACGCGCGAGTTCGGCGAGATCGAGGAGGACCGCGACGACCCGAACGGGCTCCGCCGCCGCCGGGTGCCGCCGGGTGTCGAGGTGTTCGAGATCGACGGCCCGTTCTTCTTCGGCGCCGCGGAGAAGTTCAAGGAAGTGTTCGGCCAGATCGCGCGGCAGCCGAAGGTCCTGGTGATCCGCATGCGACACGTGCCGGCGGTGGACTCCTCCGGTCTGCACGTGCTCGAGGAAGTGGTGCACCGCGCGCGGAAGGACGGCACGCTCGTCGTCCTCGCCGAGGTCCACGCCCAGCCGATGATCGCCCTCGGGAACTCGCGACTGCTCGACGAGCTGGGCGAGGAGAACGTCTTCGGCAACATCGACGACGCGCTGAATCGCGCGCGCGTCCACCTCGGGCTGCCGGCGGAGCAGCGGCCCCCGTTCGCCACACCGACGGTGCGACGCGAGACGCCGCGTCCGACGGACGCCGTGGAGCGCTGAACGGCGCGCCGATCCCCTTCGCGAGCTCGAACCGGGGGGGCGCGTCGAAGGCGGACGCCGCGGATCAACGCGGATGAACGCGGATACTGCCCTTCTCGGCTGTCATCCCGAGCGCAGCGTGAGATCGGCACGTGACCGAGCCCCTGTTCGGGCGCAGATCCCTCGCTAGCGCTCGCGATGACAAGAAGGGGATCCGCGTTCATCCGCGTTCATCCGCGGCGTCCGCCCTTCAAAGAATGCCGAGTCCTCCGCGCCCACGCTTTCGCCGAGCGCGCGCCTCAGGGCGTCCCGACGGTCACGCCGATGTGGTACGTCACCAGGTCCGTCCGGCTCTTGATCGGGGTGATCGTGATCGAGCCGTCCGGGTTGTCGGTGATGCTCCCCTCGCGCAGATAGCTCGTCTCGCCGTTCCAGTGGTAGCGGGCGCCGAAGTCGAGCGAGATCGGCTGCCGCCCGCGCCGCACCGGGATGTAGACGCCGGCGCCGGCCGTGGTGGCGAAGACGGCGTCGGAGAAGTTGCGCGTCGAGGTGAAGGGCTGGCTGCTGTTCGAGCCCTCCAGCGACGACTCGGTCCAGAAGTACGACAGGCCGACGGAGCCGTTCAGATACGGCCGCACGGTGCCGTTCGGCAGCATGAGCTGCGGGCCGACGCCGAGCATGAAGATGTTGTTGCTCGTCGAGACGTCCACGGTGACGCGGCAGCTGATCGTCGTCGAGATGCAGTCGCGCTGGCGCTCGTTGCCGTAGTTCAGGAAGCCGATGTCGAAGCGCAGCCCGAGGATGCCGGTGCGGTCGGCGCCGAGGATGAAGTGGCCAGCGGCGCCGAAGCCGTCGTTGACGTAGCGGCGGAAGTCGCCCTGGGGCGAGGCGTATACCAGCTCGCCGCCGCCGAAGAACCGCGGCGGGCCGGTGCGCACGCGGCTGCCGTACGGGTCGAGGATCTGCGCGTGCGCGACCGCCGGCAGCGCGACGGCGGCGGCGGCAAGGGTCAGCGCGACGGCGACGCGACGAGGGGTCGTGAGCGAGGGCATGGGAAAGGCTGATCGAGTGGCGTAGCCGGGCGGCGCACCGGCGCGCCGCGCCCATCGGCTGCTCCTACCATGCACCAGCCGACGGGTTCCGCACCAGAAAGGTTTCCCTGGCCGGCGTTCGTCAGGCCGCGCCGAGCGTCTCGGAGGCGGTGCCGCCCGCGGCGGCGCCGGCGGCGCTCTCCCGCTCGGCGCGGCGGCGGGCCTTGTGCGCGTACATGCGCCCGTCGGCGCGCTCGATGGACGCGCCGATCTCCTCGCCACCCGCGTAGTCGGCGCTGCCGATGCTGACGAGCAGCGGGATGACGTCGTCCGCGGCCGGCGCGGCGAGCGGCGGCGCGGCGAGGAGCGCGGCCTCGAGCCGGGCCTGCGCGTCCGCCGCGCGGGTGTTCGGAAGGACGACGAGGAACTCGTCGCCGCCCCAGCGATAGAGCCGGTCGGTGGGCGCGAGCGAGGCGCGGAGCACGGCCGCGACCTGGCGGAGGAGCGCGTCACCCATCCGGTGGCCGTAGCCGTCGTTGACGAGCTTGAGGTTGTCGGCGTCGAGGACGGCGACCGCGCCGAAGCTCTTCTTCGCCGCCTCGAGCCCGACGCCCTCGTCGAAGGCGCGTCGGTTGAGCGAGCCCGTGAGCGAGTCGTAGAGCGAGACGCGGCGCAGCTGGTCGTGCGCCACGGCCAGCTCGGCGTGGGCGTCGTCCACCTCGCGCTTGCCGTCCTCCATCAGCATCACGACCATGCCGTAGCCGAGCAGCATCTGGAGCAGCAGGTCGGCGTAGCCGTTGAAGCGCACGATCAGCTCGAGCACGACGTACGGCGCCGAGCCCTCGGCGAAGAGCCGGTAGTTGAACGCGAACAGGTACACGGCCCACGTGACCGCGGTCATCACGAAGAAAATTCCCGTCGCGCGGTTGCCGAGGCTCCGCCGCGACGGGCGGATGAACAGCAGCGCCATCGCGCAGTACGAGAGCGCGACCACCGCCACCGGCGCCTGCCACATGATGACGGTCGAGATCGTCGGCGACGCCGCCACCGAGGCGATCGCGTACGCGCCCGCGCCGACGACCGACCCGATGAGCAGGGTGCGCGACTTCGCGCCCGTCACGTACGTCGCCGTTCCCATGACGAGGAAGGCGAAATAGAGAAGCTTCGCGTACTGGTAGAGCGCGTACGCCGAGCGGATGCTCAGGAAGTCGGCGTTGAGCAGCCGCGTGTCGAAATGCGGGACGAGGACGAAGCGGATCGCCGTCGCGCTGATGGCCACGACGAGCGCGAGCCAGGCGCGCCCCCATTGCCGGAAGTACTCACGACGCCGGGAGTGCGAGCGCAGCAACGCGAAGAGCGCAACGAGGAGAAGCGCACCTCCCAGCTGCGACACGACGCCGATGAAGCGAATGAGGCCGTTGACTTGTTCGGTGGGCATTGGTCGGTGGCGACGGGCTCGTCGCTCGAATGAAAGACGACCAACCTCTCCGCGGCGCTACACGGTTCGCGAGCGGGAAACCGGCGCCGTGCGCGCCATCGGACGCGATGGGAGTGCGCGGGACTACTTGACCGGCCCGATGCGCCAACGTGGCCGTGCCCGCACGACCACGTCGCCCGCGGTGTCGCGCACGACCACCTCGACCTCGCACTCCATCGTCTCGGACACGTCCATGACGCCGCAGTCGCACTCGGCGACGAGCGTCCCGCGCGCCTTCTTCACGTACTCGATCGTGAAGCCGACGAGGATGCCGCGCGTCGCCGGCGGGAATCCGTAGATGACGGCGAGCCCCGACGCGACCTCGGCGAGGTTCGCCAGCGCGATGGCGTGGATGGACTCGAGGTGGTTGCGGACCGCGCGCCGCTGGCGCATCTCGACGCGCGCGTAGCCCGCCCGCAGCTCCAGCACGCGCGGCCGGATCGAGCCCGTGTACGGCACCATCCGCCCGAGCGCCCATGAGAAGAGCGCCTTCCCGCCGGGCTTCGGCGACAGGGTCGTCCAGAGGGTGCGGATGCGGGCGCTGACGTCGGGCATGGAGAGGGACGGGGGATCGGGGACACGGGACGGGGACGCGCCGGAAGGCGTCAGCGGCAGCGCCCCACGACAAAGTCTATCGCCTTCACGTCCGCGCGCGACACCCGATCGACGCAGACCGTAACCCCCGTCCCCCGTCCCCCGTCCCCCGTCCCGTGTCCCGTGTCCCGTGTCCCGTGTCCCCTACGGAACGATCTGCTCCTGCGCGCCCTGCGGCACCGGCGACGGCGGCAGCGACTCGAGGCGGCGCCGGAAGGCGTGGTAGGCGGGGGTGTCCTGCACCAGCCCGTGCAGCGACGCGGGGTCGAGCCCGCCGATGATCCGCTCGGCGTCCGCGACGCGCTTCTCCTCGAGCGGGTGCGAGGCGAAGAACGCGTCCACGATCGTCGGCGAGCGCCGCCGCTCGGCGATGAGGATCTGGAACAGCGCCGGAATCCCTTCCGGATCGTAGCCCGCGCGCACGACGTTGCCGACGGCCTCGGAGTCCGCCTGGCTCTCGTCGAGACGGCTGTGGCGCGCGAAGAGCGCCGTGCCGCCGACGTTGATCGCCACCTGCGCGGCGTTGCTCTGGCAGACCTTCGTCAACGTGCAGGCGAGCGCGATCCCGACGTTCGCCTTCTGCGCCTGCTGCATCGCCTTGATCGAGTGCCGGCGAACGACGTGACCGATCTCGTGGCCGAGCACGCCCGCGAGCTCGTCCACGCGGTCGGCGCGCTCGACGAGACCGCGATTCACGTAGATGAAGCCGCCCGGGAGCGCGAACGCGTTCACCTCGGGGCTGTCCACCATGTAGAAGTGCCAGTCCAGATCGGCGCGTGAGGTCTTGCGCGCGATCGAGTCGCCGAGGGCGGTGAGGTAGTCGTTGATCGCCGGGTCGCGCACGAGCGGGAGCTGCTCGTTGATCTGCGCGGCGTCCTCGGCGCCCATCTGCGCCTCCTGGTCCTCGCTCACCGTGCAACCGACGGCGCCGGCCGTCGCCAGCAGCACCGCCGCGATGGCCGCGGCTCGACGTGCCCCGGTCATCGTCCACCTCCGCCGCGCACGTGCGCGACGGCGCTGATCTCGACGAGCACGTCGCGAAGCCCGGCGCCGACGACGGCGCGCGCTGGATAGGGCGGCCGCAGCGTCGCCCGGTAGACGTCGTTGAACGCGGTCCAGTCGTCCTCGTCGGCGAGATAGACGGTGACGGAGACGAGGTCGTCGAGCGTCGCCCCGGCGGCCTCGAGCGCGAGCCGGACGTTCTCGAGCGTGCGGCGCGACTGGGCGACGATGTCGCCGCCGACGCCCTCGCCGGTCAGCGGATCGCGTGGCACCTGCCCGGACACGAAGACGAAGTCGCCGGCACGCGTCGCCGGTGAGTACGCGCCCTTCGGCGGCGGATAGCCGTCGCCGAGGGTGACCGGCGCCCAGCTGCGCGGGCGCTCGCCTCCCGTCCTCGACTCGGTCGTCGCCCCTGCGCGGTCGTGCGCCATCATCGCTCCTGAGCTGAAGGTGGTGATGACCGGCGGCGCGCGTCGTCGCGTCCGTACCGCCGGCTGGCGCCGATCAAGCGCGACGGCCGTGCCAGCGCGCCGGCCGCCGGCCGGGACCAACGCGGCCGCCCCGCCACGACCGTGCGGCGTCGTGGCGGGGCGGTGCGCCCGTGAGCGGACCGGGCGGGAAAGGTGGGCCGGTGATCAGCCCTGGCGCTGCATCCGCGCGCCGTGCTCCTTCTGGTGCGCCTCGCGACGCGCCTTCATGTCGGCGAGGTTGGCGTCGAACTTCTGCTGCTGCGCCGGCGTCAGGACCGCGCGCACGTCGGCCATGGCGCGCTCGTGCAGCGCGCGCATCTTCTGCCGCTCGTCGGCAGTGCGGGCGAAGGCGGCCTTCGCCGCGGTCGTGTCACCGCCGCGACGGGCGTCGCGCGCGGCCTTCACGTCGGGGCGCGCCGACTCGCGCAGCGACTTCCCCTCGGCGGCGTAGCGCTCGTGGATCTGCTTGATGCGCGCCTTCTGGTCCGCGGTCAGGTCGATCCCCTTGAACAGCGCCGCCTGCATGCGCTCGCCCATCTGACCGTGGCCGGCGCCCATCATGCCGTGGCCGCCGTGCTTCCCTCCGCCGTGCCGCGCGCCCGCCGCCGGCGGAGTCGTCTGCGGGGTCGTCGCCTGCGCCGCGGCAGTGGCCGCCGAGCCCGCGATGAGAGCCAGGCCGAGGGCGGCCGAGAAGAGCTTGTTCATCTGGTGCCTCCTGTACGTCCGATGCGTGTCGCTACATGCGGCGATGCGGCGCCCGCCGGGTGGCGGGGCGCCGCCGCTACCGTGGCGCCGGACCTTCGCCCGTCGCCGTCGAACAGGTAGACGCCGCCGGCGCGGGGACGTTAAGGGCGACTCGCGAAGCCGGCGCTCGCCGCAGGCGCTCGCGTCAGGCGCTCGCCTCAGGCCGCCGCCACCGCGGGCTCGTCCTCCAGCGGTCCGAGACGCGCCATCTCGGGCCAGACGCGGGCGACGGTGAGCACGACGACGATCGTGCCGATACCGCCGAGCACCACCGCCGCGACCGGACCGATGAGCGCGGCGGCCGCGCCCGACTCGAAGCCGCCCAGCTCGTTCGAGCCGCCGATGAAGAGCGAGTTCACCGCGCCCACCCGGCCGCGCATGTCCTCCGGCGTCAGCAGCTGCATCAGCGTCGAGCGGATGACGACGCTGACGTTGTCGAAGGCGCCGACGAGGAAGAGCATGCCGAGCGAGAGCCAGAACGATCGCGAGAGGCCGAAGACGATCGTCGCCACGCCGAAGCCGATCACGGCCCAGGTGAGCGCGCGTCCGGCACGCTGCATCGGCGCGCGGTGGGCGAGGAGCATCGCCATGACCAGCGCGCCCACCGACGGGGCGGCGAGGAGCCACCCGAGCCCCGTCGGTCCGACGCGGAGGATGTCCTTGGCGAATACGGGGAGGAGCGTCGTCGCGCCGCCGAGCAGCACGGCAAACAGGTCGAGCGTGATCGCGGCGAGCAGCACCTTCGTGCGGCGCACGAAGTGGATGCCGGCCATGAGCGTCTCGAGCGTCGCCGATCCGCGGCTTGGCACGAACGCCGGCCGCGCCATCGCCGCGACCATCGCGAGGAAGCAGAGCGCGAAGCCGGCGTCGATCACGTACGCCGGCGTCGCCGACCGGAACGTCCCGATGACGGCGCCGCCGATCGCCGGTCCGACGACGGACGCGAGCTGCCAGGAGCTGCTGCGCCAGGTGGAGGAGTTCGCGTAGAGCGCGCGCGGCACGAGCTGCGGCGCGAGCGCCTCCTTCGCCGGCCCCTGGAAGGCGCGGGCGATCCCGGCCACGAGCAGCGCGGCGTAGTACCAGCCGACATGGGCGTGCGTCGCCGACGCGGCGGCGAGCCCGAGGGAGCTGAGGGCGAGCAGCGCGAGCGACGCCATCAGGACGATCCGGCGCTCGACGCGGTCCACGACGTGTCCGACGGGCAGCGTCAGCAGGATGACCGGGAGCACCTGCACGAGCCCGACGAGCCCGAGCGCGAGCGGCTTGTGGGTGCGCTCGTAGAGCTCCCAGCCGACGGCGACGGTCTGCATCTGCGTGCCGATCGTCGCCAGCAGGTTGCCGGCGAGGTAGAGTCGGAAGTCGCGGACGCGGAGGGAGGCGTACGGGTCGTGCATGACTCAATCTAAAACACCCCGGCGCCTCCCTCCGAGACGCCGCGCCGCACGCCGCTCCGCCCGGGCCGCTAGCCGGCCAGCAGGTCCGCCCGCTGGTGGTGCGGCTGCGTCGCCCAGGCGCGCACGTCGGCCGCGGCGGCGGCGGCATCCAGCGCGTTCACGGCCTCGCGCGCCGCGCCGCCGACCTTCACGGCCGCGATCGCCGCCGCGCGCAGCATCTCGGCGTGCTCGGCGACGTGGACGCGCTCGACGTCGTGGCCGCCGGTGCGCCGTCCCGGGTGGAGTCTCACGCGCGTCGGCCGCGCGCCGTGCGTGCCGTGCTGGGTGACGACCGCGAGCCGGGCGCGGGGATACGATTTCGCGAGCTCCGTCCGCAACCGTACGGACACGGATGCGAGCGCGCTGGCGAGCGCGAACGAATCGGCTTCGGCACTGGCGTCGAGGCCGAGTGCCTGACGCGCGTGCCAGCCGTCGACGTCAATGCGGATCGAGAGTAGCGGAGTGGACATGCCCCTGCTGCGTCGTAGCGTGTCGTGCCGGGATGCGGACGGTTCGCGTACACGATCGAATTGCGTGCGTTCCCATGTTCCCGGGTTCCACTGTTCCATGTGACCCTCATCACGACCTGGGGACGAGCACGGCACCATTCCCGATGTGACCTCGCCCGTGTAGCATGACTACAGCGATCGTTGGTTTCGTCACATCCCGAGGTCCCGTTGACCGTTCATCGCAGCTCACGCCCCGGCGGACGCGGCGGCCGCCCGCGCTCTACGGCCCGCGCCGCGTGGCTCGCGCTCGCCTCGCTCCTCGCGGCCGTGGCGCCGGCGGCGGGGCAGGCGCCGACGACGCGGCCGCCCTCGCCCCGCGCCCCCGCCGCACCGGGCGTGCTGCCGCCGCTCACTCCGCGCGCGAGCGGCGACACGATCCCGCTCGATCCGGCGGTGCGCTACGGCGTGCTGCCTAACGGGCTTCGCTACTACGTGCGGGTGAACCACAAGCCGGAGAAGCGCGCCGAGCTTCGGCTCGTCGTCAACGCTGGCTCGGTGCTCGAGGACGACGACCAGCGCGGGCTCGCGCACTTCGTCGAGCACATGGCGTTCAACGGCACGACGCACTTCGCCCGCAACGCGCTCGTGAACTACCTCGAGTCGATCGGCATGAGCTTCGGCGCCGACCTCAACGCGGCGACGTCGTTCGACGAGACCGTCTACCAGCTCACCGTTCCGACCGACAGCGGCGGCGCGCTCGACAAGGGGATCCTGATCCTCGAGGACTGGGCCCACGGCCTCCGCTTCGACCACGCCGAGATCGCGCGCGAGCGGGGCGTCGTCACCGAGGAATGGCGGCTCGGCCAGGGCGCGGGCTCGCGGCTCCGCGACAAGCAGTTCCCGGTGCTGTTCCAGGGTTCCCGCTACGCGACGCGGCTGCCGATCGGCACGAAGGCGAGCCTCGACTCCGCGAGCGACGCGGCGCTGCGGCGCTTCTACGCCGACTGGTACCGGCCCGACCTCATGGCCGTCGTCGCCGTCGGCGACTTCGACGGGGCGGCGGTGGAGCGGCAGATCCGCGAGCGGTTCTCCGCCCTTCGCGACCCGGCGGCGCCGCGACCGCGGCCGGCGTACTCGGTGCCCGACCACGACGCGCCCCTCGTCGCGATCGCGACCGACCGGGAGGCGACCGGCACGAGCGTCGAGGTGCTCTACCTGCTGCCGCCGCGCGCGACCAACACCGTCGGTGCCTACCGGCGCGGCGTCGTCGAGTCGCTCTACGAGGGGATGCTCAACCGCCGGCTCGCCGAGCTCGCGCGACGCCCGGACCCGCCGTTCATCGGCGCCGGCTCGCAGGTCGGGCGACTGATTCGCGCCCGCGAGGTGTATTCGATCGGCGCGGCAGTGCCCGACTCGGGCGTCGCGCGCGGACTCGCGACGCTGCTCGGCGAGGCCGAGCGCGTCGAGCGGTTCGGCTTCACGCAGGGCGAGCTCGATCGCGCACGCGCCGACCTGCTGCGCGCCTACGACCGCGCCTACGCCGAGCGCGAGAAGACCAACTCGGCGGCGTTCGTGAGCGAGTACGTCGAGCACTTCCTGGTCGGCGAGCCCGCGCCCGGCATCGCGTACGAGGCGATGGCGGCCCGCGCCCTGCTCCCGACGATCACGCTCGCCGACGTGAACGACGTCGCGCGCGAGCTGATCACGGACCGCAACCGCGTCGTGCTCGTGACGGCGCCGGACAAGCCCGGCGTACGCCTGCCCGACCAGGCGGCGCTCCTCGCGCTGTTCGACGAGGCGAAGCGCGCCGCGGTGTCGGCGTGGGTGGACTCGACATCGAGCGAGCCGCTCGTGAAGGATGCGCCGAAGCCGGGACGCATCGTCGGCACGCGCACCGTGCCCGAGGTCGGCGTCACCGAGTGGCGACTCTCCAACGGCGCCCGCGTGCTCCTCAAGCCGACCGACTTCCAGGCCGACCAGGTGCTGCTGCGCGCCTACAGCCCCGGAGGCACCTCGCTCGTCGCGGACCGCGACATCGTCCCGGCAGTGACGGCGACGGCGGCGGTAACGAACGGCGGCGTCGGCAGCTTCAGCGCGGTCACGCTCCAGAAGCGCCTCGCCGGCAAGGCGGTGGTCGTGCGGCCGAGCATCTCCGGCGACGAGGAGGGCGTGAGCGGCAGCGCGTCACCGCAGGACCTCGACCTGCTGCTCCAGCTCACCTACCTCTACTTCACCGCCCCGCGCGCCGACAGCGCCGCGTTCGGCGCGCTCCGCCAGCAGGTGCGCGCGGCGCTCGCGAACCGCGGCGCGAACCCCGAGGTCGCGTGGGGCGA
>DATMHT010000370.1:0-2009 GCA_035554795.1 Gemmatimonadaceae bacterium | reverse complement strand
GAAGGAGACGAAGAGCGAGACGAGGACGGCGCAGGCGATCGTCAGCGCGAATGGCTTGAACCACTCGCCGGCGAAGCCGCTCATGAAGCCGATCGGCACGAAGACGGCGACGATCGAGAAGGTCGTCGCGGCGACGGCGAGCCCGATCTCGTCGGTGCCCTCGCGCGACGCCGTGAGGTGGTCCTTCCCCATCTCGACGTGCCTGACGATGTTCTCGCGGACGACGATCGCGTCGTCGATCAGGATGCCGATGGCGAGCGAGAGGCCGAGCAGCGACATCGTGTTCAGGGTGAACCCGAACAGCATCAGCGGCACGAACGACGCGAGCACGCTCACCGGGAGCGCGAGCCCGGTGATGACCGTCGAGCGCCACGAGTTGAGGAAGAGGAAGACGACGAGGACGGTGAGCAGCGCCCCCTCGATCAGCGCCTCCTGTACGTTGCGGACGGAGTTGCGCACGCGCTGGCCGGCGTCGCGGACGATCTCGATCGTCGTCCCCGCCGGGAGCTGCGCCTTGAGCGCGGGGAGCCGCGCCTTGATGCCGTCGCTGACGGTCGTCGTGCTGTAGCCCTTCGACTTGACGATGTCGAGCCCGATCGCCTCGCGGCCATTGTAGAGCGCCGCCGACCGCCGCTCGGCCGCGCCGGCTTCGACGGTCGCGACCTGGCCGAGCCGGATCGGCACGCCGCCGCGCTGGGCGACGGTGAGCTGGGCGAAGTCCGCCGGGTTCTCGAGCCGTCCCTCGAGCCGGATCGAGCGCTCGGTGATCGGCCCCGTCACCTGCCCGACGGGCGCGGCGAGGTTCTGCGAGCGGAGCGCGGCCACGACCTGATCGACGCCGACGCCCGCGGCCGCGAGGCGGTTCGGGTCGAGGATGACGTTGAGCGTCGCGCTGTCGGCGCCGGCGATGTTGACCTGCGCGACGCCGGGGATCGCGCGGAGATCACCGCCGATCGTCTTGTCGGCGATCTGGGTGAGCTGCGCCGGCGTGAGCGCGTTCGACGTCAGCGCGAGCGAGACGATCGGCTGCTGCGACGGGTCGAAGCGTTGTACGATCGGCTCGATGATCTCGGTCGGGAGCTGCGACCGCACCGCCGAGATGGCGTCGCGCACGTCCTGCGTCGCCTGGTCCACCGGCTTGTCGAACTTGAACTGGACGATGATCTGGGCGAAGCCGTCGGTGCTCGTGGACACGAGCTGATCGAGGCCGCTGATCCCCGAGATCCGGTCCTCCAGCCGGTCCACGACCTCGCGCTCGACCTGATCGGGCGACGCGCCCGGATAGGCGATGCCGATGAAGACGATCGGCGCATCGATGTCGGGGAACTCGTCGGTCTGCAGACGCGCCAGGGCCGCGATGCCGAAGACGACGAGGGCGATCATCGTCACGATGGTGACGATGGGGCGGCGGATGGCGAAGTCGGAGATGAACATGGGGCGACGTCCTACTCGCTTGATCGCGGGTGGCAGCTACGCATCGAGCGAGACCGCTCGTGGGTCAACATCCTTTGGCAATTGACACCCGATATGGCCCACCTCTGCGGTTCCTCCGCTTCTTTCGGCTTGGGAGGAGCGCTGGCTGTCTTAACTCTCCGCGCCAAGAATGTACGCCCCGCTCTCCAATCGAGAGCAGACGCGTATGGCCTCTAGCAGAACTGCCCATTACGGAGCAGCTTCCGTCGGTCGGGGCGCGGCACCACTTCCTTCAGCTACTTAATGCGAGCTTACCGAGAATGGCACTCCTGCCTGGCTTCGTCCCTCCCCTTTTTGAAACTGAGGAGAATGCCACTCGCTTCGAACGTGTGGCGCTTGAGCTGTACGAGCGGGCCGAAGGTGTCACCCTCGTTCCGACATCGCGCAATTACGACCTCGGACGAGACGCGCGGCAGATTTCCATTGGCGGCGCTCCGCTACCCGGTGTGCTCTGCGCGAGCCTGTCTGTTGAATTGGACGAGAAGGTACGCAAGGATATCGACCGCCTTCTAGCCACGACAGAGACTGCGGCCATC
>DATMHT010000369.1:0-12251 GCA_035554795.1 Gemmatimonadaceae bacterium | reverse complement strand
GGCGAGATGCGCGTCGTGGACACGCCGATCACGGAGCTCGGCTTCGCCGGCGTCGGCGTCGGCGCGGCGATGGTCGGGCTGCGCCCGGTGATCGAGTTCATGACGTGGAACTTCGCCCTCCTCGCGCTCGACCAGGTCGTGAACGCCGCCGCCAAGATGCTCTACATGTCGGGCGGCCAGTTCAAGATGCCGATCGTCTTCCGCGGCCCGAACGGCGCCGCGCTCCAGCTCTCGGCGCAGCACTCGCAGGCGTGGGAGTCGTGGCTCGCTCACATCCCCGGCCTCAAGGTCGTCGCGCCGGGCACGCCGTACGACGCGAAGGGGCTCCTCAAGAGCGCCATCCGGGACGACAACCCGGTGATCGTGCTCGAGGGCGAGATGCTCTACAACACGAAGGGCGAGGTCCCCGAGGACGACTACGTCATCCCGCTCGGCAAGGCGGAGCTGAAGCGCGAGGGGGATCACGCGACGATCGTCACCCACGGCAAGATGATCCTCGTCGCGCTCCGCGCCGCCGAGGAGCTCGAGAAGCAGGGCATCCGCGTGGACGTCGTGGACCTGCGCACGATCCGGCCGATGGACGTCGAGACGATCGCGGCGTCGGTGCGCAAGACGAACCGCGCCGTCGTGCTCGAGGAAGGCTGGGAGGTGTGCGGCGTCGGCGCGCAGGTCGTGGACTACATCCAGCGCGAGTGCTTCGACCACCTCGATGCCCCCGTGATCCGCGTCCACCAGGCCGACGTCCCGATGCCGTACGCCAAGACGCTCGAGCGCTCGGCGAAGCCCGACGCGGCGAAGACGATCGCGGCGGTCAAGAAAGTCATGTACATCGAGTGAGGGTCGGGGGTCGGGGGTCGGGGCCCACACTCGGCGAACCCCGAGCATCGGCCCCGACCGCCGCCCCCCGACCCGCTTCACTTCTTATCTCCCAGCGCCGATGGCTACCAAAGTCGTAATGGAGGCCCTCTCCCCCACCATGGAGGAGGGACGCCTCGTGAAGTGGGTCAAGAACGAGGGCGACGCCGTGAAGTCGGGCGACGTGCTCGCCGAGGTCGAGACCGACAAGGCCGTGATGGAGCTCGTCGCGCGCGCCGACGGCGTGCTGCGCAAGCGGCTCCTCCCCGAGGGCGAGTCGGCGCCCGTCGGGCAGCTGCTCGGCGTGATCGCGACGAAGGACGAGAACATCGACGCGCTCGTCGGCGGTGGCGGCGCGGCGCCGGCGCCGGCAGCGGCCGCGGCGAACAGCGTCGTCCGCGCGCCGGCCCCGGAGCCGCGCCCCGAGGGCGCGGGCGGTGGCGGGGCGGCGGCCGAGGAGATCGTCGGCGAGACGCGCGAGCGCGCGGGTGCGTCGCCGATCCCGCGCTCGCCGCGCGAGTCGCAGGGCGACGCGTCCATGCCGCCGCAGGAGAAGATGGCCGGCGGGCGCGGCGCGCAGATGTCGGGGCCCGTGCGCCACGCGCCGCAGCCCGACCCGGCGACCGAGCAGGCGCGGCACGCGAGCGAGAACGGCGGCCGGGCGCGGACGTCGCCGCTGGCGCGCCGCCTCGCCTCCGAGGGCGGCGTGGACCTCGACCAGGTGCAGGGCTCGGGACCCGGCGGCCGCATCATCAAGCGCGACATCGAGGCGGCGATGGCCGGCGGTGGTGCACCGCGGGCGGCAGCGGCGGCGGCGCCCCAGCCGGCAGCCGCACCGGCCCCCGCGGCCGCGCCGGCGCGCCTCGTGCCGGCGGGCGCCGACTTCCAGGACGCGCCGCTGACGCAGATCCGCAAGACGATCGCGCGCCGGCTCTCCGAGTCCATCGGTCCGATCCCGACGTTCTATCTCACCGCCGAGTTCGACCTCGGCCGCGTCACCGAGATGCGCGAGGCGATGGCGGCGATGGGGCCGGAGTTCAAGGTCTCGGTGAACGACGTCGTCCTCAAGGCGGTCGCGACGGCGCTCGCGCAGCACCCCGAGGTCAACGCCCACTGGCTCGGCGACCGGATCCGCTACTTCAGCCGCGTCCATCTCGGCATGGCCGTCGCCACCGACGACGGGCTGATCGTGCCGGTGATCTTCGACGCGAACGCGAAGCGGATGAGCGAGATCTCGCGCGAGGCGAAGGAGCTCGCCAAGCGCGCCCGCGAGCGCAAGCTCAAGCCCGAGGAGTACACGGGCTCGACGTTCTCGGTCTCGAACCTCGGCATGTTCGGCATCGACCAGTTCACGGCGATCATCAACCCGCCCGAGTCGGCGATCCTCGCCATCGGCTCGTCGGAGGACAAGCTGGTGGTCGAGGACGGCGAGCCGGTGGTGCGCAAGCGCATGCGCGTGACGATGAGCTGCGACCACCGCGTCATCGACGGCGCCGTCGGCGCGAAGTTCCTGCAGACGCTGCGGCGACTGATCGAGAATCCGCTGATGTTGGTGTATTGAGGGTACAGGGCACAGGGGGTAGGGTGTAGAAAAGCCGCTCGGGAGGCGACGCTTCCGGAGCGGCTTTTCTACACCCTACCCCCTCTCCCTTCGCCCCTTTACATTCAGTTCATACTGAACGTACCGAACACTGGAGCGCGCGTGTGACTGGGGCGAACGAGTGGTTCATCGAGCGGATGGGACTGGCGGCGGAGGCGGATGGGCTCTCGCGCATCGCCGGCCGGCTGTTCGGCGCGCTGCTGCTGAGCGAGGAGCCGCGCAGCCTCGACGACCTCGCCGAGTCGCTCGGCGTCAGCAAGGCGAGCGCGAGCGTGGACGCGCGCCGGCTGCTCGACCGCGGCGTCGCCGAGCGCGTCGGCAAGCCGGGCGACCGGCGCGACTACTACCAGCTCGCGCCCGACTTCTTCGCCCGCATCATCCGCCACCGCGTCGCCCGCTGGGCCGCCCTGCACCGCCTCGCCGGCGAGATGCGCGAGCGCGCCCCGCGCCAGTCCCCCACCATTCGCGACCGCTTCGCCTACATCGCCGACGTGCACGCCTTCGTGCTCGCCCGCGTGGACGAGGCGCTGCGCGAGTGGGAGGAGATGGAGCGGCGTGACGCCACGGCGCCGGCGGCGCGCCGCGCGCACGGTCCGGCCCGTTCGACCGCGCCGCGTCCGTCGTCGCCGTCGCGACCCGCCACTACGAAGCGCAAGTCCGCGGGCCGCCCGGCTCGCTGATCCGGAGATCAGGGTTGTCCGCCACCGCACAGATCATCGAGCCGCCGCCGTCGGCGCGCCCACGGGCCGACGAGGAGCCGCTCGTCGTCCAGCCCGCGGCCGCGCCGGTCGCCGGCGACACGCACAAGTACATCATCGCGTTCGCGGTCGTCCTCGCCGCGCTGCTCCAGGTCATCGACAGCTCGATCGTCAACGTCGCGCTCCCCGACATGATGGGGAACCTCGGCGCGAACCTCGACGAGATCGCCTGGGTCTCCACCGGTTACATCCTCGCCAGCGTCATCATCATCCCGCTGACCGGGTGGCTCGGCGCCTTCTTCGGCCGCAAGCGCTACTTCGTCGCCTCCATCCTCATCTTCACGGCGTCGTCGTTCATGTGCGGCGCGGCGCACTCGCTCGGCGCGCTCATCATCTGGCGCATCATCCAGGGGCTCGGCGGCGGCGCGCTGATGACGGTGTCGCAGGCCGTGCTGCTCGAGGCGTTCGGCAAGGAGGAGGCGGGCACCGCGATGGCGCTCTTCGGCCTCGGCGTCATGGTCGGCCCGACGATCGGACCCACGCTCGGCGGCTGGCTGACCGACAACTACGGCTGGCCCTGGATCTTCTACATCAACGTCCCGCTCGGCCTGCTCGCGGCGGGAATGATCGCGACCTACGTCCACGACCCGGCGAACCAGAAGCGTCCACCGACGGTGGACTACGTTGGCATCGCGCTGCTGGCGGTGAGCGTCGGCTCGCTGCAGTACCTGCTCGAGCACGGCCAGCGCGACGACTGGTTCGACTCGCGCTTCATGACGTCGCTCGCGGTCATCGGCGGCGTCGGCGGCGTGCTGCTGCTCTGGCGCGAGCTCACCACCGACCACCCGGTGATCGACTTCCGCGTCCTGCGCCACCGGCAGATGTGGGTCGGCACGCTGCTCGGCGTCGTCATGGGCATCGGGCTCTACGCGATGTCGTTCACGCTCCCCGTCTTCCTCCAGAGCAACCTGCACATGACGGCGGAGCAGACGGGGCTCGTGCTCCTGCCCGGCGCGATGACGACCGCGCTCTCGATGGCGGTGACGGGACGGCTGACGCGCAAGGTGGACCCGCGGCTGCTCATCACCGCCGGCGCGCTCATCTTCGCCGCCGCCGCCTGGATGCTCTCGCGCATCACCGGCGAGAGCGGCACGCACGACTTCTTCTGGCCGCTCGTCCTCCGCGGCATCGGCCTCGGCCTGATGTTCGTCCCGGTGACGACGGTGACGCTGGCCGAGCTGTCGTCCGCCGAGCTGGCCCAGGGGACGGGGCTCTACAACTTCTTCCGCCAGCTCGGCGGCTCGTTCGGCATCGCCGGCATCGCGACGCTGTTGACGCGCTACACCGTGCAGATCCGGGCGACGCTCGGCGAGCACGTGACCATCGGCGACCCGGTCAGCCTGGGCCGCGTCGAGATGATGGCGCACGGCTTCATCGCGCGCGGTGCCGACGCCGCGACCGCCCACCAGCGCGCGCTCGCCCTGCTCGACCGCCAGCTCCTCGGCCAGGCGAGCGTCATCGCCTATTCGCGGATCTACATGCTCAGCGCGCTGATGATCCTCGCCCTGATCCCGCTCCTCCTGCTCGTGCGTCAGACGCGGGGCGCCGCGGGCGCCGAGCACGCCGTGATGGAGTAGCGGCCGGCACGCCGCCGCGGGGCGGCGCGGGCGGCGGGTAGCGTCCCGTCGCCGGGTCCGGATAAGTTACGGGGCCGGCGCAGGCCCGAACGGCGAGAGACGAGCGAGGAGTACCGGCCTCACTCGTCTCTCGCTCTTGCGATCGGCGCCCTTCTCCATCTCACGCCCGGATCTGTCATGGCAACTTTCGACGTCATCTTCATCGGCGGCGGTCCCGCCGGTTACGTGGGCGCGATCCGCTGCGCCCAGCTCGGCCTCAACACCGCCGTCGTCGAGCGCGAAGGGCTCGGCGGCACCTGCGTGCTGTGGGGCTGCATTCCCGCCAAGGCGCTCCTCGAGGCAGCCTCGTACGCCGAGAAGATGAAGAAGGCGCCCGAGTTCGGCGTCACCCCCGGCGACGTGAAGCTCGATCTCGCCGTCGCGACGAAGCGCTCGCGTGCCGTCAGCACGCAGAACTCGAAGGGCGTCGAGTTCCTGTTCAAGAAGAACAAGATCACCTGGATCAAGGGCACCGCGAAGCTCGCCGGCAAGAACGCGGTGACGGTGAAGACGGCGGACGGCAAGGAGGAGAAGCACGACGCGAAGAAGGCGGTCGTGATCTCCACGGGCTCTCGGGTGAAGGGGCTGCCGCAGATCGGGCTCGAGCTGAACAAGAAGACCGTCATCTCGTCCGACGAGGCGCTGCTGCTCGAGAAGGCGCCGAAGTCGATCGCGATCGTCGGCGCCGGCGCGGTGGGCTGCGAGTTCGCCGACGTCTACAGCGCCTTCGGCTCGCAGGTCACCCTGATCGAGGTGCTGCCGAACATCCTCCCGGTCGAGGACGCCGACTCCTCGAAGGAGGTCGAGCGCGCGTTCAAGAAGCGGAAGATCGACGTCCTCACGGGCGCGAAGATCTCGAACGTGAAGGTCGCCAAGGACTCGGTCTCGATGAGCGTCGAGGTCGGCGGCGAGAAGAAGGAGATCAAGGCGGAGGTCGTCCTCGTCGCCGCCGGGCGCGCGCCGAACATCGAGGAGATCGGCCTCAAGGAGCAGGGCATCCAGCTCACCGACCGCGGCTTCATCAAGATCAACGAGCGGATGGAGACGAGCGTCAAGGGCATCTACGCCGTCGGCGACGTGGCGGGTCCGCCGATGCTGGCTCACAAGGGCGAGCGCGAGGGGATGATCGTCGCCGAGGTGATCGCCGGGCATCACGCGCAGGTGCTGGACTACACCAACGTCCCCGGCGCGACCTACTGCCATCCCGAGGTCGCCTCCGTCGGCCTGACGGAGCAGCAGTGCAAGGACCGGAAGATCGACTACAAGGTCGGCAAGTTCCCCTTCTCCGCCAACGGCCGCGCGCGCACGTCGGGCGAGACGGAGGGCTTCGTGAAGGTCATCCGCGACGCAAAGTACGGCGAGATCCTCGGCGCCCACATCGTCGGCGCGCACGCGACCGAGATGATCCACGAGCTCGTCG
This sequence comes from Gemmatimonadaceae bacterium, assembly GCA_035554795.1. Lineage (GTDB taxonomy): Bacteria > Gemmatimonadota > Gemmatimonadetes > Gemmatimonadales > Gemmatimonadaceae > DATMHT01. The sequence goes on along the minus strand of DATMHT010000369.1, from coordinate 6,002 downwards.
TCGCCCGCACCAACGAGTTCACGGTGGAAGAGGTGGACCTCGCGATCCACGCCCACCCGACGATGGCCGAGGCGATCGCCGAAGCGGCGCTCGACTCGATGGGAAGGATGATCCACGCGTAGAATTGGGGATCCCTCTACCGGGACGTGAGAAGGGGCAGGAACCAGGCATCAGGTATGGGTGGCCAGCATCCAACCTGATGCCTGGTTCCTGCCCCCTCTCGTATCCCGGTAGAGGGACCAGCAATTCATCGCGTCCCGGTCGCGTCCGACTCATCCGGAGGCAGGTCGCCGCCGTGAATGTCGATGGTCGGCTCTCCGCTCGGGCCGGAGGTGAGGCCGCCGAGGAGCTGGCCGTCGCGCATGACGAGCTCCGAGCCGCCGGAGTCCTCGTAGCCGGCGGCGCCGCGCTCGCCCTGGCCCCACGCGGCTGGGGTCCTCAGCTCGGCGTTGCGGTTCGGGTCGACGCCGGCGGACATCGGGTGGACGCCGCTGCCGCCCACCTCGTCGCGCCGCCCCTGGCCGCCGCCGGGCTGGCCGCTCTCGCGCCGCGCATCCGCCCTGCCCTCGCCGCGCGCTTCGCGCGGGCTCGGCGTCTCGTCGCGCGAGTCGGTACGCGCGTCATGCGGCGGCTCGCGCCGTGCTGCGTCGGAGCTGTCGTGGTCGGTCTGCTTGTTCTTTCTGGTCATCGTCGCCTCCTGCTGGCGCTCCTGATCCAACTCCCGCTCGCTACCGATCGAACGGCGAGCGCGCCCAGCGCGGGTCGCGCCGTCGCCGCGCCATCGCCAGGCGCCGCACTCCGCGTACCACGCGCGCGCCTCGAGGTGCCGGCCGCCGAGCGAAGGCGTTACTAGTTAGACCTATGCCGAAGCCGACCGGACCCGAGCTGTGGGTGGTCTCGCTCGGGCGCGTCGCCTACGCGGACGCGCTCGAGCTGCAGCGTCGCGTCGCGCGCGCGCGCATCACGGGCGCGGTGCCGGAAGACGTCCTGCTGCTCGTCGAGCACGCGCCCGTCGTCACGCTCGGCCGCGCGACGAAGGCGCATAACCTCACGTCGTCGCCCGAGTATCTCGCGTCGCGCGGCGTCGAGCTGTTCGAGGTCGAGCGTGGCGGCGACGTCACGTTCCACGGGCCGGGCCAGATCGTCGGCTACCCGATCGTCGACCTCAAGCGGCACCGTAAGGATCTGCACTGGTACCTGCGGCAGGTGGAGGAGGCGCTCATCGTCGCCCTCGCCGAGTACGGGATCGCGGGAGGGCGGAGTGCGGGGTACACCGGAGTGTGGGTGGATGGAGGAGATGGGACGGGGGACACGGGACGCGGGACGGAGCGTTCAGAGCCCGCCCCGCGTCCCACGTCCGCCGTCCCGCGTCCCTCGCAACGCAAGATCGCCTCGATCGGCGTCCACGCGCGGGACTGGGTCACCTGGCACGGCTTCGCGCTCAACGTCAACACCGACCTCGCGTACTTCGACCTCATCGTCCCGTGCGGCATCGCCGGCGTCGACATGACGTCGGTCGCCCGCGAGCTCGGCGAGACGGCGGTGGACGTCGCCGGCGTCGAGGACGCGGTGGCGCGCGCGTTCGGCCGCGTCTTCACGCTGGAACCGCGCGCCGTGGCTCTCGGTTCGGTGGACGTGGAGGCCGACGCGGTGGCGTCGGCGGGCAACCGGGGAGCGGAGTCGGAACGATGAGCGACGGCGTGTCGAGCAGCGCGGCGGCGGGCGGCGAGGCGGTGGTGGACGTCCGCACCGCCGACAAGGCGCGCGTGCCGCCCGGACAGAGCCTCACGCGCAAGTGGCCCGTGCTGCACTACGGCGGCGTGCCGCGCGTCGACCTCGCGACCTGGCGCTTCGAGGTGCGGGGCCACGTCGAGCGGCCGCTGCTGCTCACGTACGACGAGCTGACCGCGCTCCCGCGCCAGCAGACGCTCTGCGACATCCACTGCGTCACGCGCTGGAGTAAGCTCGACAACCGGTTCGAGGGCGTGCCGGTGCGCGAGATCCTGGCGCGCGCGCGGCCGACGCCGGGAGCGACGCACGTCCTCGTCCACGCCGAGCAGGGTTTCACGGCGAATCTGCCCCTCGCCGATCTCGACCGGGCGGAGAATCTCCTCGCGTGGCGCCACGACGGCGAGGATCTCACGCCCGAGCATGGCTGGCCGCTGCGCCTCGTCGTCCCGCACCTCTACTTCTGGAAGAGCGCGAAGTGGGTGACGGGGTTCGAGTTCATGACGGGCGACGCGCCCGGCTTCTGGGAGCAGAACGGCTACCACATGCGCGGCGACCCGTGGGAGGAGGAGCGCTACGGCGGCTTCTCGGTCGAGCAGTGGATGATCAACCGCTTCCGGAGCCGGTCGAAGGAGAAGTAGCGCACGGAGGCAGCGGCGGGCCTTTGGGACACCAACCGTCTGTCAAGCGACGGCGGAGGTCGGTGCGGTGGGCGGCAACCCCGGTATTGACACGCCAACCGTTCCCGGTATCGTGGGCGCCCCGTCAACGCGACGAGGCCGGGCGCGAGCTCCACGTCGGCGCGGCGATGCGTCGGTCCGGCAGCGCCCTCCTCGGTGGTCGCGCGGACGGGACTCTCATCACGGAGGTGTCCCATGTTGTTCGCCCGGGCCGTACAGTTTTCCGCGAAGAAGAGCGCGATCGACGAGGCGATCGGGATCTACCAGAACTCGGTCATTCCCGCCGCCGGCGAGCAGAAGGGCTTTCGCGGCGCGGTGCTGCTGACCGACCGTGCCAACGCCCGCGCGACCTCGATCACCTTCTGGGAGAGCGAGGCCGACCTGCTCCAGAGCGAGAAATCGGGCTACTACAAGAAGCAGATCGACTCCCTCCGGCCGATGATGGCGGACGAGCCGGTGCGGAACGTCTACGAGGTCAGCGCCCAGACCGCGCTTCAGATGCCGGGAATGGCCGGCGCCCCGAGCGGAGCGACCGCCCGGAAGTAGCGGGCGACTCGTGAGGCGCGGCGCGGGGTGACGACGCGCTGCCGGCGTCGGCCATATATTTCCCCCGATGCCGAGCGAGCCGAGCGCGCCGCGCCTCTACCATCCCCGACCGCGCGACCCCGCCGACGGCGGCGAGGCCGCGCGCCGCGATCTGGCCGCGGAGCTGAACGAGGCACAGGCCGCGGCCGCGACCCACGACGACGGCCCGCTGCTCGTCATCGCCGGCGCCGGCACGGGCAAGACGCGCACGCTCGTCTATCGCGTCGCCCACCTCATCGAGCGCGGCGTCCGCGCCGAGCGCATCCTCCTCCTCACCTTCACGCGCCGCGCCGCCCAGGAGATGCTGGGCCGGGTCGAGCGCCTGGTGGGCGCGGGCGGCCGGCAGGTGCACGGCGGGACCTTCCACGCCACCGCGCACCGCCTCCTCCGCCGATTCGGCGCCAGCGCCGGCCTGCCGTCCGACTTCACGATCATGGACCAGGGCGACGCCGAGGACCTGATGCAGCTCTCGCGCGCGCAGCTCGGACTGGGAGACAAGAAGCGGCGGTTCCCGAAGAAGGAGACGCTGCATTACCTGTACTCGCGCCACGTCAACACCGAGGTCCCGGTCGAGGACATCCTCCGCGACGAGTACCCGGCGTTCGTGGACGACGTGGAAGACGTGCGCCGCGTCTTCGCCGACTACACGTCCCGGAAGGGGGACCGTAATCTCGTGGATTACGACGACCTCCTGCTCTTCTGGGCCGCGCTCCTCGAGGCGAGCCCCGAGCTCGGCGCCCGCATCGCCGGACTCTACGACCACGTGCTCGTGGACGAGTATCAGGACACCAACGTCCTGCAGGCGCGCATTCTCCGCGGCATGTGCCAGCGGCACCGGAACGTGACCGTCGTCGGCGACGACGCGCAGAGCATCTACTCGTTCCGCGGCGCGAGCTTCCGCAACATCCTCGACTTCCCGGCGCAGTACCCGGGCACGACCGTCGTCACCCTCGAGCAGAACTACCGCTCGACGCAGCCCATTCTGGACGCGACGAACGCGCTCATCGCGCGCGCCCCCGAGCGGTTCACGAAGAACCTCTGGACCGAGCGCGCCGGCGGCGAGGCGCCCTGGCTCGTCGCCGCGCGCGACGAGCGGCAGCAGACGGCGTTCGTCGTGGACCGTGTCCTCGAGCTGCACGAGGACGAGGGCGTGCCGCTGCGCGAGATCGCGGTGCTCTTCCGCGCCGGCTACATGTCGGCCGACCTCGAGATCGAGCTGACGAACCGCAAGATCCCGTTCGAGAAGTGGGGCGGGCTCAAGTTCCTCGAGGCGGCGCACGTCAAGGACGTGCTCGCGTTCCTCCGCGTGCTCGAGAACCCGCGCGACGAGGTGAGCTGGTACCGCGCCCTGCTCCTCCTGCCGGGCGTCGGCGACGCGACCGCGCGCGCGGCGATCGCCACCCTCGCCGCCGACGCGTGGGATCCGGAGGCGTTCTCGCGCTTCAAGCCGCCGGCCCGCGCCCGCGAGGCGCACGAGCGCCTCTGCGCGACGCTGCGCGAGCTGCGCCGCCGCCGCGTCGAGCCGGCCGCCATATCGGGCGACGGTGGCGACGGTGGCGACGGCGGCGCCACCGCCGCGCGCGCGGACCCCAGGGGCTCGGTGAGCGTCGAGATCGCGCGCATCCGCGCCTTCTACGACGCGATCCTTCGCGAGAAGTACGACAAGCCCGAGCCGCGCCTCGCCGACCTCGACCAGCTCCAGACGATCGCCGCCGGCTATCCGAGCCGCGCCGCCTTCCTCTCGGCGCTCGCGCTCGAGCCGCCGTCGGCGACGCAGGATCTCGCCGGCGGCGCGGGCGGCGAGGACGACGTGCTCGTGCTCAGCACCGCGCACTCCGCCAAGGGGAAGGAGTGGGACGCCGTCTTCCTGATCTGGGCGGTGGACGGCTTCTTCCCTTCCGGGCGGGCGCTGGACGACGACGACGAGACCGAGGAGGAGCGGCGGCTCATGTACGTCGCGCTCACCCGCGCCCGGGACCATCTCTCCGTCGTCTACCCGCTCAACAGCTACGGCTCGCGCCGCGGCGCGGACTACACCATCGACCAGCTCTCACGCTTCCTCGACCGCGACGTGCGCGCCAGGATGCAGCGCGTGACGCTCGCCGAAGCCGAGCCGCCAGCCGCGCCGCCCCCACCGCCGAACATGGCGCCCGCGCTTGACCTCCGGGCCCTTCTGCGCGGTCGCTTCGGCGCGAAGTAGACTCGGCGCTCGGCGTTTTCGCCGCGGATTTGCGCGGATGAACGCGGATACCGCTCTGCTTCTCTGTAAGAGCGTGGCGCCGCAGATGAACGCAGATCAACGCAGATCGATCCAGTTGCCAAGGCCACCCAAGCTCCTCTCGGCCGGTCCGGCGAGAGGAGCTGTGATTGGTGAAGCCACCCGCAGTATCTGCGGAAATCTGCGTTGATCTGCGGCGAACCCGCTCTCGCACAGCGAAAGGGCCGTATCCGCGTTCATCCGCGCAGATCCGCGGCGCCGCTTCGGCCGAGGATGGTAGCCTAACGCGACAGCCTGACGACGCGGCCCGGCGGTGGCGCCGTGAGCCGACCATCCGGCGACGCGCCGACGTAGCGCTCGAGCAGGTCGGCCGTGCGGGGCGCGCTCGCGCGCGAGGCGCAGGCTGACGCGGCTTCGGGGACGTCGTAGCCGTCGCCGCCGGCGCAGGCGGGGTAGACGGCGAACGACACCCGCACGGTGTCGCCCGGCGCGATCGCGCGGCCGCTCCCGTCGCGTACAATGTCGCCGACGATGCGCGCGCCCGACGGGCGTGCGGGGTCGAAGGTGAAGCGGATACCCGAGACCTGCAGGTAGCCGCCGTGCCCGTACGAGCGGTCGGAGACGCCGTACTCCAGCAGCGCCCGCAGTCGGGCACCCGTGAGCGGGAACGTGACGACGCGCGTCTCGTCGGCGAAGAGGAAGATGGACTCGAGCTTGTAGCTCGTGATCGGTCCGGGCCCGAGCCAGTCGTCGAGCCGCAGCGTGCCGGAGTTGATGAGCGCGACGTCGGC
>DATMHT010000368.1:0-16856 GCA_035554795.1 Gemmatimonadaceae bacterium | reverse complement strand
TCGTCTACGACGACCGCGCGGTGCCGCACATCTTCGCCGCCACCGAGGGGGACGCCGTCCGCGCGCTCGGCTACGTCGTCGCCCGCGACCGGCTCTTCCAGATGGAGCTGCAGACGCGCGCCGCGTCGGGCCGGCTGACCGAGATCGCCGGCGCCCGCGCCGTCGCGCTCGACCGCGAGCCGCGGCAGCTCGGGATGACGCGCGCCGCCGAGCAGAAGCTGGCCGCGCTCGACCCCGCGTCGCGCGGTGCGCGCGCGATCGCCGCCTACGCCGACGGCGTCAACGCGTACATCGACGAGATGCGGTCGCAGGACGTGCCGATCGAGTACCGGCTGCTCGGCGCGCGGCCGGAGCGGTGGCGGCCGATCGATACGATCCACCTGCTGAACCGCATGGGCTGGACGCTGGCGTACGGCGAGGCGGACCTCCAGCGCGTCGCGACAAGCGCCCTCGTCGGCCATGCCGCCGCCGACGCGCTCTTCCCGGCGCACATGCCGATCCAGGAGCCGATCCAGCCGAACGGCCAGCGCGCACCGCGCTTCGACGCCGATCCGATCCCGCCGCCGGGTGCGCCCGACAGCGACGCCGCGATCGTCGCGCGCGCCGCCGCGCCGGTGCGCTCCGGTCCGCCGTCGACGCTGGCGTGGACGCCAGGCGAGCTCGCGCGCGCCGGCGACGCGCTCGGCAGCAACAACTGGGCGGTCGCGCCGGCGCGCTCGGCGAGCGGCCACGCGCTGCTCGCCGGCGACCCGCACCTCGACCTGACGCTTCCGTCCATCTGGTACGAGGCGCACCTCGTGGTGCCGGGGAAGCTCGACGTGTACGGCGTGACGATCCCGGGCGCGCCGGGGATCATCATCGGCTTCAACCGCGACCTCGCGTGGACGTTCACGAACAGCGAGGCCGACTTCCTCGACTTCTACGCCGAGACGGTGGACGACACGCTGCATCCGACGAAGTACCGGCTCGACGGCGCGTGGCGGCCGCTCGAGCGGCGCGTCGAGACGTATCGCGGGAAGCGCGGCGAGGTCGTCGCCACCGACACGGTCTACTACACGCACCGCGGCCCGATGCGGCGCGAAGGGAAGCGATGGCTGTCCATGCGCTGGACGGTGCTCGATCCGTCGGACGAGATCGAGGGATTCGCCGGCGCGTCGCACGCGCGGACGGCCGAGGAGTGGTACACGGCGATGGCCGCGTACTCGGCGCCGCCGCAGAACATGCTCGTCGCCGACCGCGGCGGGACGATCGCGATCCGCACGGTGGGGAAGTTCCCGCTGCGCCCCGACGACGGACGCGGCGACGAGATCCGCGACGGCTCGCGCTCGGCGAACGACTGGACGGGGTGGCGGCCGGCGTCGCGCGTGCCCAATGCGACGAACCCCGCGCAGGGCTTCCTCGCCTCGGCGAACCAGCAGCCGATCGACCCGCGCGTGGACCCGTCGTACATGGGCGCCCGTTGGGCCGACCCGTGGCGCGCGATCCGGATCAACTCCCTGCTGCGCGCGGATTCCGCGGTCACGCCGGACGCGATGCGCCGCTTCCAGACCGACCCGGGGAGCGCCCGCGCCGACCTGTTCGTGCCGGCGTTCCTCGCGGCCGCCAAGCGACGGATCGCTCGCGGCGGGCCGCCGACGATGCTACCCGAAGCAGCGCGCCTGCTCGCGCAGTGGGACCGTCGCTACACGCCCGACGATCGCCGTGCCGTGCTGTTCGAGGCGGCGATGCGGGAGCTAGCGAACCGCACGTGGGACGAGCTCGTGCCGCCCGGCGGAGGCACGCGCCGCGTCGCGACGCCACCGGGCGCCGTGCTGGCCGAGCTGCTGTCGGACTCGACGAGCGCGTGGTGGGACGACCGCAGCACGCCCGGAGTACGCGAGACGCGCGACGACATCCTCGCGCTGAGCCTCATCCTCGGACTGGTTGACGCCGAGCGCGAGCATGGGTCGCCCGATGGCGACGGCTGGCTGTGGCGCAACGTCCAGCACGCGAACATCCACCACCTGCTGCGGCTGCCGAGCTTCTCGCGGCTGAACCTGCCCGTGCAGGGCGGGCCCTCGACGCTCAGCCCGTCGGCGGGGGAGGGAACGCAGGGTCCGAGCTGGCGCATGGTCGTCGAGCTCGGGCCGGAGCTGCGCGCGTGGGCCACGTATCCCGGCGGGCAGAGCGGCAACCCGGCGAGCCCGCGCTACGCCGATCGCCTCCCGCTCTGGCTCGCCGGCCGCCTCGACTCGCTGCGCGTGCCGCACGACGAGCGCGAGCTCGGCCCCGCGCACACCTCGGCGGTGCTGACGCTGACGCCGGCCACGCGGAGCGCGCCATGAAGACGACGATGAATGGGACGATGCGCGTGCTGCTGCTCGCCGCCGCGTTCGTCGGCGCGACCATGGTGGGCGGGTGGCTGGGCGTGCCGCTGGTCGGCGCGGCATGGGGCGCGCTGGCCGCCCGCGGGACCGGCTCGCGCCGCGCGGCCGGGCGCGCGGCGGCGGCGGCGGCGCTCGCGTGGGCGGCGATCCTCGTCGCGAGCGCGTCGGCGATGGCAGGGGGCAGCCCGGCCTCGCTCGGCGCGCTCACGTCCGCGGTCGGCGGCGCGCTGCAGGCAAACGGCGTGGTGCTGGTTGCCGTGACACTCCTGTTCGCGGCCGCCCTCGCCTGGTCGTCGGCGTCGGTGGTGGGTGCACTGCTGGACGCCAGAGGTGATACCTGATTCCTGGTTCCTGCTTGCTAGAGCCGGCCACTGAGAGGGGCCAGCTTCAGCACGCAGGAACCAGGAATCAGGTAGGGAACCTACTTACTGCAGGCGCTCACCTTGTGGGTGTCCAGGTTCAGCGTGCACGTCACGTCGTTCACCTGGATCGGCACGAGCGCGGTGCCGTTGAAGGTCGCGACGATCGTGCGCGAGACCGTCTTCGTGACGTCACGGGTGCCGGTGACGGTGACGGTCAGATCCGCCGTGCGCGTGATCGTCCCCGACTGGGGGTACGGGAAGCTCGCGTGCGGGAGCGCCATCACGACGTCGCGCGTCGTCTCGGTCGAGGCGCCGGCGTAGTGGCGGGTGCCGCCGGTGCCCGAGTAGTCGGTCGTGTCGTGGCTCTCGCCGGTGCCGTTCCAGACCCGCTGCGTCTCGTCGCCGAGCAGACCGGTCACGGTGCGCTGGTGGGAGCGGTGCGTCGCCGCGGTCCAGGTCACGCCCGTCGCCGTCGTGGCGGTCACCGTTCCGTCGGCGGTGTGCGTGAAGTAGATCGAGGCGGTGTTGGCGGCGTCGTAGCTCTGCATCGGTGTGGCAGCCGCGTCGCGGAACTGATAGGTGCGCGTGACCTCGAGCCCGCGCTCCGTCACGCGGCTGCAGACGTGGGTCTGTGAGGCGGCGTCGTAGGGGCAGCCGGTGACGGCGGCCGCGGCGTCCATCGTCGAGAGATCGGCGACCGAGGCCGTCAGTCCGGCGGTGGTCTGGTCGTCGCCGAAGTCGAGCACGGCGCCGGCGATCGCGTCGCCGGCGGTCGCGGCGACGTCGGCCGCGATCTGCGCGTCGGAAAGGCTCGTCGGGGCCGGCGCGGTGGCGTCGCCGCAGGCGGCGAGCGTCACGACGACGGCGGTGGCGGCGAGCGTCATGACAGCAGTGGCGGCGGTCGCGCCAAGCGAAGAGTGGGCCCGGCTCCTCCGGTACGTGCGGCGCATACGTCCTCCAGAATGGGTGAACGGCTCGACGACGGCATGATTGGCGGCGGGGCCCCCTCGGTCCGCCGCTCCGGTAGACGCCGGTCGCCGCTGGCCGTTAAGGAGCGGCCAATTCCCGGCCCGCCCCCGGGCCTGGCGCCGAGTCGCCGGCGGGCGACGCGGCCGGCGTCCAACTTGCCTCGCGCCGGGGGACTCGGGTACATATCGCATTCGCCGCCGTCGCGGGCTCGACCAGCCGCGGCGCCGCCGCCCGACCGTCCTTACCGCCGTCGCCGTGTCCATCCGTCATCAGCCGCGCACCAAGATCGTCTGCACCCTTGGTCCGGCCTCGAGCTCGCGCGAGACGATCCGCGCCCTCGTCGAGGCCGGCCTCAACGTCGCCCGCATCAACTTCTCGCACGGCACGCACGCGCAGCACGCCGACGTCATCACCTCGGTGCGCGAGGTGGCCGCCGAGCTCGGGCGCCCGGTGGCGATCCTCGGCGACCTCCAGGGGCCGCGGATCCGCATCGGCGACCTCGCCGCGCCGCTGATGCTCGAGCCGGGCAAGGAGATCGTTCTCGTTCCCGAGGGCCGCGAGCAGCACGAGAGCGACATCACCGTCACCTACGATGCGCTCGCCCAGGACGTCCACGTCGGCGACCGGATCCTGATCAACGACGGGCTGATCGAGACGATGGTGATGGACGTGCAGGGCGACCGGGTCACGGTGCGCGTCGTCCACGGCGGGGAGCTCAAGAGCCACAAGGGGATGAACCTCCCTGGCGTCGCCGTCTCGGCCCCGTCCATCACCGAGAAGGACCGCGCCGACGTCGACTTCGCGGTCCGGCAGGAGCTCGACTACCTCGCGCTCAGCTTCGTGCGCCGCGCCGAGGACATCCGCGAGCTGCGGGCGATGATCCCGAAGCACATCCTCGTCGTCGCGAAGATCGAGAAGGACAACGCGCTCGACAACATCGAGGAGATCCTGCGCGAGACCGACGCGGTGATGGTCGCGCGCGGCGACCTCGGCGTCGAGCTCCCGTTCGAGAGCGTGCCCGGCGCGCAGAAGCGCATCATCGCGCTCGCGAACCGGATGGGCCGCCCGGTGATCACGGCGACGCAGATGCTCGAGTCCATGATCGAGCACCCGCGCCCGACGCGCGCCGAAGCGAGCGACGTCGCCAACGCGATCCTCGACGGCACCGACGCGGTGATGCTGTCGGCGGAGACGGCGGCCGGCTCCTTCCCGCGGCTCGCGGTGGACGCGATGCGCCGCATCATCATCGAGACGGAGACGCATCCGTCGTCGCCGCATCCGCGCAACGAGCCGGCGCCGCGCGACGGCGGCGGCGTCGCCACCGAGCAGGCGGTCGCGTCGGCCACGGTGGCCGCGGCGCAGATGCTGAGCGCGCCCCTCGTGATCGTGTTCACCAAGAGCGGCTTCAGCGCGCGCATCGTCGCGTCGAACCGCCCGGGCGTGCCGATCCTCGTCCTCACCGACGTCCCGCAGACCTACCGGCAGCTCGCCCTCGTCTGGGGCGTCGTCCCGGTGCTGGTGCCGCACTGCTTCACGTACGAGAGCATGTGGGTCCAGGCCCGCGCCGCCATCGCCAAGCGCGAGCTCGCCGCGCCGGGCGACCGCGTCATCGTCACCGCCGGCGTGCCATTCGACGTGCCCGGAACCACCAACATGGTGAAGGTCGAGATCGTGTAAGCGGTGACCCGCTCTGTCGGGATGCGAAAGCAGGCAGGAACCAGGCATCAGGTTCGGGTGGCCGGCGTCCCACCTGATTCCGGGTTCCTGTCCCTCTCGCATCCCGACAGAGGGATCAGCCGAAGCCATCCATGAAGCTGACCTTCCTAGGGACCGGTACGTCCTTCGGCGTTCCGCAGATCGGCTGCGGCTGCCGCGTCTGTCGGTCGCCGGATCCGCGGGACAAGCGGACGCGCGTCGGGGCGGTGGTCGAGACGAACGGCGGGACGCGGCTGCTGATCGACACGCCGCCGGAGCTGCGCGTGCAGCTCATCGCGAACGGCATCGACCGCGTGGACGCGGTGCTGTTCACGCACGACCACGCCGACCATACGCACGGCCTCGACGACGTGCGGGCGATCTCGGTGCGGCGCGACGGGCCGCTGCCGATGTACGGCTCGGCCGAGACGATGGCGACGCTCGGGCGCAAGTTCGCCTATGTCTTCGACGAGGCGATGCGGCCGCTGCCGGGCACGTCGAAGCCGGAGGGGCGTGCTCATGTGCTCGTCGAGAACGAGACGGTCCGCATCGGCGACGTGGACGTCACACCCGTCCTCGTGCCGCACGGGCGCTCGAAGGTGTTCGGCTACCGCATCGGCCCGATCGCGTACGTGACCGACGCGAAGTCCATCCCGCCTGAGGCGTTCGAGCGGCTGGCCGGCGCCAGGGTGCTCGTCATCAACGCGCTGTTCCGCACCGAGCACCCGACGCACCTCAGCGTCAGCGAAGCCGTCGCCGTCGCCCGCGAGCTCGGCGCCGAGCGCACCTACCTCACGCACCTGACCCACGAGAACTTCCACGCCGATCTCGAAGCCGAGCTCCCCCGCGGCATCGCCCCGGCATTCGACGGGCTGACGGTGCGGGTGGATTGACCGGTGAGCGGTAGGCGGTGAGCGGTCGGCGCGGGCGTTGCCGTGCTTCGTGCTTCGCGCCACCACATCGCCGCCCCGGAACGTGCCCACCGCCCACCGCTTACCGCTTACCGGCCTTTCATGACTCTCTCTCTCGACTACACCAACATGCTCTCCGACGTCGTCGCTGGCGGCGTCGGCGAGGCCGATTGGGCCGCGGCGGCCGGTGACTTCGCGCGCGTGCACGGCGCCGTTGCCGAGCTGCACGACGCCGGCACGCTCGGCTTCTTCGACCTGCCGGCCGACACGGCGCTGCTCGCGCAGACGACGGAGTTCGCGGCGGCGCGCGTCGGCGGGGCGGGGCAGGGGCCCGGCGCGGCCGTCACCGACGTCGTCGTGCTCGGCATCGGCGGCTCCGCGCTCGGGCCGGTCGCGCTCCGCACCGCGCTCCGGCCGAGCGGCTGGAACATGCTCGACGACGCGGCGCGCGGCGGCCGGCCGCGGCTCCACGTGCTCGACAACGTGGATCCGGAGACGATCGCGGCGCTGCTCGACCGGCTGAGCCTCGCGGCGACGCTGTTCGTCGTCACGTCGAAGTCGGGCGGCACGGCCGAGACGATGTCGCAGTATCTGATCGTGCGCGACCGGCTCCAGCGCGCCGGTCTGCCGCTGGCGCGGCATCTCGTCTTCATCACCGATCCGAAGAAAGGGGCGCTGCGCCCGATCGCCGCCGCCGAGGGCATCCCGGCGCTCGACATCCCGGCCAACGTCGGTGGGCGCTTCAGCGTCCTCACGCCGGTCGGGCTGCTGCCGGCGGCGCTGATCGGCATCGACGTCCGCGCCCTGCTCGACGGCGCCGCCGACATGGCGCGCCGCTGCCGCACGACGACGCTGCGCGACAACCCGGCCGGCGTCTTCGCCGTGCTCCAGTGGATGGCGGACACGCGGGCGGGGAAGCACATCCACGTGCTGATGCCCTACTCCGACCCGCTCCGCGACCTCGCCGCCTGGTTCGTCCAGCTCTGGGCCGAGAGCCTCGGGAAGATCCAGCCCGGCGGGAAGAGCGTCGGGCCGACGCCGCTCGCCGCCCTCGGCGCCACCGACCAGCACAGCCAGGTGCAGCTCTTCATGGAGGGACCGGCCGACAAGACGGTCACCTTCGTCGCCGTCCGCGAGCGTGGCACCGACCTCACGATCCCTCACCTGCACGGCGACGTCACCGAACTCGCCTACCTTGGCGGCCACACGCTCGCCGAGCTGATCGACGTCGAGCAGCGGGCGACCGCCGGCGCCCTCGCGCGCCGCGGCCGGCCGAACATGACCGTCCACCTGGACCGCGTGGACGCGTGGCACGTCGGCTCGCTGATGATGCTGCTCGAGATCGCGACCGCCTACGCCGGCGCGCTCTACGGGGTGGACGCGTTCGATCAGCCAGGTGTCGAGCTCGGCAAGCAGTTTGCATACGCCCTGCTCGGCCGTCCGGGCGCCGATGCCGCGCGGGCGGAGTGGGACGAGCTGCCGAAGCCGAACCCGCAGCGCCGCGTGTAGCGCCTCGGGCGCCTCGCGCCGGCCGAGGAGCGTACGGCGGGCGAAGGGCGGCACGCCACGATCGCGGCGAACGCGCGCGTCGCTCGCCGTCTCGTCTCGCCGTCTCGCGCTCGCGTCACGGTGGTGCAGGGCATTTCGCTCTTGCCCGCCGCCCGCTGCGGGGTCAGCTTCCCTCAAGGGCCCGCGCCGTTCCCGGTCGCGAGCGCCCGTCCGACACACGACACGAACCAGCCACCGGCCGGACCGCCGCGTCCGGCCGCGTTGACGTCTGCGACACCGCCGCCGACAGGGTCCAGGAGAGGACGACCGCCATGCCACAGCAACTCGCCGAGAAGCCACCGTTCGCCGACAACGAGGTCGTCATCCGCGACGGCCGCGTCGAGGTCCTGCGCCCCGAGGCGCTCGCGTCCGAGAAGATGGACCGGCTCGTCCGGCAGGCCGTCTTCGGCGAGGGCGAAGCGCGCGACTATGCGCGCTGGCTGGTGTGGGAGCTGGCGCAGGCCGTCGGCACGCGGCCGGCTTCCATCCACGAGCTGTACATGGCGCGCGGCCGCGGCGAGATCCACGGCTTCACCGTCCCCGCGATCAACGTCCGTGCCGACTCGTACGACACGGCGCGCGCGATCTTCCGCACGGCGAAGAAGCTCGACGCCGGCGCGTTCATCCTCGAGATCGCCCGCTCGGAGATCGCGTACACCGAGCAGCGGCCGGCCGAGTACGTGACGGTGATGCTCGCCGCCGCCATGCGCGAGGGCTACTACGCGCCGGTGTTCATCCAGGGCGACCACTTCCAGATCAACGCGAAGAAGTTCGCGGTGGACCCGAAGACGGAAGTGGACGCGGTCAAGGCGATCGCGCGGGAAGCCATCGCCGCCGGCTTCTTCAACATCGACGTGGACACGTCCACGCTGGTGGACCTCAAGCAGCCGACGCTCGACGCGCAGCAGCGCACGAACGTCGAGCAGGCGGTGGAGATCTGCCAGTTCATCCGCTCGATCGAGCCGAAGGGCGTGACCATCTCGCTCGGCGGCGAGATCGGCGAGGTCGGGACGGAGAACTCGACGCCCGAGGAGCTGCGCGCGTTCATGGACGGCTTCAACCGCGAGCTCGCGAAGCGCGCGCCGGGCACGGCCGGGCTGTCGAAGATCTCGGTGCAGTCGGGCACGTCGCACGGCGGCGTGGTGCTCAGCGACGGCTCGATCGCCGACGTGAAGCTCGACCTCAAGACGCTGGAGAAGCTGTCGCAGATCGCGCGCGACGAGTACGGGCTCGCCGGCGCGGTGCAGCACGGCGCGTCCACGCTCCCCGACACGGCGTTCAACAACTTCCCGCGCACCGAGACGGCCGAGATCCACCTCGCGACGAACTTCCAGAACATGCTCTATGACCACCTCCCGGCGGCGCTGCGCGAGGAGATCTACGAGTGGCTGCGGACGAACGCGAAGGACGAGCGGAAGCCGACCGACAGCGACGAACAGTTCTTCTACAAGACGCGGAAGAAGGCGATCGGGCCGTTCAAGCGGCAGATGTGGGACATGCCGGCGGACGTGAAGTCGAAGCTGGCGGCGGCCTACGATGCCAAGTTCGAGTTCCTGTTCACGCAGCTCGCCGTCGGCGGTACGGCGGCGGCGGTGAAGCAGTTCGTGCACGCGCCGCTGCAGCACCACACCGCGCCCACGGCCGCCGCGCCGGACGACGCGGACCTGAGCGACTGATCGCCACCGACCGCGTCGCGACGCCCATCCGTGACTGAGCCACTCTCGGAGCGCTCGCCGCTGCGCGCGGGCGCCGGCGGTGCCGACCCGCGCCGCAACGGCCCGCCGCGGGCGGACGCGACGCCGCGTGCCGCGTCGGCGACGAGCCCGTCGCCGGCCGAGCGCAGCGCGCTGCTCTGGCTCGCGATGTCGCAGCGCATCGCCGGCCGCGCCGCGCACGAGGTCAAGAACGCGCTCAACGCGGTGGCGGTGAACCTCGAGGTCGTGCGGAGCCGGCTCGCCCGCGCCGCCGCCGATCCCGGCGCCACGCCGCAGCCGTCGCCGGCCGCGGCCGCGCGCTTCGCCGACGTGGCGAGCGCGCAGTTCGAGGGGCTGTCGGCGCTGACCGAGGCGATGCTGGCGCTGACGCGCGCACCGCGCGAGCCGGCCGACGTCGTCCACCTGCTCGCCCCGCTGGTGGTGGTGTTCGACGCCGTGGCGCGGAGCGATGGCGGGTCGTTGCGGGTGTCAGGCGCGGACGGCGGCGCGGCCGTCCCCGTGTCCGTGCCGGCGGTGGCGGTTCGCCTCGCGCTCGCCGCCGCGCTCGACGCCGCGGTCGGCCGCGCGCGTGCCGTCGTCTGCGCCGTGGACGGCACTTCGGTGCCGGCGCGCGTCCATCTGTCGTGGCTCGGCGCGGTCGCCGCGCCGCCCGTACCGGCCGACCTGGTCGCCGTCGTCGGCGACTGCGGCATCACGATCGCTCCCGACGACGCGACGTCGGCGGCGGGCGCGCTCACGATCGTCTTCGACGGCGCCGACGCGATGCACCCGCGCGTCGCCGACGCCGCTCCGAGCGCTCGCCCCCGCGGCGACGCATCACCGACCCAGGACCAATGAAGCACGCCAAGATTCTCATCGCCGACGACGAGCAGGCGATCACCGCCGGTCTGAGCGCGATTCTCAGCGACGAGGGCTACGAGGTGGACATCGTGCCCGACGGGCAGCAGGCGCTCCAGCGCCTCACCGACGGGAGCTACGGCGTCGTTCTCGCCGACCTCAAGATGCCCAAGGTGGAC
Source organism: Gemmatimonadaceae bacterium (assembly GCA_035554795.1). Lineage (GTDB taxonomy): Bacteria > Gemmatimonadota > Gemmatimonadetes > Gemmatimonadales > Gemmatimonadaceae > DATMHT01. The sequence goes on along the minus strand of DATMHT010000368.1, from coordinate 6,274 downwards.
GGCCAGGCGCTCCTCAAGGAGCTCCAGACGCGCCAGATCCCCACCGAGTGCGTCATCATCACGGGGCAGGCGACGGTGGACTCCGCCGTCCAGGCGATCCGCGAGGGCGCCTACGACTACATCGAGAAGCCGCTCAACGCCGACAAGCTGAACCGGCTCAAGGCGCTGATCCCGAAGGCGCTCGAGAAGTACGCGCTCCAGCAGACGAACCGCGAGCTGACGTCGAAGCTCGAGGGGCTCACGCACTACGGCGAGCTCACCGGCCGCTCCGAGGGGATGCGCGCCGTGTACGAGGTGATCGACAAGGTCGCCCCGTCCACCGCGAGCGTGCTCATTCTCGGCGAGTCGGGCACGGGCAAGGAGCTCGTCGCGCGCGCGATCCACACGAAGAGCGACCGCGCCAAGGGGCCCTTCTTCGCCCTCAACTGCGCGGCGCTCCCGAAGGAGATCCTCGAGAACGAGCTGTTCGGTCACGAGAAGGGCGCCTTCACCGGCTCGACGAACGAGAAGCCGGGCGCGTTCGAGATGGCCAGCGGCGGCACGATCTTCCTCGACGAGGTCGCGGAGATGCCGACCGACATCCAGGTGAAGCTCCTCCGCGCCCTCGAGTCGCGGCAGGTGCGTCGCCTCGGCGGCAAGCGCGAGATCAACGTGGACATCCGCATCGTCGCGGCGACCAACAAGGACCTCCAGAAGGCGCTCGCCGACGGCGAGCTGCGCGAGGACCTGTACTACCGCCTCGCCGTCGTCGAGCTGTACCTGCCGCCGCTGCGCGAGCGCGTCGGCGACGTGCGGCTCCTCGCCGAGGAGTTCCTGCAGCGCTTCGCGAAGCAGAACGGCAAGGCGCTCCAGGGCTTCGAGGACGACGCGATGGACTGGATCCTCAGCTACCACTGGCCCGGCAACGTCCGCGAGCTGAAGAACGCCATCGAGCGCGCGGTGATCATGTCGCGCGGCACGCGGATCAGCGCCGCCGACGTCACGCCGCGCCACCTCCGGCAGTCGGGGGAGATCCCGTCCGCGGTCACGATCGCGGTCGGCTCGAGCGTCGCCGACGCGCGGCGGCAGCTCGTGCTGCGTACCTTCGCCTCCACCGGCGGCGACATCGAGCGCTCGGCGAAGACGCTCGGCATCTCGGACCGCGAGCTGCGCGAGGAGATCTCGGCCATGCTCGGCCGCGCCGGCGGGTCGGCGACACCAGCGGCCGGCGCGTCGGCGGCGGCGGACGACGAGGAGGAGGAAGGGAGCGACGGCGTGGCGCCGTCGCCGCGGGCGAGGGCGACGAAGGGGCTGCCGCCGGCCAAGGGGAAGGCGGCTTCGCCCCCGAAGAAGAAGCAGCGGTGAGCGCGGTGGAGCGGCGGCCTGTCGGACGGGCCGGCCGCTCTCCTCGACGCGCTAGCGCGCGCCTTGCTCAGAAGCGGGACGGCTGAAGCGGACCGGTCGGCCGGCGAACTGGCCAGTGGCGGCGTGGGCGGCGCGCCACCGACCCGGGATCGCGCGGAACCACCACTCACGGGTGCGGAAGGAGACAGGGTATGGCCAACTACGAGTTCGACGACGACGAACCGTTCGTCGTGATCGAGAAGCAGACCGGGAGTGCCGGCGCGTTCCTGCTCGGCGCGGCGATCGGGGCGGGGATCGCGCTGCTCTTCGCGCCGCGCTCCGGGGTCGAGACGCGCGAGGAGATCCGGCGCAGCGCCCGCCGCGTGCGCGACCGCGCCGAGGACATGGTGGAGGATGCGACCGATCGCATCTCCGACCGCTTCACCGAGGCGCGCGACCAGGTCGAGTCGCGCATCGACCGGGCGCGCCAGGCGATCGACGTGAAGCGCCAGCAGGTCTCGCGCGCGATGGAGGCCGGCCGCGCGGCCGCCCACCAGGCGCGGGCCGACCTGGAGCGCCGCATCAGCGAGACGAAGGCCGCCTACCAGGCCGGGGCCGACGTCGCCCGCACCGGCACCTCGCCGCGCGTCTCGCCCGCCGCGGGTGATACCGTCGGCGCCGACGACCTGCTCGCCGACGATAGCTCCGACGTCTGACGAACGGCTCTCGGCGCTCGGCTCTCGGTTACGGCGTTCTCTCAGCCGAGAGCCGAGAGCTGACAGCCGAGAGCCGTTCCCCCTCTTCGCCCGCACCCTCCCGCGTGGCTCAACGCACTCTCCCCGCCCGCGTCGGCTGGACGCTTCGCGACTACGCCAAGCGCGTCTGGGACAACAGCGGTGAGGACAACATCTTCTTCCTCGCCGGCGGGATCGCCTTCAACATCCTGCTCGCCGCGGTCCCGTTCTTCCTCCTCCTCGTCACGGGGCTCGCGTATCTGCTGAAGCAGACGCCGGCCGCGTCGTCGGCGGAGGTCTCGGTGCTGCTCGACCGCCTGCTCCCGCCGCAGGCGAACGGCACGGTGAGCCCGGTGCACGCCTTTCTGAACGACGTGCTCAAGGCGCGCGGCACGATCGGCGTGTACAGCGCGATCGGCTTCGTCTGGTTCACGACGCGGCTCTTCGGCTCGCTGCGCTCCGTGCTCTGCGACGTCTTCGACATCGAGCAGGATCGCGGCATCATCGACGGCAAGATCTTCGACATCAAGCTGACCGTGATGTCGACGCTGCTCGTCGTCGCCTACACAGCGCTGAGCGCGTATCTCGCGATCGCGTCGTCGCGCGGCGTCGCCGTGCTCGCGCAGCTCGGCGTGCACGCCTCGGTCGCCGGCGGGCTCGAGTACACGGCCGGCCGCGTGCTCGGCTTCCTGATCGTCACGCTGATGTTCTTCGCGCTGTACAAGTTCCTTCCCAACCGCCACATCCGCTGGCGCACGGCGCTCTTCGGCGCGACGGTGACGAGCCTCCTGTTCGAGCTCGCGCGCAATCTGTTCACGTCGTACGTGAAGTCGTTCAACCCCGGCTCGCTCTACACGGGCACGCTCTCGGCGATCGTCATCGTCGTGTTCTGGGTCTACTACTCCGGTCTCATCTTCATCCTCGGCGGCGAGGTCGCGCAGGTCTACGAGCTGCGACGGGTGCGGAGAATGCAGAGGGAGAGATTCGAGGAGTAGGCCCTCAGCCCCGTGACCTCGGTCACGCACCCTCTCGGCATGGCCTGGAGCTTGCCAAGCTTCAGGTCGCACGCCAATCCTCGGAGGCTACCTGTGCGCAAGCTGCTCACGCTCGCCGTGGCGCTCACGGCCGTTTCAACCCTCGGCGCCTGCAAGAAGACGGGCGAGGGGGAGTATCAGGTTGAGAAGCCGGTGGTCGGCACCCAGACGGACACGGTGCACACCCCGTCGGTGGACGTCGGCACGAAGACCGACACGATCACCACGCCGACGGTCGGCACCAAGAAGACCGAAGTGAAGGTTCCGACGGTGGACGTCAAGCCGCCTTCGGAGAACAAGAAGCCGTAATCCCGCGTGACGGGCGGAGCGCGCCGCTGGCGCGTCTCCGTCCGCACGAGAGACCGACGTACCGGGAGCCGCCAGCGCGCCAACCACGCGCGAGGCGGCTCTCGTGCGTTGGTCCCCGATTCGGCGCGTGCGCTACCGTCGCCGCGGCGGCCGGCTCAGATTTGCGCGATGCCGACCTCCACCGCCGCCGCCGCCGCCGCCCCGATCGACCTCCGTAGCGACACCGTCACCAAGCCGACGCCGGCGATGCGCCGCGCGATGGCCGAGGCCGAGGTCGGCGACGACGTCCTCGACGGCGACCCGACCGTGCGCCGCCTCGAGGAGACCGTCGCCCGCCTGCTTGGCAAGGAGCGAGCGCTCTACTTCCCGACGGGCACGATGGCGAACCAGGCCGGCGTCTGGCTCCTCAGCCGCCGCGGCACCGAGGTCCTGCTCGACGCCAACGCGCACCTGATTCACTGGGAAGTGGCCGGACTCGCCGCGCTGAGCGGCCTGCAGGCGCGCCCGGTCACGCCGGCCGACGGTGCGGTGATGGACGCCGACTCGCTCGAGCGCGCGATCCGTCCGGCGTCGCCCCACGCGCCGTCGGCGAGCCTCGTCTGCCTCGAGAACACCCACAATGGCGCCGGCGGGAAGGTGACGCCGCTCGCCGAGCTGCGCGCCCTGCGCGACGTCGCGACGCGTCACCGTCTGCCCGTGCACCTCGACGGCGCGCGGCTCTGGAACGCGGCCGTCGCCACCGGCACGCCGATCGCCGATCTCGCCGCCTGCGCCGACACGGTGATGGTCTCGTTCTCGAAGGGGCTCGGCGCGCCGGTGGGCGCGCTGCTCGCCGGCTCGGCCGAGGCGATGGCAGACGGCTGGCAGGTGCGCAAGCGGCTGGGCGGCGGCATGCGGCAGTCGGGCATCCTCGCCGCGGCGGCGTTGCACGGCCTTGAGCACCACTGGCCACGGATGCACGAGGACCACGCGCGGGCGCGGACGCTCGCCCGGACCATCGACGGCGCCGGCGGCGCCCGCGTCGTCGCGCCGGACACCAACATCGTCATGCTCGACCTGCCGGCGGGGGTGAGCGCCTCCGATCTCGCCCGCGGCGCCGCCGAGCGCGGCGTGCGCATCAGCCCATGGACACCGACGCGCATCCGCGCCGTCACGCACCTCGACGTGAACGACGCCGACATCGCCACGGCGGGCGCGGTGATCCGCTCGCTGCTGGAGAACGGAGCCGACTGAGTCCGGCGACGACCGAATGTCAGGTGTTCCGTCTTGTATCGCCTTCGCGTACCGAGTAGCTTACGGGTGCTCCAGGTCCCGGAGGGCGCGAGCCCGCTAACCCGGTCAGGACCCCGCAGGTAGCAGCCGCGTGTGGTGTCTTGCGTAGCTTCGTCAGACCTGGAGTATCGCGCGGGGTGCGTCGCTCGGATCGAGCGGCGGCCCCGCGCGAGTCGTTCCGGGGCGCTCGCTCGCCGATCCTGCCCGCCGCGCGGCGCCCTTTCCGCCGGGCGCGTCGGACGCGAGATTGAGGGGCCTTCCCGCGGACGTCGTCTGTGGCTGGGAGCGGCGAGGGCTCGTCCCGCGTCACGCCGCTCCGAACTCCGCGCCCGCCCCCGCGCCCCGCCGCCGTTCATGTCGCTCGCTCTCGCCCGCAAGTACCGGCCGAAGAACTTCGCCTCGGTCGCGGTCCAGTCGCACGTGTCGAACACGCTCAAGGGCGCGATCGCGCGCCACCGCGTGGCGAGCGGCTACCTGCTCTGCGGCCCGCGCGGCACCGGCAAGACGACGCTCGCCCGCGTGCTCGCCATGGCGCTCAACTGCGAGCGCAAGCGCGACGACGGCGAGCCCTGTGGCGAGTGCAGCTCCTGCCAGCGCATCTGGAGCGGCTCGGCGAGCCTCGACGTCGTCGAGATCGACGCCGCCTCGAACCGCGGCGTGGACGACGCCCGCGAGCTGCGCGAGCGCGCGATGTACGCCCCGTCGGGCGACGACCGCTACAAGGTCTACATCGTGGACGAGGCGCACATGCTCACCCGCGAGGCCTGGAACGCCCTCCTCAAGATCCTCGAGGAGCCGCCCCCGCGCGTGGTGTTCGTCTTCGCCACCACCGAGCCGCAGAAGATCGCGCAGGCGGCGGCCCCGGTGCTGAGCCGCCTCCAGCGCTTCGACTTCAAGCGCATCGCCGCCGGCGAGATCCGCCCGCGGCTCGACTACGTGCTCGGCCAGGAAGGGATCGACGCGGACCCCGATGCCCTCGTCATGATCTCGCGCGCCGCCGACGGCTCGATGCGCGACGCCCTCTCCCTCACCGACCAGGTGCTGGCGATGGGGGAGGGCCGCGTGACCACCGAGCGGGTGCGCGCCGCGCTGGGACTCGTCCCCGAGGACGAGTTCCTCGCGGTGCTCGACCTCGTCGCCGAGCGCCGGGCGGGCGACGTGTTTCCCCTCGTGGCGCGGCTGGCCGATGCGGGGATCGACTTCGGGCAGTTCATCACCGGGCTCGCCGACGCGCTGCGCGCGCAGCTGGCGGTCACGCTCGGCGGCACCGCCCCCGACGTGTCCGAGCGCATGCGCGAGGCGCTGCAGCAGCGGAAGGACCGGCTCGCCGCCGCCGACCTGCTGCGGATGCTCCACGCTCTCACGGAGCTGGAGCAGCGCTTCCGGAAGAGCGGGCAGCAGCAGCTGCTGATCGAGACGCTGCTGGTGCGCTTCGCCCTGCTCGATCGCACGGTGGACCTTGAAAGCGTGCTGCGCGGGATCGGCGGGTCGGGCAGCGGCACCGAGGGGGGCGACGCGCGCGGTGGGCGCCCGGAAGGGTTCCGTGGTGCTCCGGCGGGCGGGCGCCATGCCGGTCCCCCCGCCCCGGCGCCAGCGTCGTTC
>DATMHT010000367.1:0-1565 GCA_035554795.1 Gemmatimonadaceae bacterium | reverse complement strand
GGGCGATCTTCGGCGAGAAGGCCCGCGAGGTGAAGGACTCGAGCCTGCGCCTGCCGCACGGCGAGCGCGGCAAGGTCGTCGAGATCCGCGAGTTCCGGCGCGAGCTGAACGACGACCTCCAGCCTGGCGTGAACCGCCTGGTCCGGGTCTCGGTCGCCCAGAAGCGGAAGATCAGCGTCGGCGACAAGATGGCCGGTCGCCACGGCAACAAGGGCGTCATCGCCAAGATCCTGCCGGCCGAGGACATGCCGTTCCTGCCGGACGGCACGCCGGTCGACATCGTGCTCAACCCGCTCGGCGTGCCGAGCCGCATGAACGTCGGGCAGATCCTCGAGACGCACCTCGGGTGGGCCGCCCGCACGCTCAACTTCTACGCGAAGACGCCCGTCTTCCAGGGCGCCAACGAGCGCGAGATCGGCCTGCTGCTCAAGCTCGCCGGACTCGTCTGGTCGCGCGATGCGCTCGACCTGCGCGTGCCGCGGCTCGAGATCGGCGACGCCGAGGTGAAGGCGATCCTCGCCGACATCCGGCCGTCGGCCGACGAGGCGGACAAGGTCATGCTGCTCGCCGACGCGAGCGTCAACGACCTTGGCGCGCGCGGCATGTCGGCGGAGACGAAGGAGGTGTTCAACCGCGTGCGCGAGTACCTCGCGGCCGCGGCCCGCGAGCTGGCCTCCCGCGAGGAGGTGGAGCTCGGACACCAGAGCGACTACCACGCGGCGGGTGCCGAGGACGCCGAGCAGTCGGCGCCGCGGCGCGCCGAGTTCAAGGCGGCGCTCAAGCAGCTCGAGAAGCGTCGCGGCCAAGCGGCCGCCGACGCGCTCGCCGAGAACGAGCTGTCGGCGCTCGCCGGCATGCTCGGCAAGAAGAGCGAGGCCGACGTGGACGCGGCGGCGGTCGAGCTGATGCGGCTGGCCGGCATCACGCCGGGCGGCAAGGTGAAGCTCCGCGACGGGCGCAGCGGCGAGTTCTTCGCCAGCCCCGTCACGGTGGGTGAGATCTACATGCTGAAGCTCTCGCACCTCGTGGACGACAAGATCCACGCGCGGAGCATCGGGCCCTACTCGCTGGTCACGCAGCAGCCGCTCGCCGGCAAGGCGCAGTTCGGCGGCCAGCGCTTCGGCGAGATGGAGGTGTGGGCGCTCGAGGCGTACGGCGCGGCGTACACCCTCCAGGAGATGCTGACGATCAAGTCCGACGACACGGTCGGGCGCGTCAAGGCGTACGAGGCGATCGTCAAGGGCGAGAACATCGCCGAGCCGTCGATCCCCGAGTCGTTCAAGGTCCTCCTGAAGGAGATGCAGTCGCTCGCGCTCGACGTCCAGGTCCTCTCCGACGAGGGCCGCGAGGTCGAGGTGCGCGAGGAGGACGACGAGCTGCTGCGCGCAGCGGAGGAGCTCGGCATCGACCTGTCGCCCGGATCGCTCCGCGCGGCGGCTCGCCAGCCCACGGCCGAGGAGGTCGAGGAGGGCGGGGAGCACGCCGACGAGGGCGGCGAGCTGGTGCTCGCAGCCGACGAGGAGCTCGGCACCGTCGAGGAGGCGCCGCTCGAGGCAGACCTCGCC
>DATMHT010000366.1:0-1756 GCA_035554795.1 Gemmatimonadaceae bacterium | reverse complement strand
TCGACGATGCGGTCGATCAGGTAGCTCGACTGCTGCAGCGCCTCGGCGGTGAACGGGCCGAAGAAGGCGCGCACCTCGGCGAACATCGCGTCGAACGCGGCCTGATCGCCGCCGCTGACGATGTCGGCGAGCTCGCGCGCCGCGTCGCCGAACGCGGCCGTCACCTCGCGCGAGCGCGGGTTGCGCATCTCGATCGGGCCGTAGAGCGCGGGCGACTGCGCGAAGTGCCGGGCCGCGACGTACAGCTCGAGCAGGTACGCCGGCGACGTGAAGCGCAGCGTCTCGTCGAGCGGCACGCCGAGGCGGGCGAGCGTGAGGCCGAGCACCTGGGTCTGGAAGTGCGTCAGCACCTGCACGACGCTCATCGCGCGGTCGTGCGCCTCGGGGGTCGCCTCGGTGACGACGAGGCCGCGCGCGGTGAAGGCGCGCGACACCCAGTCGGCCCAGGCGTCGCCGCGGCCGCGGCAGAGCACCACGCGCTGCCCCTGGAGAGTGTGGACGCCGGGCCCGAACATGGGGTGCGTGCCGAGCACGCTCGCACGCGTGGACTCGAGCATCGCCGCCACCGGCGCCGCCTTCACGCTCGTCACGTCCATGAGCAGCGCGTCCTCGCGCACGTGCGGGCCGATCTCGCGGATCACCTGCTCCGTGACGTCGATGGGCACGCTGACGACCGTCACGTCGGCGGCGCCGGCGGCGGCGGCCGGCGTCAGCTCGGTGTCCACGTCCGACACGAGCACGCGGTGACCGAGGTCGCCGAACAGGCGCACGACGACCCGCCCGATCTGCCCGTGGCCGCCGACGACGGCGACGGTGCGCGTTTCGGCGCCCAGCGGCACCTCGGCGCGCAGCGCGGCCTGGTGGTCGCGGCTCGCGCGCAGCAGCACGCGGAAGATGGACTCCATCTCGCCCGGCGGCAGCCCGAGCTCCTCGGCGAGCCGCGCACGGTCCTCGAGCAGCTCGCGCTCGCGCTGCGGGTCGCGCACGTGCAGCCCGTGCTGCCGCTTGTACTCGGCGATCTCGCCGACGATCGCCATGCGCCGCGCGGCGATCTGCAGCAGGTCACGGTCGAGCGCGTCCACCATCGCCCGGAGAAGCGGGAGGGAGCGTGGCGTCGTCGGGTCGGTCATGGTCGGCGGGCGTCGGAGAATAGGCTGCCTGATGTACGGTAACCACGCTCCCCCTCTTCGGCACTGCCTGTAAAGGCTGTGCGCCGCAGATCAACGCAGATCAACGCGGATTGACTGCCCTAAGAAGACGAAAAGCTCCCCTCCAGCGACTGGCGAGGGGAGCTTCGATGTCTCGGTGGCCACTGAGGATCTGCGCTCATCTGCGTTGATCTGCGGCGCCAAGCCAGTAACCAGGCACTGTTCGCGCCTTTCCGCGTCGATCCGCGGCGCCGCTTCTCGCCGAGAGCCGAGAGCCGAGAGCCGAGAGCGGCTCTTACTTCCCTCCTGTCGCCGCCGTCGTCACCGGGGCCTGCTTCTCCCACCACCACTGGTGCGGCAGCGGGCGCTGGCGGGGCCAGACTTCGTCGAGCGTCTTCGCCTCGTAGAGGCGGCCGTTCTTCATGACCCAGTGGATCGAGGCGGTGTTCCTGATGTCGTCGAGCGGATTGGCGTCGAGCACCTGGAGGTCGGCGAGCTTGCCCCCCTCGAGAGTGCCGAGATCCTGCCCGAGCCCGATCGCCTCGGCGCCGAAGACGGTGCCGATGCGGAGCACGTCGAAGTTCGACATCCCGCCCGACGCCATGGAC
>DATMHT010000365.1:0-24523 GCA_035554795.1 Gemmatimonadaceae bacterium | reverse complement strand
CGCCAGCCGCGCACGAGGACGTACGCCAGCAGCACCCAGACGACGAGCGTCGCGACCGTCGCGACGACGGTGAGGAAGCTCGTCAGCCCGGCGATGCGCTCCGCCTGCGGCCCCGCCGGCACGACCGCGTTCTGGAAGCGGCTGCACGAGGCGAGCAGCAGGAACGACAGCGCACCGCGTCTCGCGATCACGCTCACGGCATCACCGATCCCGGCGGCGATTCGATCGAGTGCGTCGGCTGCCCGGACTTCTGCGTCTGCTCCTGCCGCTTGTACTGCATGTGGTCGGAGCGGGCGTTGGTGACGTCCTTCGGCAGCAGTCCGCTCATCGAGCGCACGTAGGCCGCGATCTGCCACAGCTGCTGATTGGGAATGCGGCCGCGGAACGACGGCATCCCGTTCGGCCGCCCCTCGACGATGGACTCGACGATGTTCTCCGGCTCGCTGCCGTAGATCCACTCGTCGTCCATGAGCGGCGGGCCCATGCCGCCGCCGCCGTGCGAGTGGCAGCCGGCGCAGTTCCACTGCTCGAACAGCCGCTTCCCCTCCGAGATCGCGTAGGCGTTGTGCTCGTACGGGCTCGAGATGGTCGGGTCGGGCGTCTTGCCGCCCGGCTGGAGATCCCGGTCCTCGACGACGACGCTGTAGTCCGTCCCCGTCGGCGGCCCCTCGCGAAAGCGACGCGCCTCGCGCTCGCAGGCGGTCGTCGCGGCGAGAAGGGCGATGGCGCCGAGCAGGAGACGGGTGGCGGGTAGCGGGTGGCGGGTGGCAAAGGACCGAGGAGGCGGGTTCTCGTCATCCGCCACCCGCCACCCGCCACCCGCCTTCATCATCTCAACGCGCATCTGCCGTCACCCGATTGGAGTCCATGCCCACCCGCGGCACCCCGTACGCGTCGAGAATCCGCGCGACGGCGGCGTGGCGACGCGTGAGGATCGCGTCGAGCGTGTCGCGCAGCGCCGCGTCGCTCTTGCGGACGCCCATCGCGATGTCGAACGTGAACGGCACCGCCGCTCCGTCGGACGCGGGCGACACCGGCACGACGTCGAGCGGGACGCGCTGCCGCCGCGCGAAGTAGCCGGCCAGCGGCCCCCACGCCACCGCCACGTCCACCTCGCGCCGCGCCACCGCCGCGACGATCGCCGACGGCGGCGACGGCGTGCGGTAGTCGCCGTAGATCATGTAGCCGCGCACGTTGTCCACGATGCCGCGGCGGGCGAGCGCCGCCACCGGCGGCGTGTTGGCGTAGTCGTCGCCGATGAGCTGCACGCCGACGCGCGCCGTGCGCAGCGCCGCGTCGTCGAACGAGCGCACCGGCGGCCGCGCGCCCCGGCGCGTCACGAACACGTATGTCGAGCGGTAGTACGGCCGCGTCGTCAGCGCCGGCCCGTAGCCGCTCGGCAGCCCGACGACGACGTCGCAGCGGCCGGCCTTGATCGTGTTGCGCCAGAAGCCGCGCCGCTGCGCCCACCACGTGTACTCGACGCGCCTCCCCATCTCGCGCGCCACCAGCTCGGCGAGCCGATTCTCGAACCCCTCGCCCCGCTCGTTCGAGAAGGGGAGGTTGTTGGGATCGGCGCAGACGCGAAGAGCGCGGGTAGCGGGTGGGGGGTGGGGGGTGGCGTGGTCCCGCACCACCGCCGCCTGCGCGACCGAGACCGGAGCGAGCGGCGTCAGCGACGCCACGCGCCACGGCGCGGTGACGGCGAGCAACGCGAGCGCAGGCAGCGCGAGGACCGCGAGCTCGACGGCCGGCGTCAGTCCAGCCCGTCGGTCGCCACGCGCCACCCGCCACCCGCCACGCGCCTTACGGGAGCGCGAAGACATAGAGCGTCCCCCCCTTCGTCGAGTGCTGCTTCAGGTCCTTCATCGCGTTGACGAAGCCGAGCGCGGCGGAGGAGTCGCGCGGGTCGAGGTTGCCGGCGACGATCGCGCCCGACCAGCCGCCGACGCCGGAGAGGATCGCGACGTACTGCTTGCCGTCGGGCCCGCGGAAGCTGATCGGCTGGCCGATGATCCCCGAGCCGGTCTTGAACTGCCAGAGCAGCTGGCCGCTGCGCGCGTCGAGCGCCTTGAACCAGCCGTCCATCGTGCCGTAGAAGACGACGTCGCCGGCGGTGACGAGCGCGCCGCTCCACACCGGGAACTCCTCCTTGATGCTCCAGACTTCCTTGCGCGCGACCGGATCCCAGGCGCTGAAGACGCCGCGGTTGCCGCCCGGCCCCGCGTACATCTTCACGTTCGCGCCGACGTACGGCGTGCCGGCGATGTAGTTGGGCTCGACCGCCTCCTCGTCCATGCACAGGTTCTGGTGCGGGATGTAGAGGAGGCCCGTGCGCGGCGAGAACGCCATCGGCTGCCAGTCCTTCCCGCCCGGCGCCGCCGGACAGATGTCGCGCACGACCTGGCCCGTCTTCAGCGACTTCTCCTCGTTCGGGATCATGCGCCCCGTCTTGAGGTCGATCCCCTTGCTCGACGTGATGTGCACGAACGGGTCGGCCGACAGCAGCTCGCCGGTGCGGCGGTCGAAGACGTCGAGGTAGCCGGGCCGGTCCGCGCGCACGAGCACGGGGCGCGTCTGCCCGTTCACCGGCATGTCGAGCAGGATGCTCTCGTTGATCTCGTCGTAGTCGTATTCGTCGTGCGGCGAGGCCTGCCACGCCCACACCGCCTCGCCCGTGTCGGGGTCGCGGGCGAAGAGCGTCGAGCCCCACTTGTTGTCGCCCGGGCGCATCTCCGGATTCCACGGGCCGGCGTTCGAGGTGCCGTAGTAGATCAGGTTCGCGCCCGGGTCGTACGAGATCCATCCCCACATCCCGGCGCCGCCCTGGTGCCACTTGTCGGGCGGCCAGCTGCTGATGCCGAGGTCCTTCCCCTGATCCGATTTGTAGAACGGCTTGAAGCGCGGGCCGATCAGGACGTCCTTGTCGGGACCCGTGTGATAGGCGCGCCAGGCGATCTTGCCGGTGGCGGCGTCGAGCGCGGTGAGCCAGCCGCGGATCCCCATCTCGCCGCCGCTGACGCCGACGAGCACCTTCCCCTTCACCACCAGCGGGGCCATGGTGATCGTCTCACCCTGGTTGATGTCGCCGAGCTTCGTGTTCCACACCTCCTTCCCCGTGTTCGCGTCCACGGCGACGGTGTGGTTGTCGAGCGTGTTGTAGTAGATGCGGCCGTTGTCGAACACCGCGCCACGGTTGACGACGTCGCAGCAGGCGACGCCCTGCGCCGCGGCGAGCGGCTTCGGCTCGTACTTCCACTTGACCGGCGCGCCCGGCTTCGTGAGGTCGAGCGCGTAGAGCAGGTTCGGATAGGGCGTGACGAGGTACAACGTGTTGTTCACGACGAGCGGCGCTCCCTCCTGGCCGCGCAGCACGCCGGTCTCGAACGTCCACGCGACGCGCAGCGTCTTGGCGTTCGTCGTGTTGATCTGATCGAGCCCGCTGAAGCGCGTGCTGGCGAAGTTCTTCGCCGGCCGCACCCACTGGCCGTCCTCGGCTTCGGCGCCCGGCGAGGTGATCTTCCCGGCGGCGACGCCGCCGCTCGACGATGCGCTGCCCTTCGGGATCGCGCCCGCGGTCGCGGCGCTGCGCTCGGCGTTGTTGCCGTCGCGCGTCGTGTTCGCGTCGCCGCGCGAGCAGCCGGCGACGGCGGCGGCAGCGGCAGCGGCGACGACGAGAAGCGCCAGCGCGCGGGAACGGTGCGCACGGCGCGGGACCCGCTCGGCGCAGACGGCCGGGCGGGTGTCGGGGACGGCAGCGGCGGCGCGGCGGAACGGGGGGATCACGCGCACTCCAGCGGTGGATCGCGGCATCTCGGCGCTCGGACAATTGTATCGGTCCCCACACGATTCTCGTGGAGACCATTTTCTCGTACCGCTGGTCCACGTTCGCATTTTTTTTGCCAGCGACGCCGCTCTCCGCCACGCCGCCGCGCACGCCGTCGGTGGTCTTCCTCTTGCCCGCGCAGAACGCTTCGCACCAACGACACGGAGCGTACGATGGCGTACAGAGACGAGGGTGGCAGCGGCGAGCAGCGGCAGCAGGAGAAGGAAGGCGAGGCCGCCGCCAAGCGCGCCGAGAGCGAGCGCGCCGAGCGTGCGTCGCCGGAGCTGACGACGCACGAGCGTCACAAGGCGCGCGAGGCGTCGCCGCTCGACGCGAAGACGACGCACGCCGTCATCCTCGAGGAGGGGGAGAAGGAGCTCGCCCGCTCGGCCGCGGCGCTCGCCTGGTCGGGGCTGGCCGCCGGGCTCTCGATGGGGCTCTCGATGCTCGCCGAGGCGATGCTGCGGTCGCGGCTCCCCGACGCGCCGTGGCGGCCGCTCGTCGCGAAGCTGGGCTACAGCGTCGGCTTCCTCACCGTCATCCTGGGCAGCCAGCAGCTCTTCACCGAGAACACGCTCACGCCGGTCGTCCCCTTCCTCTCGAAGCGAAGCGACACGACGCTCGCGCGCGTGCTGCGGCTGTGGGGGATCGTGCTCGCGACGAACGTGCTCGGCACCTTCCTCTTCGCGATCGCCGCGGCGAAGAGCGGGGCGTTCCACGACGAGACGCGCGCCGCCTTCGCCGCGATCGGCACCGAGACGGTCGCCGGCACCTTCTGGGCGACGTTCGCGCGCGCCGTCGCCGCCGGGTGGGTGATCGCCCTCATGGTCTGGATGCTCCCCGACGCGAAGGAAGCGCGCTTCTGGGTCATCCTGGTGATGACCTACGTCATCGGCGCGGCGGGGTTGAGCCACATCATCGCCGGCTCGGCGGAAGCGTTCTACGTGGTCGTCACCGGCACCATCGGCCTGGACACCTTCCTGACCAGCTTCTTCCTCCCGACCCTGCTCGGCAACGTGCTCGGCGGCACGCTGCTGGTCGCGGCCTTGAATCACGGGCAGGTGGAAGGGTAGCGGCTCGGGGCTCGGGGCTCGGGGCTCGCGAGCGGTCGAAGGTGTCTGGTTGCGGACGGCGGTGGGGAGGAGCCTCCCGAGGCCCGCGAGTCCCGAGTCCCGAGCCCCTCGCTCTCCGGCACGGCTCCTGCCCCTCCTCCGATCATGACTTCAAGAGAACAGCGCGCCCGCGCCCTGCTGCGCGAGCGCTTCGGCCATGCCGACTTCAACCGCGGCCAGTGGCCCCCCATGAAGGCCGTGCTTGGCGGGAGCGACGCCGTCGTCGTCATGCCGACGGGGAGCGGGAAGTCGCTCATCTACCAGCTCCCCGCGCTGATGCTGCCCGGGCTCACCGTCGTCGTCAGCCCGCTCATCGCGCTCATGAAGGACCAGCAGGACAAGCTGGCCGCGCAGGGCGTGGACGCCGTCGCCATGCACTCGCACCTCAACACGGCCGAGACGCGCGAGGCGCACCGCCAGGTGCAGGAGGGCGAGGGGCAGATCCTCTACCTCACTCCCGAGCGGTTCAAGGACCGCGACTTCTTCGAGCGGCTGCTGACGCGCACGGTGAGCCTGTTCGTCGTGGACGAGGCGCACTGCGTCAGCCAGTGGGGACACGACTTCCGCCCCGACTATCTCGTCCTCGGCTCGATCGCCAAGCGGCTCGGACGTCCGCCGATCCTCGCGCTGACGGCGACGGCGACACGCGCGGTGCGCAACGACATCATCCGCCAGCTCGGGATGCACGATCCGCTCGTCACCGTCACCGGCTTCGCGCGGCCGAACCTCCGCTTCGAGGTGCGGCGGACGGTGAACAACAAGATGAAGGACGAGACGCTGGCCGAGATCCTCGACGCCACGCCCGGCACCGGCGTCGTCTACGTGGCGACGGTGAAGGAGGCCGAGCGGCTGCACGCCGACTTCAAGGACCGCTACCCGATCGGCCTCTATCACGGGAAGATGCCCGCCGCCGACCGCAAGCAGACGCAGGAGCGTTTCATGGCCGGCGGCTACAAGGCGATGATCGCGACGAACGCGTTCGGGCTCGGCATCGACAAGCAGGACCTGCGCTACGTGGTCCACTACAACTTCCCGGGCTCGCTCGAGTCGTACTACCAGGAGGCCGGCCGCGCCGGCCGCGACGGGCTGCCGGCGACCTGCTCGGTGCTCTACCAGGTGGAGGACCGACGGATCCAGTCGTACTTCCTCGGCGGCAAGTATCCCGAGGTCGAGGAAGCGGCGCGCGTCGCGCTCGCCTTCCAGCAGTACGCGATCGGCGAGCCCGTCGCCCTCGACGACATCGCCGACCAGGCGGGGGTGCCGCGGCGCAAGGCGCGCATCGTCTTCATGCTCCTCAAGCGCCACGGCCTGGCGCGCGAGTGGCGCGGCGGCACCTGGGAGCGTCTCGCCGACAACCTGACGAGCGTGGACCTCAGCGCCGACCTCACCGACTACGAGGAGCGCCGCGCGATGGACCGCGAGAAGCTCGAGGCGATGATCCGCTTCTGCCAGACCGCGCACTGCCGCACGCGCTACATCCTCGAGCACTTCGGCGAGGAGGTCGCCCCCGACTGGGCGTGCAACAACTGCGACGCCTGCGACGCGAGGGAGGTGTGGGAGGAGCGGATGGCCGAGCGAGAGAAGCGGACGGTGGTGGCGTAGCGCCGAAGGCGGGTCGGGGTTCGGGGTCGGGGTCGGGGGTTGGGGGTCGCGGGTCGGGGCTGATGCTTGGCGGTTGCCGAGAACGAGCCCCGACCCCCGACCCGCGACCCCCGACCCGCATTACTTTCTACCCGTCCCCACGCCCCTCCGTCCCGCGCCCATGCACCTCGCCACCGCCCCGATCTTCGGCAACTCGCCCGCGCGCTGGCTCGTCGCGCTGACCATTCTCGTCGTCGGCGTCGCGCTGCTCTACGTCATCAAGCGCGTCGTCGTCGCGCAGCTGGCGCGCTACGCCGACCGCACGGCGACGAGCTTCGACGACTTCGCCGTGGACATGCTGCGGCGGACGCGCTTCTTCTTCGTCTTCGTCCTCGCGCTCAACGTCGCGTCGCGGTCGCTGACGGTGGACGCCGACGTGCGCGGCTGGATCCGCACGCTGACCGTGCTCGCGGTCGCGCTGCAGGCGCTGATCTGGGGGAGCGGGCTCGTCTCGTTCGGCATCGAGCGCTACGCGCGGCGCCAGGGCGGCGAGGCCGGATCGAGCGCGACGACGGTCGCCGCCCTGAGCTACCTCGGGCGGTTCCTGCTCTTCCTCATCATCCTGCTCGTCGCGCTCGACAACCTCGGCGTCAACATCACCGCGCTCGTCACCGGGCTCGGCGTCAGCGGCATCGCGATCGCGCTCGCCGTCCAGAACATCCTCGGCGACCTGTTCGGCGCGCTCTCGATCGTGCTCGACAAGCCGTTCGTCGTCGGCGACTCGATCAAGGTGGACAACTTCGAAGGCACGGTCGAGCACATCGGCCTCAAGACGACGCGCGTGCGGGCGAGCTCGGGCGAGCAGATCGTCTTCTCGAACGCCGACCTCCTCCGCAGCCGCGTCCGCAACTTCAAGCGGATGGTCGAGCGGCGCGTCGCCTTCACGGTCGGCGTCGCCTACGAGACGCCGGCCGACACGCTGGCGCGCATCCCGGCGATGCTCACCGAGATCGTCCGCGCGCAGCCGCAGGTGCGCTTCGACCGCTCCCACCTCGCCCGCCTCGGCGACGCGGCGCTCGAGTTCGACACCGTCTACTTCGTGACGACGTCCGACTACCAGCTCTACATGAACACGCAGCAGGCGATCAACCTCGCCATCCTGCGCCGCTTCCGCGCCGACGGGATCCAGTTCGCGATGCCGGGGAAGAGCGTCGTCGTCGTGCGCGACGGCGCCGGCGGCGCGGGGACGACGACGGGCACACGCGGCGGCCCGGCGAACGCCGCGACCGCCGCCATCGCCGCCGCGGTGGGCGACGTCGAGTCGTAGGTCGTAGCAGCGAAGAGGGCCGCCCGTCGGTAGTGACGGGCGGCCCTCTTCGTTCAACTCGGCGCGCGACGACTACGGCGCGCCCCGTGTGCCGCGGCGAACGAGTCGGATGAGAAAGAGCAGCACGACCGCGCCGATGAAGGCGACGAGAATCGTGCCCGCCAGCCCGCCGAGCGGGGAAGCGACGCCGAGCGCACTGAAGAGCCAGCCTCCGACGAACGCGCCGACGATGCCGATGATGATGTCGCCGATCAGCCCGTATCCGGTGCCGCCCATCACCATCGACGCGAGGACGCCGGCGATCAAGCCGACGATGAGCCACGTCAGGAACGTCATACGCCCTCCCGATTGAGACGCCGTGCCGCCCGGCCGGAGTGGGGGCGGTGACGACGGCGTCCGGCGTCCGTGGGCGAGGCAACTCGTGTGCCCAATGGCTGGCGCCGGTCGCCGCCCCGACCGCGGCCCCTCCCTGTGCCCTGTGCCGGGCCGTAACTTTTCAGGCCGCACTCGCGCGATGCCACGGCGCGCCGGCGTGCGAACCCACCGGCACACAGCGAGACGACTCCGCGTGACCCCTTCCCCGCCCGGGCCGCCCGACCGCGACCCCGGCGCGCCCCACAAGCCTAACGTGCCCGCAGCGTCGGATGCCAATGCGTCCGGCGCGGACGAGGCCTACGACGGCCGCGAGCGTCGCGCCGACGGGCCCGACGCGAACGGCGTCGCCGCCGACGCGGAGCTGGCGCGACGCTATGCTGGTCATCTGGCGCTGCTGCGCCGCGTCTCCACCCAGCTGCCGCACACGGCGACGCCCGCCGAGGTCGCGGCGGTGATGGTGGACGCGCTCGCCGAGGCCTACGGCGCCGCCTGGGTCGCGCTCTACCGCGCCAACCCCGACGGCACGTTCTCGCGCACGACGCTGCATGGGCGCGGCGCCGACGTCGCCGCGACGCACGGCGGTCCGCCGTCGCGCGTCGCCGGGCCGGCGGTGACGTCGCTCTACTTCGCCCCCGACGCCCCGGTGGCGCGGTCGGCGACGGCGGCACCGGGCGCGCGCGAGCCGGGCGCGCCGCACGCCGACGACGCCGCCGCGGTCGTGCTCGGCGCCGAGCTCGTCGCGCCGGTGGACGACGCGAGCGGCCGGCTCGGCTGGTTCGCGGTCGGTCCGCGTCTCGCCGCTGACGCCGCCGCCGAGGCGCCCGCGTACGACGAGGCCGACCGCCGCTTCCTCGCCCTGCTGTCGCACTTCGCCGCGCCGCGCATCGCCCACGCCGACCTCGCCGCGGCGTACCGCCACGCGTCGCTCATGGACGACGTCACCGGCGTCGGCAACCGGCGCGCGTTCGAGGAGCGGCTCGAGGAGGAGCTGGCGCGATCGAACCGGTCGGGCCAGCCGGTGGCGCTGATCCTCTGCGAGCTGCGCGACTTCGACGACTACGCCGCGCGCCACGGCGGCGCGGCGCGCGACCGCACGCTGCGCGCGGTCGCCGCCGCCGCGACCCAGTCGGTGCGGCGCTCCGACAGCGTCTTCCGCCACGGCAGCGCGCGCATCGCGCTCGTGCTGACCAACACCGACGCCGCCGGCGCGCGCATCGCCGCCGACCGCATCAGCCGCTCGGTCGCGATGCTCGCCCCGCCCGACGCCGCCGAGCCGATCGCCTGCAGCCTCGGCATCGGCGCGCTGCGCGGCGTCCACAAGCCACTCTCCCTCGCCACGCTCGCGCTGTACAAGAAGGCGGACGAGGCGTTGCATCGAGCGATGCGAGGGTAGAGAGGATAGCGTGTAGGTATAGCGAGGCCTCCCGAGGCATTGCTACACCCTACATCCTATCCCCTCTACCCTTCGAGCTTCGCATCCAGCTCGAACCTCACGTTCCCCTTCAGCGCGCTCGACACCGGGCAGCCTTCCTTCATCGCCTCGGCGATCTCGCGGAACTTGTTCGCGTCCACGCCCTCGGCGCGAGCGCGCGTGACGAGCTTCATCGTCGTGATCTTGAAGCCCTCGCCGACCTTCTCGACCGTGCACGCGGCCTGGGTGTCCACGCGCACGTTCTTCGCGCCCGCGCGCTCGAGCCCGAGGCTCAGCGCCATGCTGTAGCAGGCGGCGTCGGCGGCCGCGAGCAGCTCCTCCGGGTTGCTCCCGGTGGCGCTCTCGAAGCGCGACCCGAACGAGTACGCCCCGCTCACCGTCCCGCTCTCCGCCTTGTAGCTCCCCTTCCCCTTCAACCCACCTTCCCACGTCGCGCTGGCGTTTCTCGTCGGCATTGATCGTCTCCTGGTCGTGAAAGTGTCGGACGACGGCGCGGGAAGCCTGCGCGAACCGGGCCACGCCCGGCGCGTGAGGCAGGATATCCGCGCCGTCGCCCCGCGCTCGCCGGACTAGCGCCGCCGGGCGCCGCGCAGTTCCCCTTCCACCGCCTCGACCGCCCGCGCGACGCCGTCCTCGGCGCGCAGCGTCGCGCCTAACGCGGCGGCTCGCTCCCGCATCGCCGGGTCAGCGACGGCCTGCTCGATGGCGCGCGCGAGCGCGTCGGCCGCCAGCCGCCGCCGCGGCACCGGCTCGGGGCCGACGCCGAGCGCGGCGACGCGCCGTCCCCAGAACGGCTGGTCGAAGCCGAGCGGGACGACGACGCTCGGCACGCCGGCCCGCATCGCGGCGCCCGTCGTCCCCGCGCCGCCGTGGTGGACGACCGCGCGCATGCGCGGCAGCAGCCACTCGTGCGGGACGTCGCGCACCGCCGTCGCCCACGTCGGCAGGTCGCCCTCGCCTAACGAGCCCCATCCCTTGAGCAGCACGCCGCGCTGCCCCGCGCGCTCGAGCGCGCCGAGGGCGATCTCGGTGAGGCGGCCGGCGGTCGCCGGCGTCATGCTGCCGAAGCCGACGTACACCGGCGGCTCGCCCGCGGCGAGGAACGCCTCGAGCGCGGGGTCGGGGCGCCAGCTCTCGTCGGGCGGCAGCACCCAGTAGCCGGTGACGTGCACGTGCGGGCCCCAGTCGGCGGGCTTGGGCACGACGCGCGGGCTGAAGCCGTAGAGGAGCGGCACGCGCTCGCGCCACATCGCGCCGTACGGTCCGAGGAATGGCGCGCGGGCGACGCCGAGCGTCTCGGCGCGCCACCGGTTCACCCGGCCGCGGAACGGCTGCCACATCGCCTGCTCGGCGGCGACGTGGGTCGCGTAGTTGAAGGCGCGGCGCAGCGCGCCCGGCTCGCGCGTGCCGACGACGTCGGCGTCCATCGCGCCAGCGCGGCCGAGCAGGCCGATCGTCGGAAACTCGGCGGTGCGGGAGAGCGGCTGCAGATACGCGCCGATCGAGGGGACGCCGAGCCGCCGCGCGACGTCGTGCGCCGGCGTCGCGACCGCGGAGAAGATGACGGCGTCGGCCTCGCGGCAGACGCGCCAGTAGTCGTGCAGCCACTGCTCGACCAGCAGCCCGGCGGTGCGCCGGAACTCGCGCACGAAGCCGAGCATGTTGCGGCTGCGTCCCGACGCCAGCCACGCGTCCGCCGCCGCGCCGCGCAGGATCGCCTGCGGGTCGCCCGCCAGCGCCTCGAACTCGAGCCCGCGCCCGGTGACGAACTCGCGAAAGGTCTCGTGCGTCGCCAGCCGCACACGGTGGCCGGCGCGCCGCAGCCCGAGCCCGAGCGCGACGTACGGCTGCACGTCGCCACGGGAGCCGGCGGTGACGATGGTGAGCAGCATGAAGGGTTGCTCTCTCTCTACCGGGAAACGAAAGGGACAGGAATCAGGAATCGGGGAGGGGCCGGTCCCTCTACCCTCGAGCGAGAGGGACAGGAATCAGGCATCAGGTGGGATGCTGGCCACCCAGACCTGATTCCTGGTTCCTGTTCCTCTCGCGTAAAGGTAGAGGGATGAGCCCCTCCCCGATCCCTGATTCCTGCCTGCTTTCGCTTCCCGATAGAGTGGCCTACTCCAGGGTCTTCGAGAATCGGCGTACACTGATCCCGACCAATCCGATCGCGAACGCCACGAGCACGAGCGCGTCGCGCCAGAGGTACTCGGCGCCGAGCCCCTTGAGAAGGATGCCGCGGAGGACGCGCAGGTAGTAGGTGAGCGGGAGCAGGGCGCTGAGCCACTGCGCGGGCACGGGCATCGCCTCGCGCGGGAACATGAAGCCCGAGAGGAGGATGTTCGGCAGGATCAGGAAGAAGCCGAGCTGCATCGCCTGCACCTGGCTGCGCACGACGGTCGAGACGAGCAGGCCGAGGCCGAGCATGGCGACGATGAAGGCGAGCGTGATCGTGTAGAGGAGGAGGATGCTGCCGCGGATCGGCACGCCGAAGAGCAGCCGGCCCATGACGAGCACGTTCGTCATCTGCACGTAGCCGACGAGCACGAACGGGAGGATCTTGCCGAGCATCAGGCTCGTCTTCCCGACCGGCGTGACGACGAGCTGCTCGAGCGTGCCACGCTCGCGCTCGCGCACGATCGCCATGCTCGTGATGAGGAGCATGGTCAGCGTCAGCAGCACGCCGACGATGCCGGGGACGATGTACGCCTCGCTGCGGAGCGCGGGATTGTACCAGGGGCGGACGCGTACCTCGATCGGCGGCGCGGCGCGGGCGGTTGCGGCAGCGGGCGCGAGCGAGCCGCGCGACGCCGCGAGCGACGCGGCGGCGAGCGACGCGCCCGAGATCGCCGCCGCCGACGCCATCGGGTCGGCGGCGTCCACGATCACCTGCGCCTGCGCGGTGCGGCCGCGCTTGAGGTCGTGCTCGAAGTCGGGGGGCACGACGACGGCGGCCCGCGCGCGCCCCGAGCGGATCGCGTCCGCCAGCGCGGCCCGTCCCTCGACGCGGGCGACGACGTCGAAGTCCCCCGAGTTCTGCATGACGGCCACGAGCGCGCGGCTGTCCGACGAGCGCGACTCGTCGAGGACGACGGTCGGCAGGTGCCGCACCTCGGTGCGGATCGCGTAGCCGAAGAGCATGAGCTGCACGACGGGCACCCCGACCATCATCGCCAGCGTCAACCGGTCGCGACGCATCTGGACGAACTCCTTCCAGAGCATCGGCCAGAGCAGGGATTCGCGGAGGTGGGAGAGCATGGTCGGCGGGAAGCGGTAGGCGGTAGGCGGTAGGCGGTAGGCGGTAGGCGGTAGGCGCGATCGAAATGCGGCGTGGGATGATTCGGTGACGCGTCAGAAAGGCGGCGACGCAGACTTTCGGGTGGGGCGTATGCGGGAAGACGTTCGCGCTTACCGCGTCCCGCTTCCCGCTTCCCGCCCTTCATCCTTCTCCTGCAGCGCCACGAACACGTCCTCCACGCTCGCCGCGCCAAAGCGGGTGGTGATCTCGGCCGGCGTGCCCAACGCGATCAGCCGCCCGCGCGACAGGAAGGCGAGCCGGCCGCAGCGCGCCGCCTCGTCCATGTAGTGCGTCGTCACCAGCGCCGTCGTCCCCGCGGCGGCGAGCGAGGCGATCATCTCCCAGAACCGCCGCCGCGACGCCGGGTCCACACCCGCCGTCGGCTCGTCGAGGAAGAGCAGCGCCGGCCGGTGCGACGTCGCGCACGCGAGCGCGAGCCGCTGCTTCCACCCGCCGCTCAGCGTGCCGGCGAGCTGCCGCGCCCGCGGCCGCAGCCCGAGACCGTCGAGCTGCTCGGCCACGCGCGCCCGACGCGCGTCGCCGCGCAGCCCATAGACGGCGGCGTAAAAGCGCACGTTCTCCTCGACCGTCAGGTCGTCGTAGAGCCCGAAGCGCTGCGACATGTAGCCGATGCGGCGGCGCACCCCCTCGGCGTCCCTGCGCACGTCGAGCCCCACGACCCACGCGTCGCCCGCGGTCGGCGTCAGCAGCCCGCAGAGCATCCGGATCGTCGTCGTCTTCCCCGAGCCGTTGGGGCCAAGGAGCCCGAACACCTCGCCGCGGTAGACGGTGAGGTCCAGCCCCTCGACCGCGACCGCGTCGCCGAACGTCTTCCGCAGCCCGACCGTGCGCACCACCTCATTCGGCGCCGCCGCCGCCACCGCCGCGGCACCCGCCACGGCGGCGCTCACGGAGCGCGCGTCGGCGGAGCGGGCGACGCCGCCGGAGCGGGCGACGCGAGGCGCGCGCGGTCGAGCGTCACCGTCACCGGGAGGCCGGCCTTGAGCATCCCCGTGCTGTCGTCGAACGCGACCTTGACGCCGAAGAGCAGGTCGGCGCGCTGCTCCTCGGTGAGCGCGACGCGCGGCGTGAACTCGGCGCGGTCGCTCACCGCGACGACCCGCCCCTCGAACCGCCGGTCCGGGAACGCGTCGAGCACCGCGGTCGCGCGCTGCCCGACCTGCACGAGCGGGAGCGCGTGCTCGTCCACGTAGATGCGCGTCCACGGGCGCGACGTCTCGCCCAGTGTCACCGCCGCCTGGCCGGCGCCGAGCACCTCGCCCGGCTCCGCGTGCCGGCCGAGCACCATGCCGGCGACCGGCGCGACGAGGACGAGGTCGCGCGCCGTCGCCTCGCCCTGCGCGAGCGCCGCGCGCGCCGCCGCCGCGTCGGCGCGCGCCGCCTGCACGCGCTCCGGCCGCGTCCCCTCCTGCAGCGTCGCGAGTGCCTGGCGGGCGGCGTCGCGCCGCGCCGCCGCCGTCGCCGCCGCCGTCCGCGCCGCGTCGAGCTGCTGGGCGCTCACCGTGTGTTGCGCCGCGAGCGGCGTCAGTCGCTCGACGTCGCGCGCCGTCCGCGCCGCCTCCGCTTCGGCGGCGCGCAGATCGGCGGCCGCGCGCGACAGCTCGCTCGAGCGGGCGCCGGCCTCGAGATCGCGCAGCGTCGCCGCCGCCGCGCTCGCCCGGGCGCGCCGCGCCTCGACGTCGCCGCTGATCGTCGGCACCGTCATCGAGACGAGCGTGTCGCCGGCGCGGACCGACGCGCCCTCGTCCACCCAGACGCGAGCGACGCGCGCCGGCATCGCCGGCGACACGTCCACCTCCACGACCTCGATCGTCCCGACGCCGCGGACGAGACCATCGCGAGGATCGGAGCGGCAGGACGCGGCGGCGAGCAGCGCGGCGAGGAGCAGCGATCGTGGGGGCAAGGAGGAGGGCTCCAGGGCGTAGGGCCTAGGGCCTGGCCCACGGTTGCAGGTGTCTGGTTCCGAACGGCGGTGGGGAGGTGAGACGTGTGCCGTCCAGGCCCTGAGCCCTAGGCCCTGGGCCTTCGCCTAAATTACCCCTCATGCAGAATTCCGCCGCCCCCCTCCCCCCTACGGTCGACCGCGTCCTGAAGCTCTTTCGGGCGCTGTCGCGCGA
The DNA here is from genome assembly GCA_035554795.1 of Gemmatimonadaceae bacterium. Classification (GTDB taxonomy): domain Bacteria; phylum Gemmatimonadota; class Gemmatimonadetes; order Gemmatimonadales; family Gemmatimonadaceae; genus DATMHT01. Next base: position 9,434 of record DATMHT010000365.1, on the reverse strand, counting down.
GGAGAAGATGACGGCGCTCGTGCAGTACTCGAAGAAGCTCGAGCCGCTGCCCGAGCGCTACCGCGACGTGGACCGCGCCAGCTTCACCGTCCCCGAGTGCAACACGCGCGTGGACATCTTTCCGGAGCTGCACGACGGCAAGCTGCACTTCTACGCCGACATCAACGCGCGCCAGTCGCCGACCGTCGCCGCCGTCCTCGCGATCGTCTTCGGCGCCGTCAACGACCATCCGCCGGCGACGACGCTCGCGATCCCGGACGACTTCGTGCGGCAGGTGATGGAGAGCATCGGCCTCGGGACCCGCGAGGCGGGCCTGACGGCGATGCTGATGCGCCTCAAGCGCTACGCGCGCGAGGCGGCGGCGGGACACGCGCTCGGCGTCTTCGCCGCCGACGCGGCCTCGGCGTCCGCCTCGGCCCCCGCGTCGTCGGAGAGCGACGACGGCCGGAGCGGCGGCAGCAGTGGGGGGCCCCCCCCACCGGGGATCTAACTCGACTCGTCCTCTCCGTCGGCACCGCGGCAGCGCCGACCGGAGCGTTTGCACGCCACCACCCTCACGACCGTCATGGCCACCGAGCAGAACTACGCCAACCACCGCCGCTGGTTCGCACTCTACCACTTCTTCGTTCAGCCGATCCTGCTGCTGAACTTCATCATCACCCTGCGCCGCGCCATCCAGCTGCCGCTGCACGCGAACTGGTGGAGCGTCGTCGTCGCGGCCGCCCTCATCGCCCTGGGCATGAGCGCGCGCACGATGGCGCTCACCGTCCAGAACCGCATCATCCGCCTCGAGCAGTGGATGCGGCTCGGCGCCGTGCTGCCGCCCGACCTCAAGGCGCGCATCCCCGAGCTCCGCCTCGACCAGCTCGTCGGCCTCCGCTTCGCCTCGGACGCCGAGGTCCCCGACCTCGTGCGCCGCTGTCTCGCGGGCGAGCTGAAGAAGGCCGATCAGGTCAAGCGCGAGGTCAGGAGCTGGCAGCCCGATTACCTGCGCGCGTAGGTACAGTCCCTACCTGAATCCTGGTTCCTGCTTGCTCGAGGCAGCCCCTCCGAGGGAGCTGGCTTGAAGGGACGGGAACCAGGAATCAGGTACGCCGCCCACCCCTCTGCCTCATCAGAGGGAGCAGGAATCAGGTGGGGACTACCTCCACCACCCAGAACCGATGGCCCCGGTTCTTGCCACTGTTCCTTCGACGTTCGTTCATCACCAGGATCGATCCACTCCCGCACCCGCATTCATGTCGCAGATCACGATCACGATTCGCAAGAACGGTCCGTACTTCATCAGCGGCGACGACGTCGCCAACGTCAAGCTCGTGGACGCCGACGGCAACGTCGTCCAGCCCAAGAACCCGACCAAGATCTCCCTCTGCCGCTGCGGTGCCTCGTCCACCAAGCCCTTCTGCGACGGCACGCACAGCAAGATCGGCTTCCAGGGCGCGGAAGAAGCGGCCCGGCAGTTCGACGTCGAGCAGGTGAAGTAGGACATCCCGCGGCAGGAGCAGTGATCAGTTCAATGGGGAGCTGTCAGCTGCCAGTGAGAAGTCGTCCGTGGGCAACGACCGCGCGCGGGCGCACACTCCGGCGCGCCGTCGTTGCGCACTGACCACCGGCAACCAACGACCGATAGCTCTCGGTTGAACCGACGACTGCTTGCAGGTCGCGGTTCGCAGTTCGCGGTTCATCGCTCTCCATCTCGTCAGCAACAGCTTCCCGCCATGGCCCGTCTCATCAACGCGTGGGTCTGGACGAGCACCGTCCTCACCGTCCTCTTCGGCTTCGTCTACGTCGCGCTCGTCTGGCTCGTGACGGCGCCGTTCGATCCGGGGCGCTACGCGGCCGGCCGCGCCTTCCGCCAGCTCGCCGTCTTCGGCACGTGGCTCAACCCGTACTGGTCGTTCGAGACCTCGGGCGTGCGCGTGCGCGACCCGCGCCGCCCGTACGTCGCCGTCTCGAACCACGAGTCGTACGCCGACATCTTCCTCCTCTCCCACCTGCCGTGGGAGATGAAGTGGTTGAGCAAGGACACCATCTTCAAGATCCCCGTCATGGGGTGGATGATGTCCATGGCCGGCGACATCCGGCTGACGCGCGGCAGCCGCGACAGCGCCGCCAACGCGATCCTCCAGTGCCGCGACCGGCTCGCGAAGAAGGTCTCGGTCATGATCTTCCCCGAGGGGACGCGCTCGCGCACCGCCGACCTCCTGCCGTTCAAGGACGGCGCCTTCCGCCTCGCGATCGAGGCCGGTGTGCCGATCCTCCCGATCGCCGTCGCCGGCACGCGCTACGCGATGGCGAAGGGAAGCTTCCAGTTCCGGAAGGCGCACGCGCGCTGCCGCGTCCTCGAGCCGATCGAGACGACGGGGATGACGCTGGCCGACATCGGCCTGCTCAAGGAGCGGACGCGGGCCGTGATCGACGACGCCCGCCACGCGCTGATGCACGAACTCGGGATCTCGATCGCTCCGCGTGCCGACGACGTCGAGGACTACGCGCCGGAGGAAGCCACCGTCGAGGGGCGGTGACGACGACCGGGACCGCGACGGCGACCGCGACGCTCGACCTCGCCGACGACGCCCGCTGGGCCGGGTGGCGCGCCGCCGCCCCGCCCGCGCCCGCCGACGAGGCGGCGCTCGACGACGAGCTCTCGGCGCCGACGGTTGACACCACGGCCGCGCTCGCGCGATGCCCGGGCGACGTGCTCGTGCTCGGCGCCGGCGGCAAGATGGGGCCGACGCTCGCGCGCATGGCGCGCCGTGCGCTCGACGCGCTGCCTGACGACGAGGGCCGGCGACGGCGCGTCATCGCGGTGTCGCGCTTCGCGTCGCCCGGCTCGCGCGAGGCCGCCGTGCGCCTGCACGACGCCGGCGTCGAGACCGTCGCCTGCGACCTCAGCGACCGCGCCGCCGTCGCCACTCTCCCCGCCGCGGCCAACGTCGCCTTCATGGCGGGGCAGAAGTTCGGCACCACGTCGGCGCCCGGCGACACGTGGATGATGAACACGGTCGTCCCCGCCTTCTGCGCCGAGCGCTACCGCGAGAGCCGCGTCGTCGCCTTCTCCACCGGCAACGTGTACCCGCTCACGCCCGTCGGCTGCGGCGGCTCGCGCGAGAGCGACGCGCCGGCGCCCGTTGGCGAGTACGCGGCCTCGTGCCTCGGCCGCGAGCGCGTGCTCGAGCACTACTCGGCGAAGTACGGAACCCCGCTCGCCATCGTGCGCCTCAACTACGCGGTGGACCTGCGCTACGGCGTCCTCACCGACGTCGCGCTCAGGGTGTGGCGCGGCGAGCCGGTGGACGCGACGATGGGCTACGTGAACGTGATCTGGCAGCGCGACGCCTGCGATCTCGCGCTCCGCTGCCTCGCCCACACCACCGGCGGCTCCGACGGCCCGTTCGTCGTCAACGTCACCGGCGCCGAGCTGCTCCCGGTGCGCGCCCTCGCCGAGCGCTTCGGCAAACTGCTCGATCGCGCGCCGGTGATCGTCGGCCACGAGGCGCCCGACGCGCTCCTCTCCGACACGCACCGCATGACCGACGTCCTCGGCGCTGCCACGACGCCACTCTGGCGCACGATCCTCTGGACCGCCGCCTGGATCCGCGCCGGCGGCCGGCTCCTCGGCAAGCCGACGAAGTTCGAGGTGCGGAGCGGGAGGTTTTGATGAACTTCCGCCAGCATCTCCTCGCCGGCCACGTCATCCCGGCCCACCCGCTGGCGCTCACGCCGCACCGCACGCTCGACGAACGGCACCAGCGCGCGCTGACGCGCTACTACGTCGCGGCGGGCGCGGGCGGGATCGCGGTCGGCGTCCACACGACGCAGTTCGCGATCCGCGACCCGCGCGTCGGACTCTATCGTCCGGTGCTCGAGCTGGCGGCGGAGACGGCGGACGCGGCGTTGCGCGACGAGGGCTCCGCCACCCGTCCCTCGTCCCTCGTCCCCCGTCCCTTCATCAAGATCGCCGGCCTCGTCGGCGACACGGCGCAGGCGGTGCGCGAGGCCGAGATCGCGCGCGCCCTCGGCTACCACGCGGGCCTCCTCAGCCTCGCCGCGTTAGGCGACGCGCGCGACGATGTCCTCGTCCGCCACTGCCGCGCCGTCGCCGACGTCATCCCGGTGATGGGCTTCTACCTCCAGCCGGCGGTCGGCGGTCGCGCGCTCGGCTACCGCTTCTGGCGCGAGTTCGCCGAGATCCCGAACGTCGTCGCCGTGAAGATCGCGCCGTTCGACCGCTACAGGACGCTCGACGTCGTCCGCGCCGTCGCCGAATCGGGTCGCGACGACGTCGCGCTCTACACCGGCAACGACGACAGCATCGTCCTCGACCTGCTGACGCCGTTCCCCTGCGTGCAGGGCGGGCGCCGCGTCCACCGCCGCATCGTCGGCGGCCTGCTCGGACAGTGGGCGGTGTGGACGCGGCGCGCCGTCGAGCTGCTCGACGAGGTGCGTCGGCTGCGCGCCGCCGACCCCGAAGGCGGCGCGACGCTCGACGCCCGCTGGCTGACGCGCGCCGCCGCGCTCACCGACGCCAACGGCGCCCTGTTCGACGTCGCTCACGACTTCGCCGGCTGCATCGTCGGCCTGCACGAGGTGCTGCGGCGGCAGGGACTGATGCGCGGCGTGTGGACGCTCGACCCCCGCGAGCGGCTCACCGCCGAGCAGGCGGCGGAGATCGACCGCGTCCTGCGCAGCTATCCCGAGCTCACCGACGACGAGTTCGTGGCCGAGCATCGGGAGGAGTGGCTAGGGTAGAGGGGTGAGGGGCGAGGCGTGCTCGGCGCCATCCTGCACGTCGGGTGTGCTTGCCCAACGAGCCAGCTCGCGGTGGCGGTGTGAGTGATGCGTGATGCGTAGTGAGCGACGGTTAGTGCCGCGCCTGGCTGGGCTCCGGACACGGTAGGCTCCGCGCGCGATCTCTCCTCGTCGCGATCCCGACGGGGCGAGGGACACACCACCTGCGGACGCATCACTCATCATCCACCCCGGCGGCGCGCATCGTTCCCGGCGTGGTGACCGCGGAAGCTTTCGTGCTGTAGATCACGAGTACCGGGCGCGGTGCGGCGACGCGAGCGTCAGGCACCCCGCGGCCATAGACCTCGACGCGCGCCGTCCCTCGTTGCATCTTGCGATCGCCCTCCGCCGCGAGCCACGCATCATGCCGGTCGAAGCTCCTCCGCGCCACGCTCCTCGCCTCTCCACGGTCGCCGCCGGCATCGTCGGCTCCGAGATCCTCAAGATCGCCGCCGAGATCCGCGCCATGCGCGAGAGCGGCGAGCGTGTCGTCAATCTCACCGTCGGCGACTTCGACCCGACGTACTTCCGCATCCCGCGGAAGCTCGAGGACGGCATCGTGCGGGCGCTGCGCGCGGGCGAGACGAACTACCCGCCCTCGAGCGGCATCCCCGCGCTCAAGAAGGCCGTCGTCGCGCTGTACGAGCGCGCGCTCGGCCTCCGCTACGGGGTGGACTCCGTCGTCGTGACCGGCGGATCGCGCCCCGGCATCTACGGCACCTTCCGCACGCTCGTGGACGCCGGCGACCGTGTCGTGTATCCGGTGCCGTCGTGGAACAACAACCACTACTGCCACCTCATCGGCGCCGATGGCGTCGCGGTGCCGTGCAGCGCCGAGCAGTCGTTCCTGCCGACGCGCGAGCTGCTCGCACCCGCGGTCCGGGACGCCCGTCTGGTCGCGCTCTGCTCGCCGCTCAACCCCGCCGGCACCGCCTTCACCGCCGACGCGCTGGCCGGCATCTGCGACCTCGTGCTCGAGGAGAACGCGCGCCGCGACGCCGAGGGCGCGCGTCCGCTGTACGTGCTCTACGACCAGGTGTACTGGACGCTCACCTTCGGCGGCACCGTCCACCACACGCCCGTCGCGCTCCGGCCCGAGATGGCGCGCTACACCGTCTTCGTGGACGGCATCTCGAAGGCGTTCGCGGCGACGGGCGTGCGCGTCGGCTGGGTCGTCGGCCCGCCCGACGTGATCGCGGCGATGAGTGACGTGCTGGGCCACGTCGGCGCGTGGGCGCCGCGCGCCGAACAGGTGGCGACGGCCGCCTTCCTCGCCGACGACGAAGCGGTCGCCGAGTACCGGCGCACGCTGCACGACGGTCTGCAGCAGCGCCTCGACGCGCTCTACGACGGCGTGTGCGCGATGGAGCGCGACGGGCTCCCCGTCTCGGCGGTCGCGCCGACCGGCGCGATCTACCTCAGCGTGCGCGTCGCCCTCAACGACCGTCGCGCGCCGAGTGGCGACGTCCTGCGCACGAACGAGGACATCCGCCGCTACCTGCTCCACCGCGCCGGCGTCGCCGTCGTCCCCTTCCAGGCGTTCGGCTCGAACGACGAGAGCGGCTGGTTCCGCCTCTCCGTCGGCGCCGTCTCGGGCGAGGAGATCGCGCAGATGATGCCGAGGCTGAGAGAGGCGGTGGAGGCGACGAACGGCGGGTAGCGGGTGGCGGGTAGCAGGTGGCGCGTAGCGGGTAGCGCGTAGCGCGTAGCGAAGAACATCGAACGGGCCGGCTCTCGTGTGGGAGGCCGGCCCGTCGCCGTTGCTACGCGCTACCCGCTACGCGCTACCCCAGCAGTGTCGCATGCCAGCTCTTCCCCGCCTCCGTCTCGAACCGCGCGTCCCAGTCGGCGCGCGTCGGGACGGTCGGGTCGATGACGCGGGTGCGACCGGTCACGGCGCCGCGGGTCGCGAGCTCGCTGAACTCGTCGCGCGAGGCCGTGCGCACCTCGCCCGAGATGTCGCGGTAGTAGACGCGCCCGCCGCCGACGAGCGACGTGCCGAGCACCGGCTCGAGCCGCTGCAGCGTCCGGAACAGGCCGTCGATCGAGCACCCCGACGCGCCGGCCGTGCTCTGATCGACGCCGATCGTCAGGAAGCGGTCGTCGCGCCACTCGCGCGCGGCCATGAGCGGCGTGCCGTGCGCCGCCCACCCGGCGAGGAACTGGTCCACCTCGGCGAGCAGCCGCTCGGCCGCCGCACCGGTCACCGGCCGCTCGGCCGCGAACACCCAGACGCGGGCTGACGGCGGAAGCTGGGAGAAGGGGATCTGAGGCATGTGGGGAAGATAGCGGGTCGGGGGTCGGGGGTCGGGCTTGTTCTCGGCCACTGCCGACCATCAGCCCCGACCCGCTACTCGCGACCTCCTACTCGCATTCAGTTCGCTACCGCTTCACGGGCGGAATCACGCCCGGCGTCACCGTGACGTTCGCGGGCGGCGACACGGGAGGCGCCGAAGGCGCCGGCGCCGCTCCGTCCAGGATTCCGCCCCGCGCGACGAGCTGCGCCGCGAGCACGGTCTGGATGACGCTGGTGATGTTGTTCGTCGCCGTCTCCGCCGCGCCGCCGCCGTTCGCGCCGTCGCCGCTCGAGATCGTCACCAGCCTCGCCTGCGCCAGCGCGTCGGCGATCGCCGGCGCGATCTGCGGCAGCATCTCGATCTGCCGGTAGCGGAAGTAGCTCTCGCCGCCGGCCTGGATCGCCGTGTTCACCTTCCGGATGCTCTCCGCTGTCGCCTCGGCCACGGTCGTGATGCGGATCGCCTCCGCCTGCGCGTCGGCCTGCGCGGCGATGCGCACGCGCTCGGCGTCCGCCTTCGCCTGCGCGATCTGCGTCGCGTCGAGCTCCGAGGTACGCTGGATCGCCAGCGCGTCCTGCTTCTTCGCCTCGGCCTGCGCGATGAGCGCCGCGTTCGCCGCCCGCGTCTGCTCCAGCTCGCGCTGCTTGTCCGAGATCATGCGCTCGGCCTCCAGCTGCGCCTCCTTCGCGCGCCGCGCCTGGAGCGCCGCGACGATCTCGGCGTTCGCCTGCGCCTCGGCCGCCGACATCCGGCGGCGGGCCTCCGCGACCTCGCTCTGTACGACCTTGATGTTGAGCGAGTTGAAGCCGAGCCCGAGGTCGGTGAGCTCGCGCGAGCACGCCTTGCGGATGATCACCGCGAGCGGGTCGTCGTCGTCCTCCACCTCCTGCAGCGACGTGATGCCGGCGACGTGCTGCAGCGCGCGCGAGGCGCCACCGCCCGTCTGCATCGCCGTACCCGGCTCGCCGGCGCCGAGCGCCGCAGCCTTCGGCAGCGGCGGCGCGCTCTTGGCCGAGAAGAGCTGATCGTGCGTGAGCAGGTTGATCGCGCGGCGCCCCGAGCTCGACAGCAGGTCGATGAGGATGTTCTCCTGGTCGGCCGGCGACTTCGAGAAGAAGCGGTTCGCCGCCGTCTTGATCATCGAGTCCGTGTCGCCCACCGAGACGATCGCGCTCGCCAGCACGCGCACCTTGATCGGCTGCGGCGTGCCGCGCTCGTCGAGGTCCGCCGTCTGGTCGGTGATGTCGAGGTCGACATTGATCGCCTTGCTGGAGAGCGTCGTGCCCGTCGTCAGCAGCGGGATCTCCTTCGACTTCCCGGGCCCGCGATAGATGACCGTGCCGCCGTGCAGCCAGCTCACCATCCGGATCGTGCCCGCCTCCACGTTGCGGAGAAACGACGCGACGATCGCCGGGATGACGAACAGGACGGCGACGAGAACGAGAACGACGATGGTGCCCGTCGAAAGGTCCATGGATTTAGCTCGCGATGTGGTTGAATGGTGAATGGGGACGCGGGACGTGGGACGTGGGATGAACGACCTCGGGACGCTACGTCCCCTGTCCCCCGTCCCCCGTCCCATCGAAGCTCACGACGCACCGGTTCCGCTTCGCGTCCACCTCTTCGATCCGCACCCGGTCGCCGGCGCGGACGCGGACGCCGGCGCCGCGGTCCTCGGCGCGCAGCGTGCCGAGCACCTGCACGAGCTGCCCGTCCACCTCGACGGCGATCAGCCCCTGCCCGTTGCGGTCGAAGCCGGAGACGGCGAGCGCCTCGTCCATGAGGCAGCTCTCGAGCGTGAGCGCGGGCGCGGACGCGAAGCGGAAGGTGAGGTTCCAGAGCGGCCGCACGAGCGCTGCCTCGAACAGCACGCCGCCGAGCGCCGCCGCGACCGGCAGCAGCGCGCCGTGGAGCCCGAGCAGATCGCGCAGCAGCAGCCCCGTCGCGCCGGCGCCGACGAGGAGGCTGAAGAGCACGCGCGGCGACAGCAGTGTCCACAGGTAGCTCGCCGCGCGCGTCCCGCCCGCGTCGTGCTGGTGCGCGTGGCCCGCGTGCGCATGCCCGGCGTGCGCGTGCCCCACGTGGTGCCCACCGGCGTGCGCGTGGCCGCCGCCGTGCACCGGCAGCGAGACGTCGCTGACGTGACCACCGCCGTGCGCCGTGGTCGTCGCACCACCGTGCGCCCCCTGATGGGAGTGCAGGCCGTGCCCCGCGAGGCCGGTCACGGCCATGACGCCGAGGCCCGCCGCGCCTAACGAGAGGGAGAAGACGTAGGGGTCCATGCCGCTTCCAAACGCCTACGGGGTTAGCTGACGGGTTCGAGGGAGGAAGTCCTCGTCCGGCTGC
>DATMHT010000364.1:0-17970 GCA_035554795.1 Gemmatimonadaceae bacterium | reverse complement strand
GACGCGACGGGCCCGCGCCGCGTCGCCGCGCCGGAGCCATGTGGCCTAGAGAGTGTTGATGTGGTCGTTTCGTAACGGGCGTCACGTGTGGGACGTGGGACGTGGGACGTGGGACGTGGGACGTGGGACGTGGGATGTGGGATGTGGGATGTGGGAAGCGGTAGGCGCGAGCAGAGGGGCCGTCTCCGTATCACGGATGCCGGCCCCTCTGATGTTCGCGTGTCCCCCGTCCCGCGTCCCGTGTCCCCCTTACCTCGCCTCCAAGTCACTCTCGCCACGTCGCGGGGCGCTCCGCGGCGAGGTCGTGCTGGCGCCGGTCTCGCGCGCCGTGCCGCGCGGGACTTCGCGCTCGCCGCCGCGGGCCGCGTCGAGGTTCACGACGCGCTCGGCGATCTGGGTCAGCTTCTCGTCGGTGGCGCCCTCCTCGTCGAGCGTCTGCTGCAGCAGGCGCACATCGTCCTGGCGGCCGAGCATGCGGGCGTAGGTGCGGACGCAGCCGTAGCCGGCGATCTCGTAGTGCTCGACGCGCTGGGCGTCGGCGATCAGGGCGGCGTCGAGCACGTCGGAGTCCGCCCGCTCCTTCATCGTCTTCTCGCCTTCCTTCAGCAGCCCCTTCATTCCCTCGCACGTAACGCCGCCGGGGCGCTCGCCGAGGCGGTCGAAGATCTGCTCGAGACGCCGCACCTGCTCCTGGGTCTGCCGCTGGTGCAGCTCGAAGCCGGCGCGCAGGTCGGGATGCTTCGCCTTCTGCGCCATCCTGGGCAGCGCCTGCAGGATCTGGCTCTCGGCGCTGTAGAGGTCCTTCAGCTGCTCGACGTAGAGCTCGTGCAGGGAGTCGAGTGCCATGGAGTCACCTCTCGATGTTGGGGGTTTGGTCCGCCGCGCCGTCGTCGCCGCGTCGGGAAGGCGGCGGTGCTGCAGCGCGCGTACCAGCCACCGCTGGCGGCGGCGAATGGCGGCGCGCGGATCGCCGACCGATCGCGGAGCGCTGCGTGGTGATCCACGCCACCAATCGTCGCCGGACCGCGCCGTCGATTCATGGAATCCCGCTTGACGACGGCTGGCCTTGCGTGAGCATTGCGGAAGAGAGAACGCGCGCCCGCCGTCCCGCCGCTCCCCGCGCCGATGCCTTACTCGAACACCGTGCTCTACGCGACATCGCTGACGCAGGCGGGCGGTGCGCTGCTCACGGCGGCGGTGCTGCACGGGCTGTCGCGCTACCACGCGAGCACGGACTACCTGCGGCACTGGACGCGGAGCTGGCTCGCGCTGGCGGTCCACCTGCTCTACGGCGCCGGCGCCTCGGTGCTCGCCGACGCGTACGGGCCGGCGCACCCGGCGGCGATCGCCTTCGCCGCCGTCGCCGCCGCGGCGGGCTATGTCCAGATCGGGTGGCTGCTGCTCGGCGCCTACGAGCTGACGACCGGCGGCACCGTCGCCCGACACTCCGGCCAGCGGATCTTCATCGCCCTCGCGCTGATCGGCGCGGCGACGTCGGTGCCGTTCGTCTGGGACCCGGCGGCCGACGGCGAGCGGTTCGTCTTCCGCGTCGGCATCCGCGCCGCGACCGTCGGGACGTCGTTCTTCGCCGCCGCCTACGGCATCTGGCACTCGCACGTCCGCGCCCACGAGCTCGGGCCCCGGCTCGTCAGCGCCGCGTTCGTCGCCTACGCGGTCGAGCAGCTGCATCTCTTCGCGCTCGGCGCCATCACGCTCGGCACCGGCCGCCCCGTGTCCTACGCCGACTACGTCGGGATGGTGGACTTCCTCATCCAGTTCGCGATCGGGCTCGGGCTCGTGATCTGGCTGCTCGAGGCGGAGCGGCAGGTGGCCGCGACCGCCGCCGCGCAGGTCGAGCGGCTCGCCTACCACGACGTGCTCACCGGCCTCCCGAACCGTCAGCTCTTCCTCGACCGCCTCCGCCTCGCCATCGCCCACGCGCGCCGCGCCGGCACCAAGCTCGCCATCTTCTACTTCGACCTCGACCGCTTCAAGACCATCAACGACTCGCTCGGCCACCGTGCCGGCGACCGGCTGCTGCAGATCGTCGGCGAGCGCCTCACGAACCTGCTGCGCGCCGAGGACACCGTCGCCCGCCTCGGCGGCGACGAGTTCACGCTCCTCAGCCCGTTCGTCGAGCACGTCGAGGACGCGGTCGCGATCGCGCGGCGCGTGCGCGAGGCGGTGAAGGCACCGCTCACGCTCGAGGGGCGCGAGCTGTTCGTCACGACGAGCCTCGGCATCAGCTTCTACCCCGACGACGGCGACGACGCCGAGATGCTGCTCAAGCACGCCGACGTCGCCCTCTACCGCGCGAAGGCGGCGGGGCGCGACACCTTCGAGCTGTACACCGCGTCCATGAACGCGCAGGCGCTCGAGCAGCTCGTGCTCGAGAGCAGCCTGCGACGCGCGCTCGAGAACGGCGAGCTCGTGATGCACTACCAGCCGATCATCTCGCTCGACAGCGGCCGCATCTCCGGCGTCGAGGCGCTGCTGCGCTGGCACCACCCCGAGCTCGGCCTCCTCGGTCCCGACAACTTCATCTTCCTCGCCGAGGTCACGGGGCTCATCGTCCCGATCGGCGAGTGGGTGCTGCGCGACGCGTGCACGCAGCTCCGCCGCTGGCAGCTCGCCGGCCGCCGCGACCTGCGCACGGCGGTCAACCTCTCCGTGCGCCAGCTCCAGCAGTCGAACTTCGTCAACCGGGTCGCGCGGGTGATCGACGAGACGGGGATCGCGCCGCAGTGCCTCGAGCTCGAGATCACCGAGAGCATCGCCATGCACACCGCCGACGGCACGCTCGAGACGCTGCGCGACCTGAAGCGGCTCGGCGTGCGCATCTCGGTGGACGACTTCGGCACCGGCTACTCGTCGCTCAGCGCGCTGCGCCTCTTCCCGGTGGACGCGCTCAAGATCGACCGCTCCTTCGTCCGCGACGTCCTCGTGCGGGACTACTCGGTGCGCGACGCGCTCGGCGAGGACGGCGGCGTCCGCGCGCCGCCGGCGGTGGACAACACGGCGATCGCCACCGCCGTCATCGCCCTCGCCCACAGCCTCAACCTCGACGTCGTCGCCGAAGGCGTCGAGACCGACCGCCAGCTCGACTTCCTGCGCGAGCGCCAGTGCGACGCGTGGCAGGGCTACCTGTACAGCCGGCCGCTGCCGGCGGACGCGATGGAGCGGATACTCGGGTGAGCGGTGGGCGGTGGGCGGAAGTGGCACAACGCCTGCCGTCTCCCCTACACCCGACACCCTCTACCCTCGCCCCTCATGCCCAGCGACTCCGGCCGCACCACGTCCGTCTGGATGGCCACCGCCGAGGTGCCGTCCTACGCGCCGCTCGCCGAGGACCTCGACGCCGACGTCTGCGTCGTCGGCGCGGGGATCGCCGGGCTCACGGTCGCCTACACGCTCGCCCGCGCGGGGAAGCGCGTCGTCGTGCTCGACGACGGGCCGGTGGGCGGCGGCGAGACGGGACGCACGACCGCCCACATCACCGCCGCGCTCGACGACCGCTATTACGCGATCGAGTCCATGCACGGCGCCGGGGGGGCGCGGCTCGCCGCCGAGAGCCACGACGCGGCGATCGCGCGCATCGCCGAGATCGTGCGCGCCGAGAGCATCGCCTGCGACTTCGAGCGCGTGGACGGCTATCTCTTCCTCCACGCCGGCGACGACCCGGCGGAGCTCGACCGCGAGCTGGAGGCGGCGCACCGCGCGGGACTCGACGCCGTCTCGCGGCTCGCGCGCGTGCCGCTCGACTTCCACGACTTCGGCCCCTGCCTGCGCTTCCCGCGCCAGGCGCAGTTCCACGTGCTGAAGTACCTGAGCGGCCTCTGTCGCGCGATCGTGCGCGACGGCGGCCGCATCTACTCCGGATCGCACGTCACCGAGATCGCGAGCGGCAAGGACGCCGACGGCCGCACGCGCGTGAAGACGGAGGCCGGCCGCACGGTGCGCGCGGACGCGCTCGTGATCGCGACGAACTCGCCGATCAACGACTGGGTGAAGATGCACACGAAGCAGGCCGCGTATCGCACGTACGTCATCGGCGTGCGCGTGCCGAAGGGCTCCGTGCCGCACGGTCTGTACTGGGACACCGCCGACCCGTACCACTACGTGCGGCTGCAGGGCGGCGCCGCGCCGACGCTGCAGGGCGACGAGGGGTACGACGTGCTCATCATCGGCGGCGAGGACCACAAGACGGGCCAGGGCGGCGACACCGAGGCCGAGCGCTTCCGCCGCCTCGAGGAGTGGACGCGCGCGCGCTTCCCGATGGCGACGAGCGTGGACTACCGCTGGTCGGGGCAGGTGATGGAGCCGGTGGACTACATGGGCTTCATCGGGAAGAACCCGGGCGACGCGCGCGTCTACATCGCCACCGGCGACTCGGGGAACGGGATGACGCACGGCACGATCGCCGGCACGCTGATCCCCGACCTCATCCTCGGCCGCGACAACCCGTGGGCGAAGCTGTACGATCCGTCGCGCATCTCGCTCAAGGCGGCGCCGGAGTTCGCGAAGGAGAACCTCAACGTCGCCGCGCAGTACCGCGACTACGTCACGCCCGGCGAGGTGAAGTCGGCCGACGAGGTGAAGCCGGGCGAGGGCGCGGTGCTCCGCCGCGGCGCGAAGAAGGTCGCCGTCTACCGCGACGAGTCGGGCACGCTCCACGAGCGCTCCGCCGTCTGCCCGCACCTCTACTGCGTCGTGGACTGGAACGGCGTCGAGAAGACGTGGGACTGCCCCTGCCACGGCTCGCGCTTCGACAGGTACGGGAAGGTCATCAACGGTCCGGCGGCGGCAGATCTGGGAGCGGTGGAGGGTTAGGTCCCCACCTGATTCCTGATTCCTGCTTGCTATGACCAGCCCCTCTGAGTGGTCGGCATCAGGGACAGGAAACAGGAATCAGGTACGCCGTCCGCCCTCACCTCCGACACATGCCGCCACGCAAATCCGCCGCGAAGAGGAGCTCGACCGCGAAGCTTCCGCATGCCCGTCTTCCCGTGCGCGACAAGGAGGGCCGTGTGCTCGTCGTGATCGATACTCCCAAGGGGAGCCGCAACAAGTACGAGTTCGACGAGGAGCTCGGCGTCTTCGCGCTGGGCGGCGTGCTGCCGGCGGGCGCGAGCTTCCCGTTCGACTTCGGCTACGTGCCGCGGACGCGCGCCGAGGACGGCGACCCGCTCGACGTGCTCGTGCTGATGGACGACCCGGCGTTCGTCGGCTGCGTCGTGCCGTCGCGCCTCGTCGGCGCGATCGAGGCCGAGCAGACGGAGGAGGGCGAGACGTTCCGCAACGACCGCCTCCTCGCCGTCGCCGAGAACTCGCGCGACCACCGTGACGTCCGCGACATCGGCGACCTGAGCGCGAACCTGCTCGACGAGATCGAGCACTTCTTCGCCTCCTACAACGAGGCGAAGGGAAAGCAGTTCGAGGTCCTCGACAGAGTGGGCGCGAGGACGGCGCAGCGGCTGCTCGAGAAGGCGATGCGAGCCCGATAGAGGGCACGGTGAATCCTCATTCCTCGTTCCTGCAGGGCGTGCCCCTCGGACGGGCGTGCGGGCAGGAATGAGGAATGAGGATTTGCAGTGCTCTCTACCACGTCGGCACGCCTTTCGAGCGCGCGCGTATTTTTCGGCGATGCTGATCCGACGTCTTCCGCACCCCCGCCCCTTCGTCGTCCGTCGCTCGGCCATCCAGGGCAAGGGCGTGTTCGCGACGCGCTTCATCCCCGCCGGCACGCGGCTCATCGAGTACACGGGCGAGCGGCACACCCCGGCCGAGGCGGAGGCGCGCTATCCGGAGTCGGCCGAGGCGCGTGGCGAGCGCCACCACACCTACCTGTTCGCGATCGACGAGCCGGAGGAGGTCGTCATCGACGCCGCCGTCGGCGGCAACGCGGCGCGCTTCATCAACCACTCCTGCGACCCGAACTGCGACGCCGTCATCGAGGACGGCCGCATCTGGATCGAGACGATCCGCGACGTCGCGCCGGGCGAGGAGCTGGCGTACGACTACGCCTACACGCTCGAGGAGCGCCACTCGCCCGCCGCGAAGCGCCGCTACCCGTGCCACTGTGGAGCGAAGAACTGCCGCGGGACGATACTCGCGAAGAAGAGGTAGAGTCCCAACCTGATTCCTGGTTCCTGCCTGCTAATGCCGGCCCCTCTGAGGGAGCTGACGTGAAGGGCGCAGGAACCAGGAATCAGAGATGAAGCCCGCCCCTCTACCGCCGAGAGGGAGCAGGAACCTGGCATCAGGGGCGCCTCATCGCCCGCAGGCGCGGTAACGATCGCGTGACGGTGATCGAGGCCGGAGGGCGCTGGCTATGCTGCCGGACGGGGAGTCGCTAACTTCGCGGGCACGCTCCACCGTGCCCCGATTGGCGGGGCCGGCCCGCCTCAGCCTCCTCCCATTTCATGGCATCCCCCACGTTCCCGCGTGCCCGGGCGTTCGCGCTCACGTGCGCGTCGCTCGTGCTCGTCGCGCTCTCCGGCACGCCCGTCCTCGCCCAGCAGGCGACCACCACCGGCGCGGTCCGCGGCATCGTCACCGGCCCCGACGGCGCTCCGATCCACGGCGTGACCGTCGTCACGACCAACGACGAGACGGGCGTCAAGCACGGTGCCCAGACCGACGAGAGTGGTCGCTACCAGATCCCCTTCCTGCCCCCCGGACCGTACACCGTCCGCGCCCAGTTCATCGGCTACCGCGCGGTCGAGAAGGCCGGCTACCGCATCGGGCTCGGACAGGTCGAGCGCGTGGACTTCCAGCTCGAGCAGGTGGCCACCCAGCTCGCCGCGCAGCGGGTCGTCGCCGACGCGACGCCGCTCATCGAGACGCAGAAGGCCGGCACCAGCACCCGCATCGACCAGCGCCAGATCGCGGAGCTGCCGACGAACGGGCGCAACTTCAAGGACCTCGTCGTCCTCGCGCCGGGCACGAGCGACGTGAGCGGCGGAGGCGCCGGCGGCGGCCAGGCGATCGGCGGCGGACGCACGGCGTCGTCGAACCTTCTCATGGACGGCGTCAACAACAACGAGAGCTTCTTCGGCGGCGACGCCCGCGGCGGCGATCGCGCGCCGTTCAGCTACTCGATCGAGGCCGTCAAGGAGATCCAGGTCATCACGGCCGGCTACGACGTCGAGCGCGGCAACTTCACCGGCGGCACGGTGAACGCGGTCACCAAGTCGGGGACGAACCGCTTCCAGGGAAGCGTCTTCGGCTTCCTGCGCGACAACGAGGCGGCCGGCGTCAAGCTGACCGCGCGCGACTTCAACGGCGCGCTCCCGACCGACTTCCGCAAGCAGCAGTACGGGCTGTCGCTCGGCGGCCCGATCGTCAAGGATCACGCGCACTTCTTCTTCACGTTCGACAAGCAGAACGCGCGCGACCCGCGCCCGGTGTTCACCGGCGCCGCGCTCGACCCGGCGTCGCGCGGCTTCCGCTTCCACGCCGACACGCTCGCCCGCATCCTCCAGGTCGCGAAGGACAGCCTCGGCTACGACCTCTCGTCGGAGGTCGGCAACTTCGTCCAGAACGTGGACGAGACGGCGCTCTTCGGCCGCGTGGACTGGCAGCTGAACGACAAGCACACGCTCACGCTGCGCGACAACTACGTGAAGTTCGCGCAGCTCAACGACCGCCTCATCACCCAGGCGAGCAACCCCGGCGACTTCCTCTCGAACGCCGGCCCGTACGAGACGCGCTCGAACAGCGTCGTCGCCTCGCTCACGTCGGTCTTCACGGGTGCCCTCACGAACGAGCTGCGCGCGCAGACCTCCTACGAGCACAAGCCGCGCCCGTCGAACCCCGCCGGCCAGTTCGGCGTGCCGGTGCCGCAGGTCTCCATCCGCGGCATCACCTCGCTGCGCGCCGACGGCACGCCGTTCACGACCGGCGTCAACTTCGGCGCCGACCCGGTGCTGCACGTCAACAACCTCGAGGAGCAGACGACCGAGCTGATCGACAACCTGCGCTACACGCGCGGGTCGCACACGTTCAAGCTCGGCACCGACCTGCAGCGGGTGCACGTCTTCAACGACTTCTTCTTCAACGGGCTCGGCACCTTCAGCTATTCGTCGCTGGCGGCGTTCGAGGCGAACACGCCGACGGGCTTCACCCGCTCGCTCCCGCTGCCGGGGAAGAGCCGCCCGATCGCCGACTACTCGGTGCTCGAAGGCGCCGTCTACGCGCAGGACGAGTGGCAGGTGACGCCGCAGCTCTTCCTCAGCTACGGCCTCCGCTACGACCGCGCGACGTACCCGGACCGCGCCGAGGAGAACGCGGCGGTCGCCGACAGCTTCCCGGGGCTGCACACGAGCGCGCGTCCCGAGGACAACAACAACGTCTCGCCGCGCATCGGCTTCACGTTCGATCCGGCGGCCGACGGACGGCAGGTGCTCCGCGGCGGCACGGGGCTCTTCTACGGCCGCTCGCCGTACGTGCTCTACGCGAACGTGCTGACGAACACCGGCCGCACGCAGCTCAGCCTGAGCTGCGCCGCCGGCAACGTCCCGCGTCCGGACTTCGCCTCGTACGCGAGCGATCCGTCCACGGTCCCGACGACGTGCGCGAACGGCGCCGGCGCCGGTGCCGGCGCGGCCAACCCGGTCGTCTTCAGCCCCGACTTCCAGCAGTCGTCGGCGTGGAAGTCGAACCTCGCCTACGACCGCGTCGTCGCCGGGAGCTGGCGCGTCGGCGTCGAGGGCGTCTACACGAAGGTGCGTGACAACTACCTCGTCTCGGACGCGAACCTCAACACGACGCCGCGCTTCTACGCCGACGGCAAGATCCCGGTGCTCGTCGATCCGACGAAGGTGAACCCGGCGACGGGCGCCGTGCGGACGGGCGACAGCCGGCTCAAGGGCGGCTTCGGCAACGTCTTCGTCCAGAACGACCTCGGCGAGACGAACTCCTTCCAGGGGATCCTCTCCGCGACCGGCCGACTGGCGCGCGCGACGGTGACCGCGTCGTACACCTACGACAACACGCGCGACAACGGCTCGACGTCGTGCTGCATCGCCGGCTCGGACATCTTCAGCTCGACCCGCGCCGCCGGCAACCCGAACGACTTCGGCGGCCAGTGGGGCCCGGCGAGCTTCAGCCGCACCCACACCTTCGTCTTCTCGCCGTCGGTGGAGCTGCCGTACGGCTTCACGGT
This sequence comes from Gemmatimonadaceae bacterium, assembly GCA_035554795.1. GTDB lineage: Bacteria > Gemmatimonadota > Gemmatimonadetes > Gemmatimonadales > Gemmatimonadaceae > DATMHT01. Next base: position 8,804 of record DATMHT010000364.1, on the reverse strand, counting down.
GAGCGGCATCTTCCGCGCGTTCTCGGGCATCCCGTGGACGGCGCGCTACCTCAACGACGTCAACGGCGACGGCGCCACCGACCTGCTCGGCGTCGGCAACGACCGCATCTACGTGCCGACGAAGGCGGAGGTCCAGCAGATGGACTTCTTCGTGGACGCGCGGAGCACCGTGCCGGCGGCCGACCAGATCGCGGCCCAGCGCGCGCTCCTCGAGCAGAAGATCGGTGGTCGCGCCTGCCTCAGCGACGCGCGCGGCCGCTTCGTCGGCCGCAACAGCTGCCGCAACCCGATGCAGAACGTCCTCGACGCGCGCGTCTCGAAGAAGTTCAACACGATCCGCGGGCAGAACCTCGAGCTCGTGGCCGACTTCTTCAACGTCCTCAACGGGTTGAACAAGGATTGGGGGAAGCGCCTCGAGGTGTCGTCCACCGACCAGGCGCTGCTCTCGACGACGAAGTTCGATCCGACGACGCAGAAGTTCACCTATCGTGTGAACAACACCTTCGGCCGCGCGACGCCGTCGCAGTTCACGCTCACGCAGCAGTTCCAGATGCAGCTCGGTCTGCGCTACACCTTCTGATCGACTGGCGCCGGCGGTCGAGGTGCGACCGCCGGCGCCGCCCGAACGGACAGACGGAGGAATGGACGAAGGGCCGGCACTCGATCGAGTGCCGGCCCTTCGTCGTTCTCTCCACGTCGCGCCGTCAGCCGCGCCGTCGGACGGCGGTCGAGATCGCGTCGGCGATGAGGGCGACGGCGGCGCCGCCGTTCGTCACGCGCGGGGCGGCCGCGGCTGCGCCGTCCTGCTCGACTCGGTCGAGAGCCTGCTCGAGGGCGAGCTGGACGCGCTCGGCGAGGTGGACGTGCTGGCGCAGGAGGCCCGCCGAGCCACCGACGGCGGCGGCCACCGGCGTCGCCGCGATGAAGAGGAACGCCGGCAGCAGGAAGAGCGACATCGTCGCCGCCGCCACCGCGCCCGCGCCGACGAGCGCCGCGCCGCTCTTGAGTCGCGCCGCGCGCGAGCCGGCGAGCCGCGCGTCGAGCCGCACGAGGACGCGCGCGTCGTCCACGGCGATCGCAGTCGCCGCGACGTCGTCGGCGCGCGAGAGGTGATAGCCGCGGCCACTGATGTTGAAGCCACGGCGGATGCTGCCGACGAGGTCGCGCCGCGCTTCCCAGACGATGCGGTCGCCGAAGCGGCGCTTCACGGTGAGGCACTCCTCGCGCTGCATCCAGCCGTCGAGCGTGGCGAGCGCGGTCGCGGGGGTGCCGCGCACGACGCGGGTCGCCGTCGCCAGCCCCGGTCCGGCGACGCGCGCGAGCCACCCGGCCTCGGGCTCCTCGGGCAGCGCGACGCGCGTCCGCTCCTCGGCCAGCGCCTGCCGCACGTGCGTCTCCGAGAGCCCGACCTCGCGCGCGATCTCGAGCAGCTGCGCCTCGCTGACGCCGGGCTCGTCGCCGGCGCCGCCACCACCCGGCGCGCCGCCCGCCTGCAGCTCCGCCGCACGGGCGAGCACGCGCTCGACGGCAGTGCGGTCGAGCGAGGAGGCGGGGACGGGAAGATCGGGCATGAGAGAAGGGTATAGGGTGTAGGGGGCAGGGTGTAGACCGGCCTCGGGTCGCATCCCGAGCGGCCCGTCTACACCCTGCCCCCTATACCCCACACCCTCCGTTCAAATTCCCCCGAGCACCACGTCCAGCTGCCGCCCGATCGCGTCGAGAAGGGAGGCGGGGAGGGGGAACGTGGAGGCGAGGGCGGCGCCGGGGTCGGCGGCTGTGGCCGTCGCACCGGCGCTCTTGAGGTAGTAGCGCGCGTAGCCGTCGGCGAGGTCGGGCGACGTGCGCTGCAGGAGCAGGTAGCCGGTGCGCACCGCGGCCGCGCTCTGCATGCGCTGCGCGACGCCCGTGCGCTTGTCGTTCGGCGTCGTGTTGTCGTTCACCGCCGACGTCGCGAGCGCGCCCGCGACCTCGTGGGCGAAGGTGTAGATCGCGTCGCGCGCGTCGGCCGGCGACGCCGGGAAGCCGACGGTGACGATGTTCTGCAGCTTCCCACCCGAGACCGTGCGCCCCTCGCCGTCGAGCGGGAGCGAGAGGAGCAGGTCGCCGTTGGCCTGCTGCGTGTTGTTCAGGAAGCGCTGCAGGCGCGGGCGGTAGCGCTGCTGCCAGAGCGTGTCCACCGCGGCGAGCGTCGCGGCCCGGTCGCGCTGCTGCGCCACCCAGTAGCTGTGATAGAACTTGCGGCTCTCGTCGTCGAGCCCCTGCACGAAGAGGCGCAGCCAGTCGCGGTCGGCGGACGTCGGGAAGAGCTGCGCGAAGGTCGCGATGATCGCCGCCGCCTGCTGGTTGCCGGCGCGCTGGGGATCGCCGTTGGCCTGGAGGAAGAGCGACGTGCCCTGCTTCAGCTCGTCCCACGAGCCGAAGTAGAGCGCGAGGAACTGCGCCCCGACGAGGTCGCGATTGACGGCGAAGCGGCGCGTCAGCTGGTCGCGGTTCGCGTCGAGCAGCGACGTCACGTTGGCGCGGTTCTTCGCGACCGTGAGCTGATCGCGGTAGCCGCGCTGGAAGAAGGGGACCTGCGTCGTGTCGGGCTGCAGCAGCGCGAAGCCGTGCAGCCAGAGGTCCACATGCTCGCGCGTCTTCACCGGCCACGTCGGCGCCGTCGCCGGTGTGCCCGCGGTAGCGGTGGTGCCGCCGGTGGCCGACCCGGTGGTGGACGGCGCCGGCGCACCCGCCGCGCCGCCCTGTCCGCCCGCCGCGCACCCCGCCGTCGCGATCGCCAGCGCCGCCACTGCTGCTGCTGCGAGAGTCGTCTTGATGGTCATCGTCGTGATGAGAGGCGTGAAAGGGTGGAGGGTGAAGCGTGCTGGGTGTAGACGACGCGCTCGGGAGGCGCCGAGACCGCTACACCCTGCACCCTCAGACCCTGTCCCCTACGCTACGCCCGCACGTCGTGCAGAACTTCCAGCCGAGCTCCAGCTCGGTGCTGCACGCGGGGCAGTGCTGAATGGTGAGGTTCTGGCCGCAGTGCGGGCAGAAGGTGATCTGGCGACCGTCGGGGAGCACGCCGCCGCAGTAGCGGCAGTCGCCGCTGGCGACGATCGTGTGCGCGCCGCGCTGTGGAGTGGCCATCGAGGGGCGGGGTGGCGAGGAGGCGACCGGCGCAGCGATGCCGGCGGACGCGGGAGTGGCGCCGCCGACGCGCGAGGCGGCGCTCGGTGACGCCGACGGGTCGGCTGGCGGGCGCGGACGTGGCGGCGGCCCGACGCTCGGCATCGGCGGCGGGGCGGGCGCGCGATCGGGCGCCGCCGCGATCGAGGGCGACTGCATCGGGGGCGATGGCATCGCAGGCGGCGGTGACATCACCGGTGGCATCGGCGGCATCGGGCCGACCGCCCCCATCGCCGGCGAGCGCCGGAACACGATCGTCTCCGCGTCGGGCGAGCTCACGGGCGGCGCCGATGGAGGCGGCGTCACCGGGCGCGGCCGCTCCGGGATCCGGTCGTCGGTGACCTGCTGCGCTACCGGCTGGTCGGCGACGGGCCGCTCTCCAGTGGACCGCTCCGCCGTCGGCCGCTCTGCCGTCGGCCGCTCGATCACCGGTCGCTCGGCGCGGTCGCGGCTGTCGCGACTGTCGGCCGCTGATGCCGCGGCCGAGGCGTCGGCGGGGATCGCCGCCGCGGCGAGCGGCGCGCCACCGGTCGCGCGCTGCGCGGCCTCGGGGTCGAGCGTCACCGTCGTCGTGGCGAATCCGCGGAAGAGCGCCGTGTCGGGATTCTTCGCGGCGAGCTCCTGGCGCAGACGCTCCTGCATCCGCGCGTCGCCGCGCACGTAGCCGCGCTCGCCCGAGAGCAGGCGCATCATCGCGAGCTCGTAGTCCTGATTCGTCTCGAGGCCGAGCTCGCGGCGGTGGTGTCGGTAGGGCAGCACCGACTGGTACAGCTCCCCGACCTCGATCGGGCGATCAACGAGGCTCGGGTAATCGGCTCGGACGACTTCCACGAGCCGGCGGAACATGCGATCGAGTTCGTCCATGGCGGGGCCGGAGTGCTGGTCACGTGTCGCGGGGCGGGTCCGGGCAAGCGATGACGCGCGGCGTCCGCCCCCGGCGGCTCCGCGCGTCAGTCCGTCCTACCCCGCGACCTCGTCCACGGTGCACCCCCCGTACCAGCGCCGCCGGCTTCGCCAGCGCCGCCGGACGTGGCGGCCCCGAGTCGGCTAGCGCGTCGCTCGCTCCATGCGTGCGTCCACGTCGTTGTTGTAGCGGTCGCGGTTCGATCCGCCGGCCTGGTCCACGAGGCGGGAGACGACGTTCTTCGTGTGCGTCTGGGCGTCGCTGAAACCGTAGCCGTAGCCGATGGCGATGCCGATGAGGAGGATGAAGAGGAGCTTCATGGGCGGGATGGAATGGGAGAGAAGCGGCTCTCGGCTGTCAGCTCTCGACTCTCGGCTATTGGACAGGATGCACAGGATGAATGAGATGAATGGCAGAGCCCATCCTGCTCATCCCGTCCATCCTGTCCAATCGCTGGCGAGGGCAGCAGCCGAGAGCCGAGAGCCCACAGCCGGGAGCCGCTCTACCCGTGACTCCCCGCGCTCACCGTCGGTAACGCCCGTCCCGGCGAGAACGCGGCCGGTGTCGGGAAGGGGTCGGGCACGCGCTGCATCGCACCCTTCGCGCGCTGGGCGGCCAGCCACTCCGCGAAGCGCGACTCGACCAGGCCGTTGGAGGACGTCTGGCTCGCCGCGGCGGCGGTGGCGAGGTGGTTCGCGTACTCGTTCTGGATGTTGCCGTCGTGGCCGCGCACCCAGCGCCACTCCACCCGGTGCGGCGCCGCGGCCGCGAGCGCGTCCTGCCAGAGCTCGAGGTTCTCCACCGGCTTGCCGTCCGCCTTCCGCCAGCCGCGGCGCGTCCAGCCGAACACCCAGTCGCTCATCCCGTCGATCAGGTAGCGCGAGTCGCTCGTGAAGACGACGTCGAAGCGCCGCCCCTTCCGCGACAGGGCGCCGAACGCCTCGATCGCCGAGCGCAGCGCCATGCGGTTGTTCGTCGTCCCGCGCTCGCTCACCCAGAGGTCGCGCCGTACGACGTCGCTCGAGCCCGGCGCGACGTACTCGACGAGCACGCCGGCGGCGCCGGGGTTGTCGCCCTTCTTTCCGTTGCCGAGGCACGATTCGTCGGCGAAGATCGCGACGAGCGGGAGGCCCTGACGCGTCGGCGCCGGCTCGAGGGTCTCGCCACCGTTCCCGGCACGACTCACCGCACGACCTCCACGCTGTCGATCTCGTCGATGTAGAGCGTCAGATGATCGCCCGTCGTCGGGTGCGTCGCCTCGAGCGCCTCGCGCCCGCCGGCGGTGCGCAGCCGGATCGGGATGACGATGAACTCGGTCCCGCGACGGTAGACGGCGATGCGGCGTCCGTCGGTGATGGCGCGCTCGAGCGCGTCGTACTGCTTGGTGGTCAGCTCGGCCATGACTGCGGTGAGGAATCGGAGAGCGCGAAGGGGAGAACGAACGATAGTCGGCGTGACCGACCAACTGCAGTCGTCGGCGAACCTTCAGCCGACGCGACACCACTGCGTCACCATGCGCTGCAGGACCGCCGTCGCCCGCTCGATCTCGCCGGTGTCCACGTACTCTTCCGCCGCGTGCGCGAGGCCGATGTCCCCCGGGCCGAAACAGATCGCCGGCACGCCCGCCGCGTTGAGGAGCGCGGCGTCGGTCCACGCGGTCATCCCGGCGATGCGCACCGGCTCGCCCGCCGCCGCGAGCGCCGTGCCTAACGACCGCACGACCGGCGCATCCGCCGCCACCTCGCTCGCCGGCTGCGCGAAGCCGGGCTCGACGGTCGCGTCCAGCTCGGGGCGGCGCGCCCGCACACGCGACCAGGCGTCGCGCGCCTCCGCGAGCGCGTCGGCCGCCCGCTCGCCCGGCAGCGTGCGCCGCTCGATCGTCAGCACGCACCGCTCGGCGTAGGTCGAGACGCCGCTTCCGCCCTCGATCAGCGACGCGTGCAGCGACGCGCGGCCGAGGAGCGGATGCTCGGCGCGCCGCGCGAGCACGTCGCGCTGGTACGCGTCGAGCTCCGCGAGCAGCAGCCCCGCGCCGGTGATGGCGTCCACGCCGAGGTCGTAGCGACTGCCGTGCGCGGCGCGGCCGCGCACCGTGACCGTGACCCACGCGAAGCCGCGGTGCGCCGGGCAGATCGCGAGCCCCGTCGGCTCGCCGACGATCGCCGCGCTCGCACGCACGCCCTGCTCGAGCAGCGCGCGCGTGCCGGCGCTCTCCATCTCCTCGTCCACCACGGTGGCGACGATCACCTCGCCCGCGATCGCGTCCGCCGCGTGGGCGCGCGCCGCCGCGGCGCACATCGCCGCCAGCCCGCCCTTCATGTCCGCCGCGCCACGGCCGTAGAGGCGTGCGCCGCGCCGCTCCGCCGCGAACGGCGCGTGCGTCATCCCGTCCACGCCGACGGTGTCGAGGTGGCCGTTCAGCATCAACGACCGCGCGCCCGGCTCACCGCGTCCCGCGCGCGCGACGACGTTCGGGCGGCCCGGCGCCACTTCGTGCACGTCCACGCGCAGGCCGCGCGCGCGCAGCCACTCGGCGAGCACCCGCGCCGCCTCGGCCTCGCCCGCTGCGCCGTGCGCCAGCGCGGGGTTGCGCGAGTCGGCGCGCACCAGCGCCGCCGCGAGCGCGACCGCGTCGTCGTCCGGCACGCCCGCGGTCACGCGGTCGCTTCCACGGTGAAGCCGCCCTCGTCCACCGTGAACGGCACCACCTCGCCGAGCGCGGCGACGGCGCTGCGCACGTCGCTCGCGCGCTCCTCCGCGGCGATCACGAGCACGCACCCGCCGCCCGACGCGCCGAGCGCCTTCGCGCCGAGCGCGCCGGTATCGCGGCCGGCGCGCACGATCTCCTCGATGAGCGGCGTCGTGATCGCGGGGTGGAGCGACCGCTGCCACTCCCAGTGCTCGCCGACGAGCCGCGCGAGGTCGTCCACCGATCCGCCGCGCAGCGCCGCGATCATCTGCTCGGCGAGCGCCTTCATCGTGTCGAGCGCCTGGAGGGTGGCGGGCCGCCGCGCGCGGTACGCGTCGAGGACGGCGGTGATCGTCTCGCCCGAGATGCGCGACCGCCCGGTGTAGACGATCGTGCAGCGGCGCTCCAGCTCGCGCACGGCCGCCGCGCCGAGCGCGATCTGCTCGACGCGGATCGCCGTGCCGCCGTCGAAGCGCAGGCCGAGCGCGCCGCCGTACGCGGCCGCGTAGTGATCCTGCCATCCGCCGGCGACGCCGAGATCGTCCACCTCGAGCCGGCGGCTCTCCTGCGCGAGCCACGCACGGTCGGGCCGCTCGCCGCGCCACGCCGCGGTCGCGCCCACCGCTGCCACCCCCGCCGCCGACGACCCGCCCAGTCCCGCGCCGACCGGAAACTCGCTCGCTATCGTCATCGCGACGTCGCCGATCGCGCCGCGGGCGAGCGCGGCTCTCGCCAGCTCGAGCTCCGCGGCCCGCTCCTCCGCCGCGTCGGCCCGCGCGCCACGCGCCTCGAGCCGCACCCGCGCGTAGCGCGCGATCGCGAGGTTGCACACCGTCCCGCCGCGCTCGTCGCAGTACGGCGGCACGTCCGTCCACCCCCCGCCGAAGTCGATGCGAGCGGGGGCGCGAGCGGTGAGGGAGTGAGGGATCAACTCGAATGATCGTGAATGATCCGCCACCGCCCCGCCGCTCGCCTCATCACCAGCGACGTCGGCCCGCGCGCGATCAGCGAGTCGCCGCGCATCAGCACGTAGTAGGCGATCGTGTTCGTGAGGTCGGGCGCGAGCAGGTCCACCTCGACGTCCTCGAACGAGAGCGAGTCGTGCACGCCGCCGGGGCCGAAGCGCGGCGCGTAGCCGGCGCGGATCTGCTCCGGGCCGCGCACGACGCCGTGCCGGCCGATGTACGTCGTCCCCTGGCCGGGCATGTAGTCGTCCATGAAGCCGGCGAGGTCGCCGGCATTCCAGCGGGCGGCCGAGTGCTGCATCATCGCACAGATCTCGCGCAGGGCGACGGCGGGATCGCGCACCGGGCCGGCCGCGGTCGCGGGGATCGTGGACGCCGCGGCGGTGGTCGGGCAGCCGCGCGCGGTAGTGGTGGACGCGTCGAGCGTCGTGGCGGGCGAGCGGGCGCTCGCGCAGGCGAGCGTCGCGCCCGACAGCGCGAGGAGGACGACGACGATGGTTCGGCGAGCGGGCATCGGCGGTGGCTGCGAGGGGAAGGGAGCCGTGGGCGCGCCAATCTTAGCCGCGGCGCCGCCGATTGTCAGCACGTCGTCGGTACGGCGCGCGCGATACGGTGCGCCGCGCCCTCGCGACCGGTCAGCGCTGATCGCGCGCGTCCACCGCGCGCACCACCCGTGGCGTCGCCTTCGGGTCCGCCGGCACGGGCGGCCACATCCGCGCCCCCACCTCGGACATCGCCGAAACCGCCGGCGTCGGCTTCGCCTCGCCCAGCAGCTCGTGCAGCAGCCAGCCGAGCACCGCGGAGGTGCCGCTCACCAGATAGTAGACGAGGTGCAGCGGGAACGCGGCCAGGGCGAACCCCACGCCACGGCGCTCCGCGAAGAAGTCGAGCAGGTCGTAGTTGGTCGCCGCGACCGGGATGATGCAGAAGCCGGCGGCGGCCAGCCAGCGCGTGTCCCACAGCGTCGCCGCCACGATGACGAACGCGGTCGCGAGGATGACGAGCGCCGTGTTGATCTTCTCGACCGTGCGCAGGTTCAGCGTCCGCGCCCGCAGCACCGTGCCCCCCTGGAGCAGCA
>DATMHT010000363.1:0-2472 GCA_035554795.1 Gemmatimonadaceae bacterium | reverse complement strand
CGCGAGATCGAGGTGCTCGGGATGCTCGCCGAAGGACTCGGCAACAAGCAGATCGCGCCGCGGCTCGGCATCACCGAGCACACGGTGAAGTACCACGTCGCGTCCATCTTCGCCAAGCTCGGCGCGTCGAGCCGGACGGAGGCGGTGATGGTGGGGGCGAGGCGGGGGTTGGTGATGCTGTAGGAGCGGGTCGGGGGTCGGGGGTCGCGGGTCGGGGAAGCGCGAGATCAAGACGCGCTTCGTGGTCTCCGGTCGCTGGTGTCTCGAGGTTGGGTATGTTTCTGCCCCACCTCCCGACCCGCTACCCGCCTCTTGCTCACCATCTTCCTCGCCCTCGCCTCGTCCGCGTTCTACGGCGTCGCCGACTTTCTCGGCGGGCTGGCGTCGCGGCGGGTGCCGTCGTTCACGGTCGCGGCGGTGGCGGTGGGGACGGGGCTGGGCGGACTGCTCGTCGCGCTGCCGTTCATGTCGGCGGGGGTGGACCCGACGGCGCGCGATCTCGCGTGGGGCGCGGCGAGCGGCGCGGCGGGCGGCGTCGGCGTCGGGCTGCTGTACGCGGCGCTCGCCATGGGGAGGATGAGCGTCGTCGCGCCGGTCACCGCCGTGTGCGGGCTCGCCGTGCCGGTGATCGTCGGCTTCGCGCTGGGCGAGCGCCCGTCGGTCGCCGCCGTCGCCGGCGTCATCCTCGCCGCGGCGGCGGTCGTCCTCATCTCGCAGGGGCACGAGTCGGACGCCGACCGGCCCGGCGTGGACGACGCGCGCGCCCTCGCGTTCGCGCTCGCCTCGGGTGTCGCGATCGGCGGGTTCTACGTCTGCCTCCAGCGCACGCCGCCGAGTGCGGGGCTGTGGCCGGTCATCGTCGGACGCGCCGTGTCGTTCGCCGGCTTCACGACGATCGGCCTCGCGAAGCGCCGGCCGATGACGATCGCGCGCCCGACACTCTGGCTCGTAGTCGCCGGCGGCGTGATCGACGCGGGGGCGAACGTGCTGTATCTGGTCGCCGTCCGGCGCGGGCTGCTAAGCGTCGTCGCGACGCTCGCCTCGCTCTACCCGGCGAGCACGGTGCTGCTCGCGCGACTCGTGCTCGGCGAGCGCGTGCGGCTGGTGCAGGCGGCGGGACTCACGGTCGCGGCGGCGGCGGTCGTACTGATCGGCGTAGGCTAGAGTCCTCCCCTGAATCCTGGTTCCTGCGTGCTATTGCCGGCCACTCTGAGGGGCTGGCTTCAGCAGGCAGGAACCAGGATTCAGGTACGCCACCTGATCCCTCTGTCAGAGTCTCGTCAACGCCCCGGGCTCCGCGCGCCTCGCTCTTGACGCCCTCCGCCGCGCGACGCACGGTCTGCCAGAGGAGACGCCGACTACCCACCGGGAGCCGCCACGTGTTCGGTCGCCAGCGAGCCGCGTATGATACAGGGAGCGATGCCACGTCGCGCCGCCGCCGCTCGGCGGCGGGGCGCGGGGCGCCGCTCGGTGCGCTGCTCGGCGCGCTGCTCGCGCTCACCCTCGCCCTCGCCGCGCTGCTCGCGTACGAGGCGCAGCAGGCGGTGCGCTCGCACCGGCTGTCGGCCGAGCGGGCGCTGCGGGACTACGCGGCGTTCGCGGCGTGGGAGCTGCTCGCCAACGCCGACGACGGGCTGCGCTCCTCGTTAGGTACGGCGCTGGCGCCGGCGGTCGAGGGGAAGGCGGCGTCGCCCTACGAGCCGCTGCCGCCGCCCGACGTGCTCGCCGCGAGCGCGGCCGGCGTGCTGCACTGCGAGCGGCCGGCGGACGACGCGGGGCGCTTCTACTTCCGCGTGGACCTCCGCACCGGTGCGCTGGTGACGAGCGGCGCCGTGCCCGCAGCGTCGCTCCGCGCCTGGGTCGCCGACACCGTCGCCGCCGACCTGCGTCGGCGCGCCGGGTCCGCCGCCACGCCGGCCGTGGTCGTCGGCGCCGGCCGCGGCGTCGGGCGCGCCGTCGCGTACGGCGTCAAGTACGCGCCCTACGACGCGCCGCTCGCCGCCTACGGTGTGGTCACCTGCGCCTCCGCGCTCGGCGCGCCGACGTTCGCGTCCGTGATCGCGCGCCATCCGCTGCTGCCGTCGGCCGTCGCGGGCGCCGGCGTGCCTAACGACTCGCTCCTCGTCGTGTCCGTGGCCGACGGTGCGGGTCGCGCGCTCTACCGCTCGGCGGGCGGCGGCGGGAGCGGGGGCGCGTCGCCGTTCGCGGCGACGGCGTCGCTCGACGGCGGCACGGTCGCGGCGCTCGCGGCGACGGCGGTACTGCGGCCGGCGGCGGCGGCGCGGCTGCTCGCCGGTCGCGGCGGCGCGCCGGCGACGTCGCGGCTGCCGATGCTCCTCGCGGCGCTCGCGCTCACCGCGGCGCTCGCCGGCGTCGCGCTGCTGCAGCTCCGGCGCGAGCAGGAGCTGGCGCGGCTGCGCGCCGAGTTCACGTCGAGCGTCTCGCACGAGCTGCGCACGCCGCTGGCGCAGA